>CAYSQZ010000454.1:0-1505 GCA_964433035.1 uncultured Pirellulaceae bacterium | reverse complement strand
CACTCTGGGCAATCGATAGCGTTGGCTTTAGCAAGAAGAATGCTCTGAGATAAGCGGATAAGCGGATAAGCGAAAAACCAGCGGTCAGCCATTCTTTGACTCAGGAAGGTCGGAAGCATTAGCTGACGGGCTAGCTAGCTGTTTTTGCGTGACGGACGATGCAGTGAAGCGTTACCGAAGCGCCAATCAAAACTGGAATACCAAAACAAACCTGGAATACAAAAGCCGATTCCAAGAGAATTTTTGCGCAAGTTATCCGTCGCTCAAGATGTCAATAAATGGTTGGATATCGAAGAAGTTAACCATGCCATCGCCATTGATGTCCGCTTCAAACAGAAACTCTGGATTGGACAGACGTGCGATGAACGGGGCGATGTCAAAAAAGTTGGCGAAACCGTCCATGTTGACATCTCCTAGCAGTCCACCGGTGTCTGCCACCATGTTGGCAACAATCTCGATGTTGTCGAGTTCCAACTCGTTGTTACCCTCGTTGGCAAAATCACTGATAATGATTTCGATCTGTGATGCGTTATTCAATGCCGAATTGAGTGAAATAAAACCGCTGTCGGCGACTTGGTTCTCTGGATCAGGGTTGAGCGGATCAAGATCTGAAAAGGACAAATCAATATTGTTTTGGTTTGCATCTCGGAACCACGTTCCACCGGGGCCAGAGGTGCGATAGAAAATGTCAAAGGTTGTCGGGAGGTCAGAAGCCGTAGGGTCCAAAGGATCCAGCCCCGGTGTGCCTTCGGCATCAAATCGTAATTGGAAATCCTGAAAACCGGTTCCATCAATTGTCAGGTAGATCAAGGCATCGTTTCCGAAATCGTCGGCTAGCGCCCCCAGATCATCATTCCTGTCGACCAAAAAAGAACTAACGCCACCGATACTGAAATCGTCTCCCGGGCCCCGGATGTCGGTCCATCTGATGGTTCGTGTTGCACCAAACGTTTCACCGCTGACGGGTGATGTGTAAGGCACAAATCCGCCGCCGCCATTGCTATCCAGTTCGTCAGGGGCACCGATAAACGCCTGTAAGTTTGCCGTGCCAACCGTGTTGTCAACATCGGCCTGAAAATCCTGAAAGTTTGGCCCTTGCGGGGCGTCCGGGTCAATTGGCGGGGGATCAAATGCAAAATCAAAATCTTCCGAAAAACCCCAGAACGCTACCACGTTTGTTCGATCAGTCTGAGCATCGGCTTGCCGAATCGGGCAGATAACAATTAGTGCGAGGAGCAGCAATAAGAGATAGAGTCGTGAGAGGTTCATTGGTGCGGGCCTGTATCGAGGTATGAGAATCTAATTTTCGAAGAGTATTTCATTGTAACGTCGGTCTGCGATTTTATTTGACCGGCACTTTGGGTCTTATTCCTAAAGCTGGTGCGAAAATTTGGACGTAGCTGGATCGGCAAGAAAGGGTCGATGCTTCCCGTTTCCGAAGTGATTGCCGGGTTTTTTAGGACAAGTTAGTGCTTAAACCAAGTGTTTGAGTCTGGACCCAACTG
>CAYSQZ010000453.1:0-1545 GCA_964433035.1 uncultured Pirellulaceae bacterium | reverse complement strand
TTGACTTAGAGCCTACCCCAAATCCTCGCGTTACAATCATAACCCGACGCGTGAGCGAGGGAATTTACGAGAATTGTCCCTCGCTCACGCGTCGGGTTGTGATGTTATGGGATAGGCTCTTAGAAAAAACGTTAGGCGTTTGGGCGCTGGCCCAAAAGAAGTGCTACTCGTGGCGCAGTGCTTCTATCGGATCCATTTGAGCCGCCCGCATCGCCGGGTACAAGCCAAACAGCACGCCCACGGCGACCGAGATAAAGAATGCGACGGGAATCGAAGCCGGTACGATCTCCGGGCTCATCACCCTGCCGACCTCAGGAATAACAGCGTAGAGATCAGGTGCGAATTCCTGCACGATCGTATCCCTGGCAAACACGAACGTCATTGGACCAAGCAATCCAAGTAGAATCCCGGTCAAACCGCCAACCACCGACAACGTAATTGTCTCGACGAGGAACTGCTGGGTAATATCTGCGCGTTTAGCACCCAAGGCTCGCCGAATTCCGATTTCTCTGGTCCGCTCGGTCACGGTTGCCAACATAATGTTCATGATTCCAATCCCACCGACAACCAATGAAATGGCGGCAATCAAGCACATGAACATCATGAACATCGTCCGCGTCGTTTTGGCTTGCTCCAAAAGTTCGTAAGGCACAACGACCGCAAAATCCTGCCGGTCTGGATCTTTACCTCGCAACGTCGCTTCGACCAGTTTCGCAGTCCGAGGCACATCATCGACATTTTTGACCTGAACGGTAATCTGAGAAAGCTCAAATAGCTTTCTCGAAAACGAGCCGCCGCTGCGCTTGGTTACTTCGTCGCCCAGCCTGACTCGCATCGTCGTGATCGGAATATAGATGTCGAGTGAAAAATCCTGTGATGCCAACGAACCACCGATGGCCGCAGTTGCATTTCGGGGCTCCAGCACGCCGACAATCTCATAGTAAGCTTTGTTCTCTGGGAGATAGATTTCTTTTTCAATCGGATCTTCGCTGGGAAAGAGCTTTTGGGCCAGCGTCGCTGCGATGACACATACCGTGGCGTTCTGTTCGACCTCTTGAGAGGTGAGAAAGTGACCTCGACTGACCACCAACCGCGTCACATCGGCATATTCGGGCGTACAGCCGACAAGCCGACCGTTGATCGTTTTGACTTTCGAATTCCCCATGTTGGCGAACCGCTGGGTCAGTTCTCTAATGGGCAGCACACGATCGACAGTGGGGATCGTCTCGCTGATCATCTTGTATTCGGCGCGCGTAACGCCGAATTGATTGATCTGACGAAAGCTGACGGTGTCTTCGTCTGGTGGTTTGACGCTGCGAATGATGATGTTCTCAGCACCCAAGTCTTCTATCTGTCGTTGGAACTCTTTGCTGATCCCTTCGCTGATCGCCAACAACCAGATCACACTGGTGACTCCGATCAAGATGCCCAGAACCGTTAACGAGGAGCGCATGGGGTGAAGCAGAAGGCTTCGCATTCCAAGTTTCCAGGTTCGTAGTAACAGCATCGTATGTTGAGTTGTTTTTGAGTTGTTTTTGAGTTGTT
>CAYSQZ010000452.1:0-1573 GCA_964433035.1 uncultured Pirellulaceae bacterium | reverse complement strand
CCTAGCGTTCAGCCCTGATGGCAGATGGCTCGCCACTGGTGGAGATGACCATATGGTACGAGTTTGGGACCTGCAGATCCCCAGCAAGAAGAAGCGAAGATAGGTTTGGTTTGGCGGTTTGTTTGAATCCGCTCCTTACGTTTCGCTATTAGTTGGAGTCGCATGCGGGAATTCGCGCCTGTTGTTAGCCGAAACTGACAGGTCCTTCGTCGCAACGCTGGCCGGCGAAGTTGGACAAATTCCGCGTCTAGTCACTCGTCGTAGAGTTCCGGGAAGACTTCTTTCGACAAACCCTGACGTTTGATCAGAACTCGTAGTCGCGAGAGAAAATCCCCACGGCGCGCGGAACCCGCTCCTTTTTGTTTGAACGGCTTTTTTTTACCAGTGCCGAGCCACGGTCCCCGCTGCGAGCTATATTGAACGATTTGACATACTGCGTTTTCGTGCGAATCATTTGCGCTGGCAAACGTTATTCCGGACGGTAATCTCGTCAATTTTTGTCTGAAAAAGTTTTTCTGCGGCAGCATCTTTGCCGATTACTTGAATGGCGCCGACTCTCGACATCGCGAGTGATAGGAACCGCTTGCTGGGGAAGGATGCCAAAAAGCATTCAGTGGCTGAAGTCAACAGGCCGTATTGGAAAAAAGCTTGCTTGCTATAAAAACCTTCGGAGGTTACCCTAGGCCTTCCCCACATTTGTTTCCCCATCGCACAAAACATATGGGCCAATTCTGATGTTTCTTTCTTTTGTTATCGCAGGACTCCTGATTGCGTCCACGGCAAGTGTTCTCTTTCTGGCACTTCGCGCTCCCCGAGCAGTAGAGTGTAGCTGCAGAGACATTTGCCTCAATGAGCAGCAAGGAAGAAACCAGTTCACAAACTGTGCTCAAAAAATCGCTAAATAATCCTGCGTCAAGAACCTCTGATGGGTTCAGCGAACGCTCTCCATTGTGCAATCCGATACGAGTTCCGACTCGTCCGATAGATGCTTCTTCATTCAACTGGAGCCGAAGAAGTTCAGTGTGCTTGAACCATCATCAGCACTTGTAATCGGTTGTTTGGCTTCGCAGGTCTTGCTTGGAAACAGCGTCACAAATCGTCTTGAAGCGTTGCAAGAATGATCTGGTGCAGCACCAAAGGACATGGATGGATTCATCGCTTCTTGGTGACGGACAAGATTTAACAAACATCTCCTGTGAATCATGCTTATTCTGTCAAATCTCGCCTCTCTGCTTCTTGATAAACGTTCTGTCTTTTTAAGTTCTTGAAAAGCACGCGGCCAACACGTTGCTGAAAGAGCTGAAGTAGGGACAATGTTAAAGCACCGCCCCAACGCAACGGCCTTCGTGGAGTTTCACACCGGACGATTTGTTACAGCGGTACTGCCAACATTCAAACCCAACCACAACGGCTATTTGAAACAAGCCACGCAGTTCCATGCACATTAAAAAACGATTTACCATCCTTGAAATTCTCTGGTGGACAAGATTTGAGACTTTGTTGTTTATCGTTATCGGTACCGCATCGGTCGCATGTTTTTACTACCTGGATTTGGCCTGGCTGAAGATCCCGT
>CAYSQZ010000451.1:0-1585 GCA_964433035.1 uncultured Pirellulaceae bacterium | reverse complement strand
TGAATTGACCGGTGCCATGAATTGACCGGTGCCATGAATGAATTGAAGGGGTGCCATGTTTACGCTCGCGTAAGCATGCTCACGCAAGCGTGAAGCATGGCACCCTTTTGGCTATTCATTTCAGGTTTGAAGGACTAGATGCCATCGGAACAAACTCAATACAAGCACGAAGCGCAAGCGAGCGAACAACTCTCGCGAAGACTCATAACTTGAGCTTACGCCCTCCGCTTACTTAAGCTGCCCTCTCTCTTTCTTGACGACTCGATTGAACCAACTCTCGCGCCAGGCCTACGGCCCCTGAGCGGTCTTTGGGAACGTGTTTAAGAAAACGCCCGGCCGTCGAGCCAGCATACGTTCCAACCAACAATGAAGCCACAAAGGTTCGGAACCCGTACTGCTGGTAAAAACCGGCCAAGTAATTGATCCCATTGGCGGGAATTCCAAACAGTGGATTATTGTGGTGATCAAAAATATCGGCTGGCTGAATTGCGCCATGCCCCATGACTTCGCCAACTTTGTTACCCATCGCTCCAAAGATCACAACGACCATCGCAGCAAAAAACCACTTGCCCCAAGTCAGCCATTTTTGCCGGCGCGACAGGGTGATCAACGCAATCGCCAGCGTAAGAGGATAGGTGTGCAGAACGACCGAGCCTATTTGCTGCAGATGCTGGGAGAAGGGAATCGGCTGTTCGCTGGAGGGAAAGATCATATGGAGGGCTGGAACAACGCCTGAGACCAGCAGCGTCACCAGAATTGCCGTCCTGACACCGGACTTTTTCGCCTTGTGAAGATCGCTTCTAAGTGAATCTGGTTGGTAACGTTTTTTACGTCGAAACATTGCTGGACCTCTTGCGAATTTGTGATGACGAACTCTAGTTCGGATCACGAAGATGGGTCAATGCAGATTCAGTCCATTCCAAGCAGCAACTGCAATTGCAGATTCACAGTCTGGCTCCCAAAAATTCGTACCGGTTTTGCTGGACGCCCGATCTGAGAATATTCAAAGCGTTTTGAAAAAAGCCCCATTTGCCCTCGACAACGATAGCAGTTTGGCTACTATATCGGTGCGGGGTGGAGCAGCCCGGTAGCTCGCGAGGCTCATAACCTCGAGGTCGCAGGTTCAAATCCTGTCCCCGCAACTCAAAGAGCCGATGATAATTTATCATCGGCTCTTTTTTTTGGCCGGGTTAAGCCGTCCTGCCGTCCTCCCAATACTCTTGGTGGAATTAATTCAGTGTGCAATTAAAAACAACAAAGTCACCCTCCCTCTGGGAGGGTCGGGAACGCAGTGACCGGGGAGGGTAAAGCGGTCTCATTTTTAACCTTGAAAAACATAAACGAAAACCATTTCTGGAGACCTAAAGCCTTAGCCTATCGAAGGAAAACTTACCCTCCCCGAGCGTGTCACCTAGCGGTGACAGCTCGACCCTCCCAGAGGGAGGGTGGCTTTATTTGTGCTCAATCACCCACTAAATTCCGCGAAGAGCCCCCTCTGGGAGGGTCGGGAACGCAGTGACCGGGGAGGGCAAAGCGAGCTCCATTTCTTTCGCCAATTTGGGAAGCCAATAGAGCACGTCGGTCG
>CAYSQZ010000450.1:0-1616 GCA_964433035.1 uncultured Pirellulaceae bacterium | reverse complement strand
GTCGTGTTCTTCATTTTTTTGACTCGATTGGGTTTCATTTTCATATTCGCCTTAACTGTTCCAACCTCCTGGTTCTTAACATGTTGATCAATTTCAGTGATCCAATAACGCTTTTTTTGAAACGGATAAGTCGGCAAGCTGATGCGATTGCACTTTCTATGCTTATTCAAATTTGAAAAAGCTGGACTAACGCCTGCCGCATAGAGTCGTCCCAGCGTATTTAGCAGCGAAGTTGACGCGTGTTGAGTTGGCATCAAGCTTTGTAAAGGTTTCGCTGCAATCTCGTTGATTGAAACGTCAGATTGACTAGCTGCTCCGATTTCCAGAACGTAACCGCAATTTATCTCACTCAACGCCGAAACGGATTGAGACACCGCAGGCTCGGCAATGCAATGGTCTCGCCAGTAGCTACCGCCAAGCGACCGGTGCACCGGGACGACATCTCCGCTGAGACTGCAGACCAGCGGAAGGTTAGGTGGATAGTAATTGAACTTGTCGGCGAAGCTCTCGAACTGCTTCAATTGCTCGTCCTTGGTGGATTGGTCTGCGCCGAGCGGTTGCCTGGCTTGCTCGATAACAAGCGCCAAAGCATCGTTGAAGCAAAGACAACCGGCCACACAAGCGGCAACGTATTGCCCGACCCCGAATCCGAGCACTGCATCGGCTTCAATGCCCCAATCCAGCCAAATTTTGGCCAGCCCGGCCTGCAAGACATACTGCTGAACATCGGCTGGAATCGCCGCTGCCGAATCTGGGTCACCGGACTGAAGCCAATTTTTCAGCTGGAAAGCTTGCCCGCCGGTTTGAGAAAAATGTGTAGTCAAACGATGATCGAACTCAGAGATCATTTCTCGAAAGACCGGTTCGGTGGCGAACAGCTCACGGGCGGAATCAAAACTTGACGGCTGATTCTCAGGAAAGAACCAGGCGATTTTCGGAACGGTACTGAAGATCCCTCGTGAGATACCATCGGAGCCAAAATCAATAACGCGCTCATGGGCAGAACCATTTCCGTTGGTGGATTCGATTGCCGACCCGTTGGAGCGGGTAGACAGTGTGCCAGCGCTCGGTGAAGTCTGTGGAGCTTCGACAAAAGTTTTCAATTTTTGAATGGCGTCGTCGTGTGACTTTGCAATCAAGGCAATTCGATATTCATAATGGCGGCGACCGCTGGCCAGGGTATGGCAAATATCCCCAAGGCTGATCGACGGGTTCTGCTTTATAAACCTGCTATAGTCGGAAGTCAGCTGAGATAAAGCCGCCTCGTTTCGAGCACTCAAAACCAGCAGGTCGGCTTGACGCTCCGAAGCGCAATTCGCATCCTGTTTGGCTTTGCCGTTCTCGGCCCCGGAATTACTTTCTTCGGGAACATCCGGAGCAGAGCTAAGCACGATGTGCGCGTTGGTGCCAACCAAACCAATCGCCGTGATCCCGGCGCGTCGCTGGTCGGATTCCGGCCAAGACGTCGCTTCGGTTACCATCTTCACCGGCATTTGCTTCCATGGGATCAGTGGGCTCGGTTCGTCGAAATGGGCCTGTGGCGGAATCACACCGTTGTGAATCGCCAGTACGGTTTTGATCAAACCGGAAACGCCACCGGCGGCTTCCAAGTGACT
>CAYSQZ010000449.1:0-1658 GCA_964433035.1 uncultured Pirellulaceae bacterium | reverse complement strand
TTGCATCGATGACGCCACCTGAACTATTGATGATATCAATCGTATTACGCCCAAGCGCCCCTTGCCCTTGGATTGTTTGACCATCAATGTCCAAATCCACCCCGGAGATAGCACCTGTGATTCCGGCATTGGCGCCCGACAGAGTAATCGTTCCTCCGCCGGTGAGCGTGGTATCGGCTGCCACCTCAATGTCGGTGGGGGAAGCGGACATTCCTGAATCAACATTAATGGCTCCAGAGTTTGAAACGCCACGAGCGAACTGAAAATCAGATGCCGTGTTGGTGTTGATGACCCCTGAGTTGTCTATTGTCGTAGCCATGCTACCGGTAAGGTTGAAGTTGGCCGAAGGAATTACATTGAGCGTTCCTCCCGCTTCAACGGTCAGCATCTCAACGGTGGTGTTTCCAACATTTGACACTTCGCCACTCATAACCGTCATGGTCTGAGCCATTAGGGCCGGAGTGGTCGCTCCGAGAAGAAACATCGAAGTTGTAAATCCCTGGAACCGACGCAGGTGCCGCCGCTTTCGGTTTTGGTTGTGTTGTCTCATGATCTCCCAATCAAAAAAAAATTATCTAGTCGGCCAAGCAAAGTCCACCAAAGGACAATGAAAACAGGCCGTAAAAATGAAAACTTACGCTCGCCTCTTGTTTCTTTTCTTAAAACCAGAACGCAAAATTTCTTTAGTTGTTTACTGGTTTAATCACAATTCAATGCACATACAATCAAAACTAGACACGATAAAAAACATTTATCACGATTGGGGAAAGCATAGGGAAGGCTTCCCTATGAGAGCTGGAATTCACTTAGCGTTTTTTTGATAACCATCTCTAATGTTGCGACGACCCGCTAAATTTTAAAACTCAAAAGACTGGCAGGGTTTAGGCCGTTTCAAACTGACCCAAAAGTAAGAAAGTTGTCGACTCATATAGGGCCAACAAGAACAGAATTTATGCTCAGCCTGTTGCAAGGTAGGCTTCAAAGCTCCTACCCCCGCCCAAATTGCTGGGGATATCAAAATCGCCGGTCTTGAGCACAACGAGCATCCTGCTTTCATCCCGAAGCGTCTGCTGGCCAGCACGATAGTATCTTTTCAATCAGTTTCGAGAATTGATCGAGAAGCATCGAGTCAAGGCTTGATTGATTAAGTCGTTGATTTGATCACGATCCTATTTTTGATCACCGATTGATATGGTTCAGGACAAAAGAACGATTACGCGGGCGATGGCAGCCTCATTTGCTCCTTATCTTAGATACCGTTGCCAAACGCCCTCCCAAACCTTGGGGGCTCTTCGCGGAATTTAGTGGGTGATTGAGAACAAATAAAGCCACCCTCCCTCTGGGAGGGTCGAGCTGTCACCGCTAGGTGACACGCTCGGGGAGGGTAAGTTTTCCTTCGATAGGCTAAGGCTTTAGGGCTCCAGAAATGGTTTTCGTTTATGTTTTTTAAGGTTAAAAATGAGACCGCTTTACCCTCCCCGGTCACTGCGTTCCCGACCCTCCCAGAGGGAGGGTGGCTTGGATGTATTGGATGTCGGCAAAACCAGCGACAAAGTTCCGAGCGATCGGATCGCGAAACAACACTTACCCACTAAAAACGACGAAGGGCCCCAGAGGGAGGGTGGCTTGGATGTATTGGATGTCGGCAAAACCAGCGA
>CAYSQZ010000448.1:0-1668 GCA_964433035.1 uncultured Pirellulaceae bacterium | reverse complement strand
AAGCCCAGTAGGTGAGGATTCGAACGCCTCCCGAACCACTGCGAAAGAGGTGCGCAATTTGCCAAAGGCGGATCGTTGAGAAACAGAAGAGAAAAACCACGGTAGTCGAGGGCTGGTCGCCCAGACGCGGCTGATAACTGAGTTGTGCCGAGTTCGATCCTCGGGGCTACCACTGAACCATAACAACAACACGTACGCAAAGAGGAACATTTCCATGCAAACGCTATTTAAACGCACGTCACGATCTGAAATATCCAGGGTCGTGGTGTCAATGGTTAACACAGCTGACTTTTAATCAGCACGATGGGGGTTCGAATCCCCCCGACCCTACTGTGGTACTTAGTGGCACTTCACTGGCGTGTAGCTCAGTGGTGGAGCAGTTGTCTTATAAGCAACAGGTGGAAGGTTCGATTCCTTCGGCGCCAACTAAACAACTCAAAACAAAAAGTTAAATAGAAACGCCAAAGGAGCAAACAATCGACACAACATTCTGGGACTGAGGTGTTATGGCAGCATGGCTGGCTCTTACCCAGTTCGGTGAGGGTTCGAGTCCCTCCAGTCCTACTTTGTTCAAAACAAAACTCAGCACTGGTCTTCTAGTGGCCAAGATTTCGCTTTCGTAATGCGACGACGTGGGTTCGACTCCCACCCGGTGCTCTTAATCGGTTCAACACGTGAGGTGGTTTGCATTGAAGCAAACTGGCAAACGCTGCGAATCAGGATCTTTGACAATTTGGTCAGTAATTGCGTCCATGATGTAGCGGTAGCCTACTGCCTTGCCATGGCGGAAGTGTGGGTTCGACTCCCACTGGACGCTTTAAATTCCCAAGTGCCCTTGGCCGATTGGCAGAGGCGCCAGATTTCCAATCTGGTCAGGCGAGTTCGATTCTCGCAGGGCACTCTTTGAAAATGTTGCTTTTACATGTTGCTTTTTTAGATGTTGCTCTTGGATCTCTCTGGGAAGAGAGCTTGGTTGTCGACCAAGTAGCTGCGGGTTCGAATCCCGTCAGGGGCGCTTGATGATTGTGCGGTACGCCAACGGCTTGAGCGGCCGGTCTCAGAAACCGGTGATTGTGAGTTCGAATCTCACTCGCACAACTGAAATTTACCGGAGGGGAGACGTTGGTGTCTCGGTCTGATTGTTACTCAGATTACCGTTGGTTCGATTCCAACTTCCGGTGCTATTGGGCCAGTCGGATTGACGAAGACTGACGACGTCATTTGGGGTTCCACAGGCGCAGGCGGTTTGCCTTTGAAGCAAATCTTGACGGTTCGAATCCGTCGCCCCGAACTTACAACGTCAGATTGAAAACAGGTACAGGTGCAGATGGAAGCACGTGGGCTTTGGAAGCCTGAGGTTCCCGGTTCGACTCCGGGGTACCTGACTGATTCAATGTGGAATAAAGGAAAGCAGTTTGGAGTATTACGCATTTGACATTGGAACGGGTTGGTAGCTCAGTGGCAGAGCAGGTGCCTGTTAAGCACCCTTGCGTGGGTTCGAGTCCCACCCTTCCCTCTTTAAAAAATTGACGCGGAATGGAGTTTGGAATGGCGGCGCGAGAATCGCGACGCGTTCTCAATCCCAAGTTCGCATTGAGAATATGCCTTTCGAGTGTGGTGGACGCATGACTGTCTTCGAAACAGTTGGGCGGGGTTCGATTCCCTGGA
>CAYSQZ010000447.1:0-1674 GCA_964433035.1 uncultured Pirellulaceae bacterium | reverse complement strand
TGAATCGGTATTAGGTAGGGCACGTTCGAGACGGAAAGCAAAAGCGGATTCGTCACTTGCAATTGCGAGTTGATGTGAGAAAATGAGAGTGCTTGGTCGGAGATAGGGTTCTGGTGAGGACCACCCGACCGCTGGTTATTGGTTTTCGAGTACTCACATCTGGTTAGCGCGTGAGTCGACGAACCACTTCTGCCTTTGGCTGCAACGAGCAAACAAAAAGCTCCCGACAAGCGAACTTGCGGGAGCTTCTAAGCATTTTATGATCGCGTTGCTACTTACTTGCTGCGCCGGCGGCGGGATAGCAATAACACGCCACCCATTCCAAGCACTGCAATCGAGCCAGGTTCAGGAACGGATTCTACCGTAAGGGTAAGTCCCTGGATCGTAGCACCGTCGCCACTTAACTCATTGAAGACAATTGGAGAACCCGCTGTCACATTCAGAGGACTAGGAAAGGCGAAATCGGTACTCGCACCTAAATCGACGCCGCTGAGATTGACACCACCGAATGAAACGGCTTCGCCCAATACTGGATCAACGTCGGCAAAAGCCACATCGGAAATGGAGACATCCTGATTGAACGTAAACGAAATAGATTCGCCAACAAAGAAACCGGTATCCACGCCATCTGGGTCATCGGCGCCCGGAGTGTTGACGCCAAGTCCAATACTTGAGGCATTTAAAAGTGCGTCACTATTTACCGAGCTTCCTGTTGCTGTAAGGGTAAGACCGGGAATGCCTGGCACAGCTGCGGTAACAGGCGTACCAACAAAAGCACCAATGTCGAGCAAGGTGCCAATCTGACCGGGTGCATTAGAAAAATCGAGGGTTGTTGTTTGGGCATCAGAAGAGTTGCAGAATCCTAACAACGCGATGACGGCTACTGTGAAAAACTTTGAGATTCTCATAAGAGGTTTACTCCTGCTGGGTCGATATTACTGCTTCAATGGGTTAGGTACCACATTGGCTGGGGAAGGTTAGCAAAGCGTGCTGAGTCCTCCAACATCGATTGCCCCTGGAAACCAACAAGTTTTGGAGTTACCAGATTTTGACTTACCGCCACGGGTCTGCGCGTTAAAAAAAGCTCCCACAAACAAGCTTAGCTAACAAGGGTTTAGGTTTTTTGATATCGTGCGCGACGTTAGGGACGAGCTATCATTAACACGCTGTCAAATCGAGAGCTTCAAGCGAAGAAGAAAGCTCAAAACAACATGACGAAAACGTCATTGATTTGCTCGCCATCGAAAATTGGTAGTGCGATACCAAGTTTAATTCTGACGACGGTAATTCATCTGCCTTATCGATCAAAACTGTGGACTTGGACTGAGACATTTGATCGCAAATCGTTTGGCACGACACCCACTTTTCTAAAGAGCCGCTGCGCCCTTTTTCTTCCCAGAACCATTCGCCATTAGGCGACGACTTGTTGGCGGTCGTGGTCGTCGTCACAGAAATCACCACAAAGGCACGACTTTTCGGAGTGACAAGCTTCGGTTTCAAAACATCCTGCACAGGTGGTGATTTGCACTCGCACTTGCTTCACCTCTGTGAATCTAGCCTTCATTTGCAACTTAATTGCAAATGGGTTATCCTCTGCCGATCGCCCAGTTTCCCCTTCCGCCCAGAGGAATTTAGAATGCCGTTTTTCACGTCTACTCGAAGATTGATCCAGTG
>CAYSQZ010000446.1:0-1809 GCA_964433035.1 uncultured Pirellulaceae bacterium | reverse complement strand
AACAGTTAGGTAAATTTTACCCGCTTGTGGAACATAAGGTTTGACGATTTTTTGGATTGTATCTCCTCGCATCGAAAAATAGTCACAACATGAATTTGCAGAATGGCAGGCACAACCTTCATGTGCCGAAGAATTGGAACAATCGAGTTCCCTTCACACCACGTGGTGCAAAATGCAAAATCTATTTCACACTATGGGGCCGAAGAACATCGACACTCTTTACAACGTCTTTCCGGATCCGCTGCTTCCATTTGGCATCTTTGACGAGGCGTGGGATCACTTCGTTTTGTCAGACGACAAAGAACCGCTTGAGTTGGATGCGAACCGGCTCAACAGGGGTTTTCTGAGATTTTTGGACAAACGCTGTGGCGGCTTCAAAAACAAGAAGGTGCTGGAGTTGGGACCTTTCGAGGGCTTTCATTCTTATGATCTGGATCGCATGGGCGTATCCGAGCTTCTTGCGATCGAAGGCAATCCTAGAAACTATCTCAAATGCTTGATCGTCAAGAATCACTACCAGCTGAATTCCGTTCAGTTTCGCTTGGGTAACTTCGTGGACTACCTGCTAGAAACTGACAAGACCTACGATTTTATTCTCGCGGCTGGTGTTTTGTATCACTCGGCCAAGCCAATGGTGTTGTTGGAGCAGATCATTGCCAAAACGAATTCGTTTGGAGTCTGCAACACGTTCTACGACCCAGACAATCTGGTTTTTCGCATGACAGGTCGAACGCGAGAATTCGCCATCGAAGGCATCGCTCCGATTACGCTTCACGAGCGATTCAATGTGCCTCATGTTACGAGAAAAGCGAAACACGGCATGGGAGATTCCGCTTGGATGATCTCGCGTGAGGACTTGTTGCGTTACTTGGAGTTCAAGAATTTCCAAGTTGAGATCAGAGAGTCCAAAAAACCAGCGCGAATGCAATTGTTCGCGGAACGTCGATAGCCGATCGTCAGTCGCGGTTGACTACTCCGAGTGGCGGTTGATGCCCAGCTTGCGGCGAATGTGTCTTTGACCAATGATTTGGCTGACTCGTTGCACCACGAGCCCGTAAAGATGCATGAACGATACGGCGTCGAGACGAGCGCTGGCTCAAAAACTTACCGTAATAAAGTTCGAAATATCTTGACTACAATAAATAAGAATTGCAGCTATTGAAATTCCTTCGCTTCCTGTGGCTAAAAACTCTTTGCGTTTAGCTCACTTAGACAACAATTCAAAATCGAACTGTCTATTTTCTGCGTTCACATCGGCCTCAAGCGTTGTTTTAGTGTTGAACTTCGCTGGAACCATGTTTTCGAAGAAGTTGGGCTTAGTCTCTACGGTTTGACTGATTTTCACTTTCTTCGGTCCCGGTGTCACCAGGATTTCGTATTTCCCATCCTTAATAGATGCGGATGCTTGGATCCCTCGGGCAGCATCTTTCTCTGAGAAGAAAGTGATTGACCCATTGTCGATCTTTTGGCCGTCCAGAGTCACAGTTCCTGAAATCTCGTTTCGATTTGGGAGTCTGGAATCGCCGGATGACCCACATCCAATAAGCGGCAGCAGGCAGGCCCCCACCATCATGCCAACAACTGCCTTAAGTGCTAAATTCATTTCGACAAGTACCCTTTTCAGTGAGAGCCTGGCTAGAATGAGCTAGGCATTTTTGTATACGAGGATCACTACTAGAACCCTTCGGAGACCTGTCCATCGCTCTTGTTGGCAAGTTGGGCAAGTGTCGTCAGCGAAATACTGTCAGCGACGAATTGAACTGAGGCGTCGCCCAAAAGCACCTGAACGCCGCCCGTGTGACTGGACCG
>CAYSQZ010000445.1:0-1824 GCA_964433035.1 uncultured Pirellulaceae bacterium | reverse complement strand
TCGCCCAATGTGCAAGCGATTCCAAATCCCAATCGCTGTAGAGATCGGACGAAGCTGAAAGACGAGCCCGGCGCCGCGGGGTGCAGGCTTTGGAATCCTCGTCGTCGGATTCGACAGGCTTGTTGTTTACGCCGACCAATCCGATCGCGTTAACAACCTCCATCCCTGCAAGACCCAGCTTACAAAACCGAACAGTTACCGTTCCGTCGGCCTTGCACAAGATCTTGTCGATGTGCAAACTCAGTTCGATATTTACCAACGAAGGGTTGGAACCTGCGAGGATTTCGGACAGTCGACCCATCTTTTTGAGAACGGCGCTACTATCCAAGCGAAAAGATTGGGCTTGAAACAAGTAGTCCAGCTCAGATAACGATTCGTCAAGCTCAGAGCGTGTTTCAATGGCTTTGTCAAACTCAGCTTCGATCGAGCGACGGACTTCGTGAGGCAAGTTCGGATTACCAAGCGTCTGAGTCCAGCCACGGATCTGTTCGTCGATCTCAGCCATCATTGCCTTGATCGCCGGACGGGAATCGTTTTCGGTTGAACTCTGTTGCTCCAAATAGTCTTCAACGAGTGAGCAAATTTCACCGGTTGTCTCGTTGGCCGACGACTCAAGAGCTGCGTCGTTACCGTTCGAGTCACCAAGCAACTGCGAATTGATGTAGCCGATGACCTGTCCACGTAACCACGGCTCGTGGATATAAGCGTGGTTGACGCAGTTGTTGTCGTAGGCCCGGGTGCAGCGATAGTAAACGTAGCTGACCCCAGCTTTGCTCCTGTTTGCGACCGGGTTCATGCTGCCACCGCAACAATCGCACCGGGCAAGCCCTGTAAGCATGTACTTGATCTTGAAACCCGGCGCCAGCGGCTTCAGAAGCTTGTCCGATCCATCGCCGCTGGATGATTTTGCCCGACGCTCACGACCAAGATTAACGTGGTTCCACGTGTCCTCATCGACAATGGCTTCGCAAAAATCTTCTTTGACTATGACGTCTTCTTCATCGTTGAGTTCGAGCCGGCGGACATCGTTGACAATGCCGGTGCAGTGAATTCCCCAAGTGAGAACACCTTTATAGATAGTGTTTTTTAGCCAATTGTTAACTGTATCGCCGGAAAGATCGCTGAACTCTTCGCGAAACTGAGGCAATGCTTTGAGGTGCTTGGCGAGACGGGAACCACGCTTTCCAGTTTTTCGGCAGACGCGAAACGCCTCCTTAATGATGTCAATGTTGATCTCTTTTGAATCAAGTACGAGATGGGAGCCGACGAATTGATCGTTCCCCTTTTCGTCTTGCTCGATGATCTTGCGAAGTGTGTATCCTCGCGGCGCTGGGCCTCCTGGCCAGCGTCCCAACGCGATCGTGTCACGCTTTGCGCGTAGCACTTGATGAGCCTTAATGCGGTTTTCTTCGGTGGCGCGCATCGCTTCAACAGCCGCGTATACCTTGCCCTCGGGAGTAAGTGGCGAAGCAAAGTTGTTGTTCGCGGTAAGCAATAGCACTCCATGTTCTTCCCAGAGTTTTTCGCGAATGGAGTTCATTTCTTTGGCGCGGGCAAATCGTTCGGTCGTATCGACCAGAACGAGGTTGGGCTTGATTGCCCCAGAGTAGATGTCGTTCAGCATCCGCCAGAATTGTGGCCGCTTGCGAATCAGCGCGCCTTTGACAGCATCGTCGCGATAGATAACTTTGATCTTCCATGGCAGTTTCAACCGCTTGATGGTGCGTTTGATCTCTGCAATCTGCTGATCTGGAGATCTTTCGTTTTGCTTCTTGTCCGACATTCGGACGTAAATCACTACCGTGTAGGGTAGGTTCAATTCGA
>CAYSQZ010000444.1:0-1859 GCA_964433035.1 uncultured Pirellulaceae bacterium | reverse complement strand
GTAAATCATGATTCGATTTCGATCCGCCTCGAAACCGGCTCGCTCCATCGAGTTGTAAGCGAGCCATTTTCCATCAGGCGAATAAGTCGGATTTGTGTCGTAGCCTGGCGTACCCTCTGAGACGTTTTTTGGGGCCAACAAACCATCGGCTGCAACAACATAGATGTCGCTGTTGGTCGACTGCGCCCAGTCCTGAACGTCTTTCATGGTGAACGCAATATTTTTGCCATCCGGAGACCAACAAAATTGATTGGCACCTCCAAAGGGAGGCATGGGACAGTCGGCTTTGATATCCTTCATCAGATCGATCGGATCACCAGCTGGGCCACCGTCGGCGAGGTCGGCAACATGAATATGACTGAATTTGTAGTCGTGCCATTTGTTCCAGTGACGGTACATCAACTGGTCGATAATCCTGGCGTCGGCCTTGGGCAAGTCCGGATAAATCTCGTTAGGCTCTGGAAGCATTTTGATCCGAACCGTAAACGCAAGCCGCTTGCCATTAGGGGAAACCTTAAGGTTTGCAATACCGTCTGGATGAGACGTCAATTGGACCATACTGAGCGATTCAGGCTCGATAGACCAAGCCTGATTTGTCGCTTTCGCTACGTCATCGGCTTCCGATTTCGGAGTCCCTTCGAAAAAGATTCGCTCTCCAGTTCCATCTCCGGCCTGCTTCCAATCCAGCGAGGACAAGGACTTCCAACCTTCGGTCACCAAAGAAGCCTCACCGCCACCGGCATTGGCCAAGTAAAGATCGCTCAAGCCCTCGTTGTCGGCCAAGTTGAAACGTCGCACGGTGTACGCGACGCGTTTCCCATCGGGAGAGATCGTAGCATCTCCCAACCGGCCCAGCTTCCAAAGCAGCTCCGGTGTCATCCTTGTCTCAGGAGGTGGAGAATCGGAATTCACATCTTGCGCATTAACTGCAGTCATCAAACAGCCAAGAATAAAAACCCAAACGATTGCTTGCAAAAACAATTTCTGCAACGACATTTTCGTACCCATAGAATCTGGTTGCCAGGCTCGAACGATCGAAAATTCGTCAGAGCCGTTCTCTTCAATCCTCACAAATATAATCTCCATCGCTTGAATTGATCAGGTGTTAAGCTCAATGAAAATTGCCGGCATGGCTAAACCCTTGGGTAAGCAATGCCATAAAGCCAGCCCGGAGATAAAACATTCGGCTTGAAAGCTCGACAGATTGCTGATATTGAACGTTTTGTGGACCCAACAGTGAGTTTCTCGAACCGGTCCATTGGTCATCGCCAAGCCAAACATTGGGCTCAATATTCTTTCCAAATCAGAATTGTGGCTTCGACGAATCAGACATCCGTTTAGTTCTCGAAAAATTTTTATCCAATGAACAATCAAAAACCACTCAAATCCTGGATGCACTTACTGCTGAAATTCGCAGGTGGTTACAACATCCTGGCAGGGGCGTCGATGATCCTGTTCTACCACGAGGGTTTCAAGCTTCTCGGAATTTCCAAACCAGAATTCTCGTTGCCAATCCAACTGGTTGGTTTACTTGTTGGCATTTTCGGCATCGGCTATCTGATGGTCGAACGAGCCCCAGTTGAAAATCGAAATGTTCTTTTGCTTGGTTTTTTGAGTAAGCTTCTGGGTCCACTTCTTGCCGTCGCGTATGTCATCAAGGGCGAGCTACCGATGACAATGCTACCGGTGCTATTTTTTGCAGATACGATCTACCTGATTCCGTTTTGGTTGATCTACCGCCGAACAAGCCAGCTGGCGAGTTATCACCAATCCGGAGATCCCGGAAACGACCGTGTCAATGCGAAACCGAGTAATGACATCGAAATTGAAAAGAATAGAGCGGCTTAAGAAGCGGAACA
>CAYSQZ010000443.1:0-1950 GCA_964433035.1 uncultured Pirellulaceae bacterium | reverse complement strand
GTAAGCATGCTCACGCAAGCGTGAAGCATGGCACCCGTTTTGCTATTCATTTCAGCTTTGACGGACCACTAGTGATCTGTCAAATGCTACCCTGACGAAGCTGTGATTTTATCGATCGCTGGAGCAAAATGGTAACCCGACGCGTCAGCGCGTCAGCGAGCGCGGAGTCAGTTGCCGCTGCTTCCTCGCTTACGCTTCGGGTTACCAATAAAATGTCAGCCTCTCCGCGAGAGTAGCATCCTTTCAGTAATTTGAAAATTGCGAAACTGTCCCGAGTTAATACAGTCCCACGTCTTGAAAGGCATTCTGATGGATGAAACGAATCAGCGTTTTCCCAAATCAGTTCGCCTGCTTTCTCAAAAGGACTTCGACAGCGTCTACAAAAGTGATGTCTTTGCGGCGGATGATTTCCTGGTGATTCGCGCCAATCGAAACAAACTCAATGTCACTCGGCTTGGGCTCTCAGTGAGCCGTAAAGTCGGCAATGCGGTGGTGCGGAACCGTTGGAAGCGTTTGATCCGCCAGGCTTTTCGAGTGCAGCGTTTGGAACTGCCCATCGGTTTGGATCTGGTGGTGCGACCGCGTAAAGGTGCTCTTTGCGAGTTGGTAGGGATTGAAAGGTCTATCAGCCAGCTTGCTCAGCGAGTTGATCGTAAGCTTAAAAAATCGAGTAGCCGATGAACGCGATTTTAAAAACTGTCAAATGGCTGGTTCGGCTTCCAGGTTCTTTGCTCATCTTTGTGATCCGAATGTACCAAGTCTGCCTCAGTCCAATGCTCGGCAGCAACTGTCGTTACCAACCGACTTGCAGCGCCTATTGCATTGAAGCGATCAAGAAGTACGGCGCGATCAAAGGCAGTTGGAAGGGCGGCTGCCGCATCTGTCGCTGCCATCCGTTTCGAAAAGGTGGCTATGATCCGCCGTGACGCGGCCACTAAAGTTGTTTGTCAAGTTGAGTTACAATGCGCCACTGTCCAGAAATGCGTCACTGTCCAAGATTAAAATCGCTGCTGAGAATCAAAGTTCATGCTTTTCAATATTAACCCCGACGGCGATCGCCTCGAAATGGTCAAGGTCCTCGATTCAGAAGTCGGCAAGGGAGTTTACGCTACACGCCCCTATCCCAGAAAGTCGGTCATCGGCGAGATCACGGGACAGATTTTCAAGAACCCTTACACGGGAACCAACTACACGTTCGAAGCTAACGACGGATATCAGCTCGAACCTTACGAGCCATTCCGATACTTGAACCATAGCTGTCAGCCGAATTGTGATTTCGACTGGCTTGAAACTCCAGCCATTGACGGTCAGCCCGCGCGAGAAGGCTTGTTCTTGATCGCAATTCGGACGATTTTTGCTCAGGAAGAGTTCACGGTTGATTATCGCTGGCCGGCTTCGTTCGCGATTCCGTGTCTATGTCGGGCGCCGCTGTGTCGGGGCTGGGTCGTGGATGAAAGCGAGGTGGGTTTGCTGCCTACTCCGATGCCGCGATAGGCCAGAGTGTTAGGCACTACCGGTGGATCAGGGACTCGTAACCTTCGAGGCCTTGGATACCATGTCTACAATCCGTTTTAAACTTACGACATCCAAAATTTTCCTCAGCGAATTTTGGGAAATCCAAGGCTGCGGCTTTGTCCGAGAAGATAATGGGAGGATTTTTTGTTAGACTGAAATTCTCTTGTCCGCTTTTGCATTTGAGTTTTAAATGGACGATAAGACCACCAACTTCGACTCGAACTCGCCACGATCCGAAGGCACTTCGAATCAGGATACAACCTTTCATCAAAGCTCTGAGGGCGATTCTCAGTGGATCGGCCCGTACCATTTATTGGAAAAAATAGGCGAAGGCGGGATGGGCACCGTCTGGAAGGCTGAACAAAATGAACCCGTTCGACGACGGGTCGCAATAAAGTTAATCAAGCCGGGAATCGCCGACAAGCAAATCATCGC
>CAYSQZ010000442.1:0-1958 GCA_964433035.1 uncultured Pirellulaceae bacterium | reverse complement strand
CCTTCGACCCCCTGGTCCCAAACCAGGTGCGCTAGCCAGACTGCGCTACACCCCGCAACTTTTAAAGCCTCATCAAACCGACCGATCAATACAGTCACGTCCGTTTCGACTTTCACTTCGACAGTACTTTACAGATCTCCCCAGCTTCTTGCAATCGGGATTGTGCCGAAAAAGACCTGATTTTCCAAGGTAATAGAAGAAAACAAGCTAACTTGCTCTGCAACTACCGCTTAATCAAGCGACTTCGGATTTTCTGCTGGTTTCATATCCCAAGAGCATCTCCCGGAGGCGTTCGAACTCGGCGTGATTCGAGTAGTGAATCACAATTTGTCCTTTCTGCCGGGTCCCTTGTTTAATCTGAATCCTGGTTCCCATGGCCTGTTTAAGTTCACTTTGGAGAGACGCAATTTGGCTGTCCAATGTTCGCCGTTTTCTGGATCTAATTGTACGGGCACCGCCATCTTCCCGACGAATCCGATCGCCAACGGCTCGTTCAATCGCTCTGACGCTCATGCCTTCAGATATGATTTGTTCGCAGAATTCAATTTGAAGCCGCTCGTCTCCCAGCGGCAGCAGCGCCCGGGCGTGGCCGGCTGAAATCTGGCCGGTTTGAAGTGCTTCCTGGATCGAGTCGGGCAATTCGAGTAAGCGCATCAGGTTAGCGATCGTAGAGCGGTCGATCTTTAGTCGCCCAGCAAGCTCTTCCTGAGTGCAGCGATGTTGGTCGATATAACGCCGAAACGAAAGCGCCTTCTCGATAGGATTAAGATCCTTTCGCTGCAGATTTTCAACGATTGCCAATTCTGAAACCAGGCGGTCGTCGGCTTGGCGGATTCTGGCAGGGATCGTTTGCCAGTTGGCTTTAATTGCAGCACGTAATCGGCGCTCTCCACTGATGAGTTGGTAACGACCGTCAACAACCCGCACTACGATGGGTTGCATTAGATCGTGCTCTTTAAGGCTTTCGCTAAGCGATCCAATTTCCGACTCGCTAAAAACGCGACGCGGTTGGAATGGATTGTTTTCAATCTCGTAGACACTCAAATGGACGGTGTCAGTGGGTTGATTTGAATTCGGAGACACCGGCTTGGGTGGCGCAGCGAATTGATCAACCACGGCAACTGATTCATTGCTGTGTTCAATCGTGGAATTGAGCAACGACTCCAGCCCCCGCCCCAAGCGTTTTTTTCTAGTCACGTTCCAGCACCTCCATACAGAGTTCTATATAAGCTCGGGTCCCCCGCGATCGCGGCGCGTACTCGATGACGCTCATGCCGTGACTTGGTGCTTCGGTGACATTGACGTCACGAGGAACTACCGTATCAAAAACAATCTCACCAAAAAAATCTCTTACCTCGTTGTCGACCTCGCTAGTCAGCTCCAGTGATGGGTCGTACATCGTGAGCACGATGCCACCGAAAGTGAGCTGGCCAGGACGTTCCAACATCACGCCTTTTATTACGTCAATCATTTGGGCCAAGCCTTCCATTGCAAAATACTCACATTGGATTGGCATGAAGATCTCGTTGGATGCCGCCAAAGCCGTTTTTGTCAGATGACCAAGCGAAGGCGGGCAGTCGATCAGTACGTAATCGTATTGCGAAGAACCGCTAGCAAGGTGTTCCACGAGAACCTGGCTCTCGGTCGACCCTGCAGTTGCTAGCATGTCGACGTCGCGGAATGAGTTTGAGCCTGGCAGAAGGCTGAGCCCTGGGAGTGATGTAGTCAAAACCGAGTGCCGGATCGCTTGGTCGACAACCAGCGGGTGTCGTTCCACGGGCTGGCATCCGATTCCAGAGGTTGCGTTACATTGTGGGTCCATGTCAACGAGCAAAGTGCGCTTGCCCGAGAGCGCCAACGCCGCAGCCAGATTGATCGAGGTCGTCGTTTTACCGACCCCGCCTTTCTGGTTTGCGATGCAAAACGTGGTGCCCAATGAACCGTCCTTGGTTGCTAGC
>CAYSQZ010000441.1:0-1972 GCA_964433035.1 uncultured Pirellulaceae bacterium | reverse complement strand
AACAATCGTTTTATCACTATGCATAGGGGAAAACTACCATTTTTGACTGAAACTCACGAATATTGATCGCTTTCTCACACTTACACCCAAGCTGGCGGCAGAGGCCATCAAGTTGCCACTCAGCCAACTTCGTTTAAGATGAGCCTCAACTCTAAATTTAGAATACTCATTCACCCGATATCCCCGATATATCGCCCCCATCTACCCGGAACAAACCTATGAGCACTTTCAATAGCGGCAGCAGAAAAGGTCAAAGTTACCGACTACAGTTGGAGCAACTGGAAGACCGAATGATGCTTTCGACGGTTGAAATTTTCGCCGCTGGAGCAACCGGCCAGGAGAATCTCGATCTGTTCATCGACGATCAGTACGTCACAACTTTTCTAAATGTCGGTGGTAACGTTGACCAACGAGATTTCGTCCAACTGACTTACCAAACTGATGAACCGCTTACCCCTGGCCGCGTGAGCGTGGCTTTTGGAAACGATTTCTTCGACCCTCAGACGGGATTTGATCGCAACCTGTTGGTGGACAGGATTGTGGTCGAAGGTGTTGAAGCCCAAACCGAAGCCGCTTCCACATTCAGTACCGGGATCTATCAAAATGGCGCGACCGGTCCAGGATTTTTTCAGACCGAACTACTTAATATCAACTCGATCTTTACATACGCCGACCCCGTGGTGACTGGAGACCGGGTACAAATCGATGCCGTGGGCTCCACAGGCCAAGAGATACTCGAGCTTGTGATCAACGATCAAGTGGTGCAGTATTTCGGTTTTGTTTCAGCGGGAACCACTCATACATTTACTTTCGATACCGCTGATCCCAATCTTTCAATTGACGATATCAGAATCCAATTTTCCAACGATCTTTTTGACCCGGCGGCAGGGATCGACCGAAACGTGCAGATTTTTGAATTTCGAGTGATTGACGGTGCGACTGGCAACACAGAAATCGCCAGAACTTCTGACGGCAACGTGCTTTCTTCTGGCATCTTTGTAGACGGTGTGGGAATTACTTCTGGACTTGGTGCCGGCGGATACCTGGCCGGGAACGGATTTGTCGAGGTCGTTGGCGACGCCGATCAAGTCGACAGTGGACCCGTTCGGCTTCAACTGAACGAAGAAGTTTTCGATCGCGAGAATCCTGGTTTGGTGTTCGAGGACTTTGAAGGGTTGGTATTGGAATCGGATCTCCCCCCAAGCTTCAATCAAAATTTCACCCTGCCACTGACTAGCGAGACGAACAATCTACAAGTTCAGCCTGGCGACATCGTCGACGGTGTGGCGTTTCAGCCTGATCCCAATCGTGAGGTTCGAATTAACAACACAAATTCTGGCATCTCACAATTTCCATCCGCAGTGCTCGGGACCCCCAGTGCTGGTGACTTGAGCATCGATTTCGAGCCCGGCGTCCGCAGCGTTGGGTTTGATTTGTTCGCAGTCGACAACAGCGCGGCGTTCCAACTTTTTTCTAGCGGCGATACGGTCGTGAGCAACACCAATGCAACGGTTCAAGTGTTTGGTAACTCCGGCTTGATCGACGAAGTCCTGGTGTCCGCGCCTCAGCCAAATGGCTTCGATGTCAATTCCGTTTTTGTTGGGCTTGAGGTAACCGAAGATATCACCGGATTGGTCATCCAACCACGGTTTACCGAACCCAATCCAGGTGGTGGATTTGCCACCGGTGCGAGTTTCGCACTCGACAATGTTCGATTCGGCTAGGTTCTGGCCCTTAACTAGCCGAAGGGCGCTAGCCGCGCCCAAACTCAATCCCGACATTGGCCAACGGCGATACCGTTGATGGGTCGCCCGGAGAAGACGTGAATGTTTGCAACAGCGTCAGTCCATCGGCTGAATTAAGCAGTGGGTGGGAGAAAATAGCGGGCATGAACTCAACCAAAGACAAATTGTGCGGGTGAGGATATCCAATCGTCACCACAGTATCACCAGGAGAGAGACTCCCAGAATAG
>CAYSQZ010000440.1:0-1975 GCA_964433035.1 uncultured Pirellulaceae bacterium | reverse complement strand
AAGTTTCGAGCGATCGGATCGCGAAACAACACTTACCCACTAAAAACGACGAAGGACCCAGAGGGTGGCTTAAAAGCTTCGCTTGGGTAGTTGGCTTGAGCGTTAGCTTTCAACGCACAGCTTAAAAGTCTTTGCTTGGATTACTGCCCGGCGTAATCGGTACACGGGGTTCTTTGGCCAATGAAAAAGCCAATTGCTCGTACCATCTGTCGTCCTGATGAACCAGGCTCTTGATCTTCTTCCAGATTTCAACCGGCGGACCAAATCCGCTCCAATCGACTTTCAATACGCGAACACCACGGCGTCGCATCTCTCCAAGCAACTTTTGATAGTTGTCGTAAAGTTCCTTCAGGTAATCCAATGGAACGCCTTCTTCTTCGTCTCGGCCACGCGAGTGCATCCGATCAAAACACTCTTCGGGCGATACGTCCAGGTAAACGAAAATATCAGGCGGCATTACGTCGCGGCTCATGTTTCGATAGACATCGACATACAGCTGGTACTCTTCGGGTGTCATGAACCCACGCTCCATGGCCGTGGTCGCGAACACGGTGTCGCCATAGATCGGACGGTCCTGAACAACGATGATCCCTTGGTCCCCCCAAGCCAACTCGACCGCCAGTCGATGTTGCTCATAGCGTTGGCAAAGCATAAACATCTGCATCGCAAAACCACCGCCAGTATTATGGCCCGATTGCAGGTCATCGTAGTAACGCTGCAAAAAGTGACTGAACTTTGGGTGGTGGGTTGGTTCTTCCATTACCCGGGTCGGGTATCCAGCAGCCATCGCAGCAGAAGCGATGGCATGACAGGCGTTGGTTTTGCCGGCTCCGATGTTCGCATCGATCGCAATAAATAGCCCTTTTCGCTGTTTGTCTTCATCGAACGACATCTGAATTCCTTTTGCTATTGGGCCGGTATTTTGTGATTGCGATCTTGCCTTTGCCCAACAAGGTAACGAGCTAACAACGCGTTCGCAAGCACGCCGCACAACCGTCAAATCTTTCCAGATTCTCCACCGGGATTCTTTATTTTGGTTGCAAAACCAACAGCAATATTTTAGTTCAAATCACCTTACTTTTCATTTTGTTTATGAGCTTTTCATTCGTTGTTGAAGCAGGTCGATATAAGCGTTGGAAATCAAGCACGACCTAGGCACGTTGAGATTTGAAAGAATTTGGTTTGCAATATTTTCTCCAAATTCCACTGTCTGGTCTCCTTCCAAAACGACTTCAAGTTCCAAAAACGTTCCCAGATTCTCGACCTTATCCAGATGAATCCGAGTCTGATCAAGTAAAAACAATTCGCGTCGTTTCTTGACCACACCAACAATCCCATTGGCTCCAGTTAGCGCGGCCAACATTGAATCAGGATCACACTTGGAAATGATGTACTGGGAAGTCTTGGGCCCGGACTGGTCAGGCCGCTTGTAAAAGATAAGCTCCGCAGTCGAATCTCCGAATTGCCGGAGTTTTAGCCTACCGTTTTGGCAATAAAAGAACGTGTCGGTCTGACACAACTCAAACGGCCCGCTGGTCGAAAGTTCTGCGATGTGTTGCTTCAGTTGTTCAAATGAATCCGCATCGATGCGGGCTTTGATTTCGACGTTTCGAGGCATTTAGCAATTGGCCTTGATTGGCTGAGCGGCTGTCCGAGACAGATAAATTTCGGCAATAGGAAAGAATACAAAACTTCGGCCTGCTAACAATCTCATGGCTCAGTCCTAATTTTTATCCCCACTCAATTTCCCCTGTCCAACAGAAAGCGTCGGGCGCAGATGGAGTGAGCATGTAAAAGAAAGTTGACCTTGGTGGTTTGATCGGGAACTCAGTAAATCGAAAACCCACTCGTAAAAACAGGTTTTGTCCCAATAGTGTTCGGCACGGGAATTGCTTTGTCTATTGTTTGACTCGCAGAAATGGATTTCGCCGGTTTTAGCTGGCTTGCGATTGTAAGAATTACCAACGGATATGTA
>CAYSQZ010000439.1:0-1976 GCA_964433035.1 uncultured Pirellulaceae bacterium | reverse complement strand
ACTTGCGCAAACAAGAATCGACAAGCCCAACGCCAGTCGGATCGTTCCAAAGGGAATGGGCAGCAAAAACGACAACACAAGAAGAGTGCCAACTATCTTCCAGAAGAACTTGGGGAATTTCATTAGTGTTACCTGTTTGAATTTGCGACTCGTCGACTCGCTACTCTATGCGTGTTTGCTTAATCGCAAAACATGTCTTTGCCAAAATTGGAATTTTGGATATGTTTGGTAGCTACGTGGCAAGGCTGCAAAAAAACATTTCGGATTTAGTGTTATCAGTCCCCAGGTTTTTAGTCTAATGAGAACAGTCAGACTCCCCGTTAGGGCATCGCAAACGCTGCTGTTCCCCGCCAACCAATACTGAAAGCTTAGCCTTGAATCAATTAAAATTGTCTGGATTGCTTGGGCTGCTTGGTGCGATCTTATGCGGCACTGGGGAATTTTTGCTGCACTTTGACGAGTGTCGGCTTGGCCTGGGCGAAACTGGTTTTGATTTCATGATCAATACCCCCGAAGCCCGCCTGAACACAGGTCACTTTTTCGCCGTTTTCGGCGTACCGCTTTATTTTGTTGGTGTTTGGCATATCGCGGCGATGATCAAGCCAGCCGGCCATAAGATGTCCAGGGCCTTGTTTCTGATTGGCTCGTTTGGATTTCTTTACGGGGCGATGTGGATGAGTTCCAGATCCAGTATTGGATCCCTGGTGCACCATGCGGAACTGATCAAAGAAACGAACCTGATCGACCTTTACAATCTTCGATGCGAATCACTTTTAAACATCATTCGCGTCACCACCTTGGTGATTTCGATCATTTATATCAAACAAGTCCTGACAGGATTAACGCGTTATCCCAAATGGATGGCAGCGACGAGCCCGATCGTACTTTTGGTGATGAACTTTATTATACTACTAGTAGCACCGGAAGTTGGAAGATACGTTGCACCGATTGCATTGAACGTTGGTTTTGCTTTGTTCTTCCTGCTGTCACTAACTTTTGGAAATACTCGACAACCCGTTGCTGGGTCCTAGAAGCACCCAGAAAACAAAAAGATACAGGAAATTATAAATGAATGACAAAAACGAGCCAACCGACTACTCGGCGCCTATCAGAAAAAAGAAATCCATCTTTTCCTATTTGAAGTGGATTCCGATCTTAATGATCTGTCTTGTATTGCTGTTGGCGCTGTTTGTCATCATGCGTTTCAAAAACGACGCGAAAATCCCATACAGCGTTTCAACCGAAGGCTTGAGTATTCCCAAATACTCGGAAGTCAAAATCCCCTTCGCCCATAACTATGTCAAAGCAACGCAGATTCAGGCCACCGGCGGTTGTGCGTTTAACCTCGACGATGGTGCGGAGGAGCTTTTTCTTTGTGGCGGGCAGGATCAATCCGATGTTATCTACCGTTTCGTTGATGGCAAATTTGTTGACATCACAGAGGAAACTGGATTCAACAAATCCGATCTGTCCGAAGCCTCGATGAGTGCAACGTCGCTGGACGTGGATCACGATGGCGATAACGATTTGATCGTGACTCGAAAAAACAGCATTTGGCTCTACACCAACGATGGCGGAAAACTGACGGGCAAGAACCTTGAAGTGCCTTTGCAAGACGATACCTGCCCGTTGTCGATTGCGGTCGCTGACCTGAATCGGGACGGCAACTTTGACATGTACGTTTGCGGCTACATCAAAAAGGAGTTTATCGAAGGCTACAACATCTTCAATAAAGAAGGTTACGGTGGTCAAAGCGCGTTACTGATTAACAATGGCGACAACACCTTCACCGACAAAACCGAAGAAGCGGGGTTGATGTACAAGCACAACACGTTCCAAGCGGTGTTCTTCGACGCTGATCAGGACGGCGACGAAGACTTGATCGTCGCTCACGATACCGGGCAAGTTCGCACGTGGAAAAACAACGGTGGCATGAAGTTCGAAAACGTCAAGAATCCGACTTCCGACGTTTTCGG
>CAYSQZ010000438.1:0-2011 GCA_964433035.1 uncultured Pirellulaceae bacterium | reverse complement strand
CGGCTGCCGCAGCAAAAAAGGAAGTCACTCAGTCGATTGATCGGATGATCTACTACGCCGGCTGGGCGGATAAGTACCAGCAGATTTTCAGTGCGGTTAATCCGGTTGCCTCATCGCATTTTAATTTTTCGGTTCTTGAGCCCACTGGCGTTGTGTTTGTGGTTGCCAATGAAGCAAGCCCGCTGCTCGGACTGGTGTCTATGATTGCTCCGATCATCGCCGGTGGGAACAGTTGTATCGTGTTGGCTTCGGAGTCAAAGCCGCTTTCTGCGATCACGCTCAGTGAAGTCCTGGCAACGTCGGACGTTCCTGGGGGTGTCGTCAATATCCTGACCGGAAACAAGTCGGAGTTAGCAGAGCATTTTGGTCGGCACTTGGATATTAACGCGATCGCTTTGGATGGCGTTGATCAGAAGATGTTGGCCGAAGTACGTGAATTTGCCGTCGAAAATGTCAAACGGGTAAAACACTATTCGCACGATTGGACCGATGATGAAACGCAGAATCCGTATCTGATCAAAGATTTCAGCGAGATCAAAACGACTTGGCATCCGATCGAACAGATCTCGGCATCGGGCGCGGGCTATTAGAGGTTTGAGTTGAAATGAAAACCCATTTGGGCGCTTGCTAAGTTGGTGATTTGTCCGAACGGAAAAAATGGGACGATTACCAATGTGCCCGTCAAATTCCCTTACGCCATGTCGATTCGTGTCGATTCGTGTAATTCGTGGCCAAAACAGACCCGTCTTAGGTTGTGACTTTTTCATTCGTCGTTGGGCACAGACAAGCGGCCAAACAGAAAACCCTCGGCCGAAACGACCGAGGGTTTTGTTTTTTAAAAGTTGCCTTCTGGACCCAAAGGTTTAGTAACGGAATCCAGAGCGACCAAAGCTATTGAAGCCTCCGCGACCATAGTACCTTGAAGGCGAACTAAAGCCGCCTCGGTATACGCCGCCATAGGAAGGACGATTGAAGCTGTTGAAGCTATTGAAGCCGTTGTTGAAACCGCCAAAGCCGCCGCGACCAACGCTGACGCTAACACCGCTTCCACCAAAACCTCCAAAGCCGCGATTGAATCCGCCGCCACCGTAGCCACCGCATTGGGCGCTGGACTCTTGAGCCATCATGCACATCGCGGCTGCAGCTGCGACGGCGAGTGTTGCTGTACGTATTGTTTTTCTAAACATAAAAAATCTCCAAGGTTCGGAAGCCGCGAGACAGTTGACCAATTACCAATTAAGTTCGCTCGCAACGAAATTACTGGGGCATCAATACCTCAGTTTCTGATTCGAATAGTCGCATTCGTCGTGCCGCGCAATTCGAACTAAAACATAAGTCGGTTTAAAGCGGTGAATTCTTACCTCGGTAAACTGCGTTACACTGCCAAATGTCTTGATTTGTGATCCAACGTGTCACGCTGTGTCACCAATTCGACGACGCCGATTTTGACAGATCACGCCTGGCGGTGGTCAAGCTACACAGACTGAGCAATCTGTTTGAAGGTTGCCTTCGGGGAGTGACTTTGATTTTTCTAGCCGTTTCAGCGCGTGGATAACTACCGCGCCAACCATCCAACCTACCGCAAGGGTTCGAGGTAAATCCAGCAAGGTGAAATTGAGCCAAGTGGATGATGGATGGCTGCAGTTGCCCCTGCAAGCCTCGCGAGTATACGACACCGAGAGCATGGGCCGGTAATGAGAGGAGGGGGCGCTGGCGACTATTTCTCCATAAATGAACAGCAAAAATTTGAATTGTTCAGACCAAAATCAAATTAAGCTCTTTCTTGGCTAAGGAATGCGCAAACAGTATTAATTTTAACAATTTAGCATTGCATATCCTGTAAATCTGCGTAAGCTGCGAAGCTTAGGTCGGCATGTAGCGCACTGTCATGGGGTGTTGTCAGGGTCGGAAGCCGGCAATCTCAAATTCTTAGTCCTCTAAATTGGAGAAACAAAAGTGTGGTACAAACTTTTATTCAGCTTTGTGTTAGCAATTTTAGCATCAACGCAAG
>CAYSQZ010000437.1:0-2091 GCA_964433035.1 uncultured Pirellulaceae bacterium | reverse complement strand
AAGTCACCCTCCCTCTGGGAGGGTCGGGAACGCAGTGACCGGGGAGGGTAAAGCGAGCTCCATTTCTTTCGCCAATTTGGGAAGCCAATAGAGCACGTCGGTCGGACAGGAAAGCTGTTTGCTGCTGGTTCGGTTGCTGACCAGGCAATGATCCGCTGATCTTGCCACATGACTCAAAAACGATTGACTTTTTCGACGGAACGAACGCAATTTTCGCGGGTTTAGCGGCTCTCTAAATCCCCGGCAAATCTATCTCGCAACCATTCAATTGCCGCGCCGCTTCAAACCCCGCCACTCCGACGGTGGTCGCCAGATTGAGGCTTCGCACCTTATCTGTCGTTGGCACCTGCAGTAGTCGATCCTGGTTGGGCTCAGTTATTGATTTTGGCAACCCGCTGGTTTCAGCCCCAAATACAAACGTGTCGTTACGCTTAAATTTGATGCTTGTATAGCTCTTGGTAGCGAAACGAGAAAAGTACCAAAACCGCGTTTCTCCTTGCCGCTCCAGCCGCAAAAGCAGATCATCCCAGTGATCTGCGACTTCCAGGTCTAAATGTTCCCAATAATCCAACCCCGCTCGACGAACAGTCTTTTCATCGATCCGGAACCCAAGGGGCCTCACCAGCCACAATTTCGCTCCAAGTGCAACACAGGTCCGCCCAACAGCGCCGGTGTTACCGGGAATCTCGGGCTGATACAACACAATATTAAGAATTGGTCTAGGATCGAGAGCTTCATTTGAGGCAGTCAAGTTCAAGGTTTCCGTTTAAAATTGACGAGTGGATTCAGTGAACAATTTAATCGGACAAATTCTTTTCGCAATGTCGCGTAGAAACCAAAGGTAAACTCCGTGGTAGAAATCAAACGTAACCCGACCCGACCGGTAAAAATCGGCAGTATTACGATTGGAGATTCCAATTCGATCGCTGTTCAATCGATGACCGCCACCAAAACGACCGACATCGATGCAACGGTCGCATTGGTCGAGCTGATGCATGACGCTGGCGCCGATGTGGTTCGAATCGCAGTCGACAGTAAAAAGGATGCAGCGGCTCTGGCTGAGATTCGAAAGCAGACAAGCGCCAATTTATCGGTGGACTTGCAGGAGAACTATCGACTCTGTGAAATCGTCGCGCCCCACGTCGACAAGATCCGCTACAATCCTGGGCACCTCTATCACCACGAAACCGATAAACCGTGGAATGAAAAAGTCCGCTTCATTGCTGGAGTTGCCAGAGACAATGACTGCGCGATTCGCGTTGGCGTGAATTGCGGCTCGATGGATCCGGCCAAGAAAGAAAAATACGATCCCGAGGACTCAATCACTCCGATGCTCGAAAGTGCGTTGGAGCACTGTGAGTTCCTCGACTCGATCGACTTTACCCGCTACTGCGTCTCGCTCAAGGACTCTGACCCTCGTAAAGTGGTTGAGGTCAACCAGCGGTTCGCTGCAGCCAGGCCGGAGGTGCCGCTTCACCTTGGCGTCACTGAAGCCGGAATTCCGCCCGAGGGAGTGATCAAGACGAGAATGGCGTTTGAACAGTTGATCGGCAAGGGCATCGGCGACACGGTCCGTGTTTCCTTAACCGTTCCCAACGCTCGAAAGGGCGAAGAGATCGAAGCAGGGAAGGGCATCATCTCCGATATTTATGCTGGCCGAGTTCGAACAGTCGTCGACTTTAACACCGACTCGCTAAATATCATTTCTTGCCCGAGCTGTTCACGCGTGGAAAACGAGGCGTTCGTTGATCTGGCCGAAAAGGTCAAAGAGATGACTCAATACGCGAAAGAACACGCGATCACGATTGCTGTAATGGGATGCCGAGTCAATGGTCCGGGCGAGACCGATGACGCCGATCTGGGCCTTTGGTGCGGCCCCAAAGTCGTCAATCTGAAGAAAGGAACGGAAGCCTTGGGAGCTTTTCCTTATGACGAGATCCTGCCCAAACTCAAAAATGAACTCGACAAGCTGATTGAAGCTTTATAGCGTGGTTTGGGCGAGCCATCGCAGTTTGCTTGGAAAAAGATGCCACCAAAAAGCCACCCTCCCTCTGGGAGGGTCGAGCTGTCACCGCTAGGTGACACGCTCGG
>CAYSQZ010000436.1:0-2172 GCA_964433035.1 uncultured Pirellulaceae bacterium | reverse complement strand
GGCATACCGAACGAGTCTTGAAAGACGATGGCACGATGGCCAGTCGCTGGGTCGGCACACATGACTTGCTCGCGGTCCCTTTCGACATGCCGATCCCGGGTTTCAAAAACGATACCGTCAACACGTTGCGACTTTGGAAATCCCAAGCCACCGATGCGTTTGATCTAGAAGAATTTAACGCAGGCAGTTACATCGAATCGGTTGCCGCCAAGAATAGCGCCGAGCAAATTTCGATGGTGCTCTATCCCAACGACTCCAGCGAAAATGGCAAAGAGCTGCGGCTAAAGCAGCAGTACTTCCTCGTTTCGGCCAGCCTTCAAGACGTGATCGCGAAATGGGTCCGGCAGCATGGAGAAGACTTTACAAATTTTGGTCATATGAACTGCTTTCAGCTCAACGACACGCACCCTGCGACTGCGGTTCCCGAATTGATGCGACTTCTCATCGATGAGCATGGCTTGAACTGGAACGATGCGTGGATGATCACCTCGCAATCCATGGCATACACCAACCACACATTGTTGCCCGAAGCACTCGAACGCTGGTCGGTACAATTGTTCAGCCATCTCCTTCCGCGACTGCTGGAAATCATCTTCGAAATCAATGAGCGGTTCCTGAAAGAGGTTGCTGAAAAACACCCCGGCGATCTGGATCTGATCAAACGCGTCTCGCTTATCGAAGAAGGCCATGACCCCCACATTAGGATGGCATACTTAAGCATCGTGGGAAGCTTTTCCGTAAACGGTGTGGCTCAGCTACACACTGACCTGTTAAAGAAGGGACTTTTTGAAGACTTCTACGCCATCTGGCCAGAGCGATTTAACAATAAAACCAACGGTGTCACCCAACGTCGTTGGTTGTCTCACTGCAACACTGGTCTGCGTGACCTGCTCAACGAGACGATTGGATCGGAGTGGGAGTCGAACCTGGAACGAATTCTCGAACTAGCTCCGCACGCAGACAACGCCGAGTTCCGGCAACGCTGGCGAGCGGTAAAACATGCCAATAAAGCCCGACTGTCGGACTATGTCGAGGAGCATACCGGAGTCAAATTTGACACAAAATTCATGTTCGACGTACAAGTCAAACGGATTCATGAGTACAAGCGTCAGTTACTAAACGTGTTACACGTGATTCACTTGTACGATCGAATTTTGCGTGATGAAACCGAAGGGATGGTGCCGCGCTGCGTCTTGATCGGTGGAAAAGCCGCGCCAGGATATTATTTGGCCAAGAAGATCGTCAAGTTGATCAACAATGTCGCTGAAGTGGTCAATAACGAACCCAAAGCCAACGACTTTCTTAAGCTGGTCTTCTTTCCGAACTACCGTGTCTCGGCGATGGAGATCATTTGCCCGGGAACCGAATTGTCTGAGCAGATTTCTACCGCCGGCAAGGAAGCGTCGGGCACCGGCAATATGAAGTTCATGATGAACGGTGCTTTGACAATCGGAACACTTGATGGTGCCAATATTGAGATTCGGGAGAAAGCCGGTGAGGAAAACTTCTTCCTGTTTGGATTGGATGAGAATGGGGTCAAAGAGACAAAGAAAAACTACGATCCCAATTCAATCATTTCTGGCGATGCCGAAATCAGTCGTGTAATGGAATTGCTTGAAGCCGGCTACTTCTGCGAAAATGAGCCGGGAATTTTCAACGTGTTGACCGCGGGTCTGCGAAACCCGGCTGACCAGTGGGTCACCATCGCAGACTTCCGCAGTTACATTGACGTTCAGCGCCAAGTCGCACAAGCTTACGTTGATCACGAACACTGGGATCGAATGAGCATTCTCAACACCGCCAACAGCGGGTGGTTTTCCAGTGACCGAACCATCCAACAATACGCCGACGAGATTTGGGGGCTCAAGCCATTGCGTGCCAAGCCAAAAGAAAGACTGTAGTATCTTCCTTCAGCGGTCGTTTCGGGTGCCATGTTTACGCAAAGCGCAAGCATGCTCATGCTGCGCCTGAGCAGCACCCAAAGTCTTATGTGCGTCGGTAGGCGCACAGTCTCGCATGACATTTATCGGTAGACGCAACAGTAGGTCAGGCTGTGCCTGACACAACAGAGTTAATCGGTAGGCTGCAGTATCTTCCTTCAGCAACAGTAGGTCAGGCTGTGCCTGACAAAACAGAGTTGGTCGGTAGGCCACGTCAGGCACAGCCTGACCT
>CAYSQZ010000435.1:0-2176 GCA_964433035.1 uncultured Pirellulaceae bacterium | reverse complement strand
TTTTCTGGCTCTGGTTATTCCAGATGAGGTCACTTCGCTGGAAGTGGTTTGCCAAACATCAGCGTTGACCACGGCAGCGACGATCCGCCCTTGGACTCCGGTCGAGTTTTGCTCAGCGCCTGCAGCGTAAACGGAGCGTCGATCCCTTTTCTGTTGTTGTAGTGATTGAAGACTTTGTCGTACATATGTCGCAACCGTCCACGACTGGTCTTTGAAATTGTCTTGTAATTATATCGGCCTTCGAAACTTTTATACGGCTCATAAGGAACCGTAAAGCCGAGATTGTACTTTGCTGTGTACTCGAACCCTTTGAGCAGCCGGTTATCTCCGGCTTGATAGAGGTCCACGCCTTGATTCCAAGCCGTCTCGCATGTGTTGGCCAAAAACTCAAGCCCCATTTGAGTATGATTTTGATCTCGTCCGGATTCCTGACACTGGCCAGAAGGGAAAAAGTAATTCTCGATTGCGCCGTTCCCCTTTCCTTCGAGGAAGTAATTGGTTGCGCGGTCAAACATCTGCCGATCGTCCAGGAAAACGCCCATTGCAATCATCGTCTGCATCATCGACGCGTCCCAATTCCCATTGGCGGTCGGATGGAAATCCTCGATTACCGGATACCAAATTTTAATGAGCATCTCGCGGAAGTCATTCTGTTTCGCTTCTGGCCAGCCGTCCCAGCGATGCTTTAGCAGTTCAGCTGCGTTGCAAAAATGATGTCCGACCATGCCGATCAATAACCTTGCATCGTGCTCAGAGACAGATTCCAGGGTCGAAGACCAGGCGTCAAGAATCTCAGCGGCTTTTTTCGCGTGGACTTCTTCGTCAGTCATGACCCACAGTAACGCATGGGTGTACGCCACGTTGGCGTCATCGACAAATTCCGAGGCACCGATATCGGGATCGTTGTACGGGCCTCGCGCGATGTGTGGTTGAGCGCTGGGGCTCCAGTGAATTTCGGCGTAAGTGGAGTCGCGCATTTCTTCCCAGGCTTCGTTCCACGGCTCGGCGCCGGACGCGATTTTCAGTTTGATAAAATCCAAGGTCTGATCCGTATGAGCGATTCCTGGGTGGACGAAGGGCTGGGAATCGTGGTTGGTAGCTGGTTCGCCTGAGGTTCTCTCGATTTCTTCCAACAGTGGCGAAACGGTTTTGGCGATATGTTTTGCGATTATGGAATTCCCTGCCTCGGACGGATGAACGCCATCACTGGTAAGCCATTCTTCGTCAGCCAGCAATTGGTTCAGGTCGATAAGAGGCACGTCATTGGCTTGGGCAGTTTCGATCGTTGCACCGCGGTACATCCCAATCAATTTTTTTAATCCACCGGCCAAGTTATACTGCTCGATGTCAAACCGAGTAGCAAATTTTTCTTCAATGATTGGAGGCAGGGTACATAAAACAGGTTTGATGTTTTGGTGGTCGCACATTCGAATCATCGTATTCAAATTGTCTTTGAAGTCAGCGAGCGGTACGTGAACGTGGGGAGCGTCTACTCTGAGATCATTGGTGCCGAAAGCGATAACCACGATGTCAGGATTTTTTCGTAGTACGTCTTTTGATATTCGCTTAAGCGCTCTGGCCGTTGAGTTGCCGCCGATCCCCGCGTTGGCCGTTTCGACGCCAAGCAGGGCCTCCAGGGCTTCGGGGTAGCCTCGTTGGGTGATGCTGTCACCAAAGCAAATGACCCTTGGTTTGTTTGATGAATTGGCGAGGTCGCTTTGGGCGAATACCATTAATAGCAAAACCGTCAATGCAAAAAGCAGAAACAGGGTTGTAAAATGTTTGCTGAATTTCATCTTCGTTGTTTGGTCGGGGCGGTTAAGTTTGGTGGAGAAGCCAACAACTTGATGCATTTGTTTTTGGGTTTATTGATCCCGCAAAGATTGCTTTTTTCAGGGCTGTTGCAGAAGACAACAATTTGCAACCGGTTTGCACTTGGTTCTGTTGAAAAGGTTGAGGCTCAACCGTTGTGCAAGCCGATTGTGAAACGGGCCGTCAAAGTAGCCAGTATTTTTGAATTCAGTCAAGTTGAATCGGATGCAAGCTTTGCGAATTCCTGTAAACCATTCGTTTGGGCGGATCTGTCCACTTATAACCCTTTCCGATCCATGTCGTTTTACAAAAATGTTTTTGGTTGGGATTTCCATGATTTGGGCGGATACCAGATCGCGATGCA
>CAYSQZ010000434.1:0-2213 GCA_964433035.1 uncultured Pirellulaceae bacterium | reverse complement strand
GCTTACGCGAGCGTAAACATGGCACCCGTCAATTCAGATCTGACAGACCACTAGGTCGCTCAAGTCATACGGAGAAGCTATCGCATGTCCTGCAATTTTATCCTCAAAGCAATGTGTCCTGCCAAAAGCGGAATTGTGGCCGCAGCGACCGGCTTCCTTTATGAGCGTGGCTGCTATCTTGCCGAGTTGCATCAGTTTGATGATCCCGTCACTGGCAAATTCTTCATGCGGGCTGATTGCGAAGTGGACTCCGACGTTTGCACAGCGGATTCGGTCGCCGCGATTTCAGAGGGATTTGCCGAAGTCGCAACTCGGTTCGACATGCAATGGGAAATTCACGATGCAGATCAGCCAACCAAAGTGCTGATCATGGTAAGCAAGTTCGATCATTGTCTCGACGACCTGTTGTACCGCTATCGCAAGGGTGAGCTGGATCTGGAAATTACCGCAGTGGTTTCCAATCACAAGGATCTCAGGCCGATTGCTGAACGGGAGGGCTTTCGATTCATTCATATGCCGATCACGAAGAAGAACAAAGTATCTCAGGAGAAGGCACTATTTGAGATCGTCGAAGAAACCGAAACCGAATTGATTGTGTTGGCTCGCTACATGCAGATCTTAACCAACGATTTCTGCGAGAAGTTACCGGGGAAGATCATCAATATTCATCACTCGTTTTTGCCGGGATTCAAAGGCGCCAAGCCGTACCATCAGGCGTATCGTCGCGGGGTCAAGTTGATTGGTGCAACCGCCCACTACGTGACATCAGATCTGGACGAGGGGCCGATCATTGCCCAGTCGGTCCAGCCCGTGGACCACTGTTTCACTCCCGAGATGTTGGTGGCTGTGGGCCGGGATACTGAGACGGTGGCCTTGGCGCGGGCGGTTAATCTTCACATCGACCATCGTGTGTTTCTCAACAACAATAAGACGGTTGTGTTGAGATAGTTGAGATAGATTCTGGGCAACGGTGTCCTGGCTCAAGCCGCGCCAGTGGGGTTGGCTGTGCACCGTTGTTTCCTGCCAACGTGGCTACTTAAAACTCGAGGTAGGGATGATGGGTTAAGGTTGGGGCTGGCAAGGGTTGCGTGCCAGCAAATATCGGGCTTTGGGCCAAACGAACCTTCTCAAGCCTTATCTGGTCTTCAATTTGAAATCGGTTTTGGCAACTGGCAAGGATTGGCTTGCTTTACTAAAATACGTCGCTTTGAAATGCCCCCGTAGCTCAACTGGATAGAGCATCTGCCTTCTAAGCAGAGGGTTGCAGGTTCGAGTCCTGCCGGGGGTGCTCGATGGCTTTGCTGTAGACATCAGTAGCCATCACAACACGCGTTTTATCGTGTGCGTCATTTTCGGTGATGGCTCCTGATTCCCCTGTTTTAACACTGATGGGACCACCGGTGGGACCACCGCTTTGATTTCCGGTGACTTTGGACGCGCCGGCCAGCCAGTGATCGGTTGTCACTTGCAGGTAGTGATCTTCGGCAACCTTGCTCGAATGTCCCAGCCATTCATCGACAACGTGGGATGGGAACGCCTCCTGGAGCTCAGTGCGTCGGGTCGATCTTAGATTGACGAATGTCTTTGGCCAAGGTTTGCAGCCTGCACGCTCGATGATCCGTTTAAGGTTTGTTGCCAAGTTTCGGCTACCAGTTCCACCGTATCGACCAACGCAGTAAACGGCACCCTCTGGAGCATTATCGAACGCCATATCCAGTTGGGATCGCAACTCCGGAAAGATCGGGCAGAACCTCAAGCCAGTTTTGATGGAGTCAATGCGGATTCGTTCTTGATCCCAGAGAATATCGCTCCACTTCAAACCGCATACTTCTGTAGGGCATCGCATCCCGGCATAGCGGGCAAGCGCGAAGATCAATCGCCAATCGTAATCTGGGCAAGCATCTAGAACCGCCTCTGTGGTTTTTCGATCCACAAAATACCGCCGCTCTTTATTGGTCTCAGCACAACCTTTTAGCCAGGGTCTTCAGATCCCCGCTGACCTGGGCAATCTGTTCTCGGGTTTCCTTTCTCGAGTCAGCAGGCTTAACCTTGCCAATGTAATCCACAACCAGCAGCGATAGCTCACCCGGGCTAATTCCGAACTTTCCCAATGTATGCGTATTCACTATGAGAATATGTCGCGTGGCGTAAGAGCGGAAGGTATTCCGGCCAGTGCCTGAGAGCCATTGTAGTGGATCCCTTGAATTCTGAGT
>CAYSQZ010000433.1:0-2228 GCA_964433035.1 uncultured Pirellulaceae bacterium | reverse complement strand
TGTTTCGCGTTGGCAAAAAGACAGTGGTTTCGAAGTTCTTCCATTCACCTTTAGGCATTGAAACAGGTCGTGTCGAGCTGATGTAATAGTCGGTCGACGGGATGCGTACGGGAGAACTGGTGCCTGTTTGACTGTAGGTCGTAAGCTGACCTTTGGCGTCAAAGTTGTTGGCGATGGCTTGAAAGTTGGTTGTCACCCAGTGGCCGAGCTTGGTTCTGTTTTTGGTAACGGCTGGCCGATTGCGGTTTTTGGCTGCTGCCAAAGCCGGGTTTGCTTTCTCTTCTTCAATTTCTTCTTTGGTTTTCGGTTTCGGGTAGTAACCCGGAAGAATAACAGCCCGACGACTCTCGAAATCAGGCTTCTTTTTCTTCTTCTTTTTTTTCTTTTTCTCTTCTTCTTTTTTTGCTGCTTGGGAATCGTCTTTGTCAGAGCAACCGCTGCACCCGGTCACCATTACCAAGGAGAAGCAGAGAAGCGTCAACGCGAGGTATCGGAGAAACGGGTTGTCCAGAATTGTTCGCATATTGTGTCTTTTAAGTGCTTCGTTTTAAACCAAATGAGAAACAAGTGAGCCAAGTAGATAGCCTGGGCACTGTTGCTCAACGTGAGCGGCAAGGCGCTAGCCGACGCTTGCGTGTTTACCGATGGCTAGCGCCTTACCGCTCAGTCCAATAATATGATCAGACAAAGCCTAGTCCACAGGTGATGGACGAGTGTTGCCCTCAAGTATCAAAGTATCTGGTTAATAGGATACACGATTTCGCAGCCTGAGTTGGCTACTTGGTTGAATTCACCGCAGATTTGGCGCAGATCTAGTGGTCCATCAGTTCAAGTCGGTTGGACCACTATGTTGTAGCAGTTGAGGAAGCCAGCGGCCAACATGCGGTGGCGGCGTGCCTAAAAACTGAAGGGCTGTCCGCTAACTGGAGTTTCGGCGTCGCGCTGAGCATTAGAGACGTCAGGAATATCGTTTGAATCGACAGGCGGCTGGAATTTCGGCTCCTCCAACGGAACAGGTTCAACCACTTCTTTAGGCGTCGGCCGAGGCGAGCTTTCTACCAAAGCCTTTAGCTTGCGGATATCACCATCAATACGATCCTGGTAGTCGTTGTTGCTCGACAGAGGTGCCAGAAAGCGACCAGTTCCGCAGTTGGTTGACTTGAGGCGATACGACAAAAACGTTTGACCGTCGCGCGGCTCGAGTTGATAGATATAGATTAGGACCTTTTGTGAACCGGTCGATTGGACAGAGATGAATTGATTTTCTTCGAAACGAATGACTCGATCATCAAAACGGGCTTGCGATCCGTCAGGCATCGAAATGACCCGCATTGTTGTTTGAACCGGGCCGCCGGAGCCCAACCCAACTTTCGGCGCTGGCAAAAGCTCCTCAACTTCGCTCAGACCGGTGGTCCAACTCTTAAGCTGCTCCGGCTGGGTCAGGTACGGGAAAATCACTTCAGGCGGGGCATCAATCGAAAGGGCAGTCGAAAATTCAGTCTGTTTTCCCCCCAGGATCCATAATACAGCAACTGCAATCACCGAGAGAAGCAAAATCGACACAGCTATTTTTCCTATGGTAGACATATATCGAGATCAAAAATCGAAAAAAGGAAATTGGCTTGGGGTAAGCTTTCGGCTCGCAACCCCACTATATTACTGCAAGAAAAAAGTTGAGCAACAATCTCAATAAGAATCTTTGAGAAGTATCTGTTGTTTACGCCCAGAAAGGCAGTATCAAGCCGCATTGTTTATCCAGTCTGGCCAGTTTGTTTGCGAATTTTTGTTTTTCCGTGAACCTAGACACGCCGATGCCGTCCTTACTCCTACCAGAGACAACGCTTTAAGTATGACACTGCGGTAGAAAAACAACGCCGCTGGTTCATCAGAAATAAAACAACTTTAAGGATTCAAAATTCAATGATGAGTTTACGGTCAAGTTCGATAGTCACAACCAAACGCGGGTATCGCGTTGCCATTGCATTGCAAGAAGGCAACTTTGATATCGCGCTACCGTTGCGCTTATAGACGCTTGGCCGTTAACGAAATCGTTCAATAGCCCGCGTCATCTGATGCGGGCTTTTTTCGTGCCAGACCAAAAGTCAACGGCGATTCAAACTGCAACCCAAAATAAAAACTGGTTCGGTAGCTCAAGCGGTAGAGCGATTGGTTGAAGCCCAGTAGGTGAGGATTCGAACGCCTCCCGAACCACTGCGAAAGAGGTGCGC
>CAYSQZ010000432.1:0-2230 GCA_964433035.1 uncultured Pirellulaceae bacterium | reverse complement strand
ACGGCACCTTTGACTATGTTCCTGATGCGGACTTCTTTGGCACCGATTCGTTTACGTATCAACTGGAAGATCCAAGCGGCGCAACATCGGCGGTCGCTACGGTCACCATTACGGTTAACCCAGCCAACGACGCGCCAGTCCTGGATCTCGACCTCGACGATAGCAGTGGTGTCACGGGTAGCAACTACCAAACAACCTTTTTTGCGGGTGGTGGGCCTCAGCTGATAGCTGATCCGTCTGATGCGTCGATTTTTGATGTCGACAATTCCACGTTACAATCGCTAACGATACAAATAGTAAATCGGCTTGACGGGCTCAATGAAGAGCTCTCGGCTTCGTTGAGTGGATCTGGATTGGTGCAAAACTTCGATCCTGCCAGTGGAATCTTAACTTTGACAGGTCCTGCTTCGGTCGCTGAATTTGAAGACGCTCTAAGAACGGTGACTTATAACAATTTGTCAACGACACCTGATCTGACCACGAGAGAAATCACATTTACGGTCAATGACGGGTTGGCTGATAGCGTTGCTGCCTCAACCTTTGTTTCGGTCATGGGAGATTCTGTGGCACCAAGCGAGGTGGTCAATACGGGCGTCAATGTTGCGGAGGGCGGGCAGGAGAGTCTCGACTCAGTGGAGTTGGCTTACAGTGATTTACAACCGGGTAATTCAATCGGTTTCACAGTCACCAGCTTGCCACAGAACGGTTTCCTGGCCTTGCTGAGTGATACCAGCGTTCCGATAACGAGCTTTACACAAGCCCAAATAGATGCTGGCGAACTGGTCTATATACACGATGGTTCTGAGACAACAACCGATCAATTCACGTTCAGTGTCAGTGACGGTCAAGGCAACGAGGTCGTTGGGCAAGTGTTTGATATTTTGGTAGCTCCCGTCAACGACGCGCCAGAAGCCAACGATGACACGTTCACACTTTTAGAGGATTCAACACTGACCGGGGAAGTCGTCACTGCCAATGACTTTGATGCCGAAGGCGAAACCTTAACGGCAACATTGGTTTCAGGGCCTGCCAATGCGGGTGCTTTTACGCTTAATCCCGATGGTTCCTTCAGCTATGTTCCGGCTGCGAACTTCCATGGGACTGACTCGTTTGAGTACCAGATTTCGGATGGAAACGGAGGATTTGACACTGCGACGGTTAATCTAATCGTTCAGCCGGTAAATGACCTGCCGGTCGCCCTTAGTGATTCGTTTGAAGTGTTTCTTGGTGAGGCTCCGGAGCCAGGATTGAATGTGTTGCTAAACGATATTGAGATTGACAACAACGATACGTTGATCGCAATCTTAGTTTCCAGTCCAAGCAATGGTACTGTTACCCTCAATGAAGATGGCAGTTTGATATACATTCCCGATGCAGGATTTACTGGAACTGATTCATTTACCTACGTTGCGAGCGATGGTGTCGAAAACATCGCAACGACTGTTGAAATTTCAGTCACCTCGCGTGGTTTTGCCGTACTACCTAATATTCCTGATGGTATTGAACCTGATTCGAACAACTTTGATTCGTTGGATCCAGGTCCGCAAATTGAATCGGAATCTGTGGTCGAGAGTAGTACCGACATTAATCCAAGGGATGCGGAGACCGACGATGATGCCGAGTTACAGGGAGCCGCCTTGTTAACCAGAGGCTACCAAGACGACCCGTTTTTTGATTCAGACAGTCAAGCTGACACTGAGGGTGATACAGCCGAACTGTTGTTGAATTCGCTTGTTGACAGGTCTCAAGCGAGAACAGTCCTTCGAGCAATACTAGAGTCTCGGGCACCGATTGAAGAGGCGCAATTGTCGAGACTGGCAGAGTTGGAGAGAAGCAATTCAGGAATCGGAGCCATCTTCCACCCAGGGTTTCTTTATGAAGAAATCGGGTCTCAGTTGGACATCGAAATTGGTGAATTGGAAATCACTCTGGGGGCGATCACGACTTTTGGTTCGATTGGTTACTTGCTCTGGACGCTGCGTGGGGGAGCCTTAATAGCCTTCGCAATGTCGCAGCTTCCTTCCTGGCAAATGATCGATCCGTTGCCAGTGCTGGATTCTTACTCCGGCTCCGGCTCCAAACAAGCCGATGACGACGAATTCGGAGAGTTCTTCTAATAAGGACTGTCTGGCGATTTCATATTGGACTGAGCGGCGATGCGCTAGTGCAACAAATGTTCCATGGGAAGCCAACCGGATGGATCTGTTGGAATTAAAAAGCCACGGATTGA
>CAYSQZ010000431.1:0-2246 GCA_964433035.1 uncultured Pirellulaceae bacterium | reverse complement strand
TTCGCACATTCTGCTAGCGATGTTGCACTTGTGACACCTGTCCGATTCCGCGACAAGTCTCTTTGAAAACCGGCGTCGATGCGCTCAAAGCCGCGAACGACCATCGATTGCCGGATCAGTTTAAGATGCTCGTTAATCAAAAACGTAAAACGTTAATGAAAATAGCGAGATGGACCGGCCCATCATCAGTATCGTCAAGGAAGGCGTTTCAGGTGAACCAAAAATCAAAAAATCTGTTTGCCTCAAAAACCCTTTGGCTTAGTTGTAAATTGCTATGCCTGTTGGCTACGGCGCTGAGCATCTTTGCTTTCACCGGTTCGGTAACCGCGCAGTATTACACCCCGGCAAACAGTTCTCAGCAATCCTTTGCTCAACCAAATTTGGGCGGTTGGACTCCGCCAAACACGACCGGCTCGGTCTATCGAAACAATGGTTCAGCAACTGCCAGATACGATTTGCCTGCGGCTCGTCCACCTGCGTCCGTTAGCTTTCCTGAATCCGTTGCTCCGTTCGAAGCCGGAATTCGAACCGCGAACTATGAAGCCACATCACCTGACCTTGCAGCTGATCTTTCGATTACCGATCGAATCGACGGAGCAGCGGCAACGTTTTCGAAATGGAAAGACATCGCGAGCAAGAAAGTCACGTCTCTGCTCGATGGCGCAAAACAGGACGGCGGCTGGCTTCATAAAATTCAGACGTTCATTGGAACTTCCGACGTTAAGAAAATGGTTGGTAGCCTGACCCTGGTCCTTGGCTTGTACTTCGCGTTTGTTTGGGTGATGCGAAAACTCAATCTCGGTGGGAATTCCAGTCTGCCATCTGACGTCGTTGAAGTCCTGGGACAGGTTCCATTTGGAGCCCGTCGGAGCCTTCAATTAATACGCTTGGGTAGCAAAGTTCTATTGTTGCTCAACTCCCCAGATGGAACGCAGCCTCTTGGAGAAATTGCCGATCCAGGCGAAGTCGAGCGTTTGGTTTCACTGTGTCAGGGCAAGCGTAAATCGCGTTCGCAATCGACCACAGCGGTCCAACAAGCCGCTGCTCAAATCACCAGTGGCAATAATCTGTCACCCAATGTAAGCCAACCGAGCATCGGAAACGTGGGCACTTCAAGTCTCAATGAAGTCATCAAGATCCTGCAACAAGCCGCAAATCCTGGTCGGGCGGTTTTTGAAGCCTGACACCGCAAGCCCGCAATCAAACACAGTATCCAATAGTCGAAACATAAAGATGGCATCGAGCCGAGATCACATAATCCAAACCGCGACTTTGCTCGCGATCGTTGCACTGACGCTGATCTTTCAGCCAAACATCGTCTTGAGTCAACAGATTGATTCTTATGGTTGGTCAGAGTTCAAGCCGGTGGGCCGGGCCAATCAACCGGCTTCAATTGAGTCTGGGTTTCCTGAAAAGTTTATTCCGCCAAACACGCCATCAAAGCCTACACCAACGGTCGCTCCAGTGGCACTGCCGCCAGCGCAAAACGGTTTCCATCTTTCGGCAGACCTGCGAAATCAGATCGGACTGGCCAGCTACCAAGAGGTGGCGCCCAATGAGGATGCAGTTACAGTCGAACATCCAGCGGCATTGCCGACCCAGACAACTGGTGCGGCTTCGTTCTCCGAGCTTTTCTCTTCACAGTCTGAGCAGCTGACTTCCCGAGATGGAATTGGCTCATCAATCAAAGTTGCCTTGTTGCTGGCAACGCTTAGCCTCGCACCGGCAATTGTGCTGATGACGACTTGCTACATTCGCGTCGTGGTGGTGTTGGGTTTACTCAAGCAAGCCTTCGGCGCGCAGCAGCTTCCACCGACACAGGTCCTCACGGCACTTTCGCTGTTCGTAACGCTGTTGGTGATGACGCCCGTTTGGAATCAAGTGAAAACCGAAGCGATCGATCCGTACCAAGCCGAAAACGGAATCAGTTGGGACGAGGCCTGGGAACGCGGCGTTGTGCCAGTGAAGGCGTTCATGGGCAAGCAGATTGAATCCGCTGGTAACGAAGAATCTATCGCGTTGTTTTACAAGTACCTGCCAGATCATCAAACACTCGCGCCACCTTCAAACGCTCAGGAAGTTCCTCTTAATGTTCTCTTGCCCGCGTTCATGGTCAGTGAACTTAAGGTCGCGTTCCTGCTCGGGTTTCAGATCTTCCTCCCGTTTTTGGTTCTCGATCTTGTCGTCTCCTCGGTCACCGTTTCGACCGGAATGCTGATGCTGCCGCCAACGATGGTGAGTTTCCC
>CAYSQZ010000430.1:0-2264 GCA_964433035.1 uncultured Pirellulaceae bacterium | reverse complement strand
CCGGGGAGGGTTTTATGGAGAACTCAATCGACCCTCCCTGATCAAAGACGATTGCATCGTCTTTTCTCGACCCTCCCAGAGGGAGGGTGGCTTAAAACAATCGATTGATCAAGTTGATGTGCGGTTCGGACCCAAAGACCGAAACTGTTGATGTAAACTCGGACGTCGACCCAACCTTGGCGTCCTACGCGCCATCGGCTGGAATCGCAAGAAATTTACGCCGTTCAAAATCACTTCCACTGTGCCTATTGCCGTTGCTACTTACTGACAAAAAATAAATGTCAAATATTTCACCCCATGAAACTTGTCCGGCAGAGCTACCTAATTTCTGCGCTCAGCGTCATTGGTCGATTTTCTGGATTCTGATCCTTTGTTCGGTATCGGTTGTTGCAGGGCGAGCAATCACAGTGTCGAAATATACCGGCGCTGGCGAGTCACCGTTCTTCAGTGCCAATGATCGTAGTCGCTGGTGTACGATCCGCGCGCTGGGCGACGACGGTACCTATGAGATTGACGATGTCATTGCCCGGGGGCCGGGAATTTCCTGGAACACGATCGACAAAGTCCAGCACATCGGTCCCGATGGGGAGCTCCATTTTTATTCCAGCAAGCCCACCTTGCTGCCGACGTTGATGGCCGGCGTTTACAAGCTGGTCAAAATCACGACCGGAAAAAATCTCTCCGATGACACGACGTTTGTTGTCAGGCTAATGCTTCTGCTGGTGAGCGTTGTTCCCTGGGCGGTTTATTTATTTTTTATGGCCAAGCTGATTAACTCGATACCGGTTCGAGACTGGACGCGCTATTACGTGTTAGCTTGCGCCGGGTTTGGAACTTACCTTTCAACGTTTACCAATACGCTCAACAATCACCTGCCCGCAGCGACCAGCGTAATCATCTCGCTTTATTTCCTGTCCGAAATCTGGAGGTTGGAAACCAGGAATCAGTCGAGCGACTCGGATGCAGATCAGCAACCTCAGGTTCACTGGTTGCGGTATTTTGTGTGTGGCTTGTTCGCAGCCTTTGCGGCGGCCAATGAACTACCGGCGTTGGCGTTCTTGGGATTTGCCGGATTACTTTGCATCGTCAAATCGCCGGAAAAAACGGTCTACGGTTTTGGCTTGGGCGTGATCCTGGTGGCGGCGGGATTTTTTGGAACCAACTATCTGGCTCATCAGGAATTTAAGTTGCCGTATATGCATCGTGGTGACGGAAAAGTCATTGCTCGTTTGGATGGTGACTTTGAGGCCCAATTGAATTCGGGCAAACTGCCGGTTGAACTTCGAAAAGCCGCCCAGGAGCAAGCCGAGTTCGACGCGCCGGTGGTTACCAAGGGAGCTTGGCCCAGCAGTCCGGCAGACGAAACTCGTTGGGTCCTGCGGGACAAAATTTCCGCTGCTCAGGTTTCGATCGTTAAAGTTACCGACGTTGCTACTGACGATTCTGAGAAAAACGACTCTGCTGCGAAATATGAAATCCGGGCTTGGGGCAATTGGTACGACTATCCCGGTAGCTATTGGTTAACTGAAAACGAAGACAACAAATCATTGGTCGATCGCGGGCAACAGTCAGTCACACTTTATGCGTTCCATGTTCTCTTTGGCCATCATGGGATCTTTTCGTTGACGCCGATCTGGTTGTTGAGCTTGGCCGGGATGATCGCGCTGGTGGGAGGTGTGAAGTTTGCCGGACGATACCAGATGCGCTGGCTGGGACTGTTGGCGGTCACAATTTCGGTCGTCGTTGTTGCGTTTTACCTTCGCCGACCGGCGATGGATCGCAACTATGGCGGCGTTACCAGTGCGCTGCGCTGGCTGTTTTGGCTGGCTCCGATCTGGCTGGTATCGATGTTGCCGGTTGTCGATTGGCTGGCCAGTTCGAAATCGGGAAAGTTCATTTGCTATTTGTTGTTGGTGTTGAGCGCCGTTTCGGCACTTTATTCAATGAATAACCCTTGGGTTCATCCGTGGCTCTACGAGATTTGGGAGCTGACGGGGCTGGAAAAGTAAGTAGTCGGTGAACTATTCTCTGCTCAATCGGCTCATCATTGAATTGAGACCTCACTTGAGTCCAACCGGGCATCGAGTGTAAATTCTTGGCTCATCTCCGATCTCAATTCGGTAAGCGGTCCATTTTTCGAGTCCAGTGCTTCCAATGAAAATTAGCTTCTATAACTCGCTGACCAATCAAAAGGAAGAGTTCACGCCGATCGTGCCGGGCAAAGTCTCGATGTACAGCTGCGGCCCAACGGTTTACGACTTTGC
>CAYSQZ010000429.1:0-2331 GCA_964433035.1 uncultured Pirellulaceae bacterium | reverse complement strand
TCCTGTCTTCTCCGCTTTTTTTTCAAAAACCACGCTGGAACCAAGTGTTTTAGCGTGGTTTTTATTTTGTCACACTCGACTGTGTCAAAACTGTGACAAAATGAGCCCGGCGTTTCAGCCGGACGCCTGTTCGCCTTTCATTTTCGTGGACGCAAGATCTATAAATCAATGAACATCGTCGCCGGCGTTACCAACCAGCCGATCATTTCCACTTCCACCGAACACTTGATCTATACCGCTCCCGCCAACAATGATGTCATCTCCCCCGTTGCCAAAGAGCATATTGTTGCCGCTTAAGCCAAAGATGTTGTCAACTCCCATTCCGCCATTAACCCTGTCGTCGCCTGCCCCGGCAAAAATCAGATCCTCGCCTCCGTTGCCATTGAGCAAGTCATCACCTTCGGCACCCAACAAAAAATCATCGCCGTGCTGACCAATGAGGATGTCATTACCGATCCCAACTATGATGCGATCGTCGAGCATACCGCCCTGAAGAGAATCATTTCCGGCCTGCCCAAACAGTCTCGTGCCAACATTCAAGTTGTTCGTAACCCTGTCGTCGCCCCCTTGCGCGATGACCGTTACCTCGGTGACATCGCTGTAAGCAAAGTCTTCAACCAATCCCTCGTTATCAATCGAGACACGGAATCCATCAGTACTCGTCTCGACCAACTGAATCGTATCGTCACCGGTCGTGCCTCGCACAAATAGTTCGCTGCCTACCAAGTCGATTGACGCCAGCAAATGTCGTGCTTCCAAAGGTGAATAGTGGTTGGAACTCGAACGGCTGCGAGTACGCTGGGCGAAATTTGAAAAGAATCGGCGCAACATAGAACTACCCCAAGAAAAGAAGCTTCGGTGTCAATTATGCTTATCGTCCACTTTAAACAATTTAGGTGCCAAATCCAAAAATTGCCGTTTTACGTGAAAAAATCGCTAGTTGCGACTAATCGAACACGGAATCTGAATTCATTTGATGACAACGTGTATCTGAATTGATGAGGGTCAAGCCGGACGTCATTTCTCTGTGCGAAGCTCATAGGGACGATGGTCGCTGGTTTTTTCATCGTCTGGGAAATCGTTCTCTCTCACGATAATCTGGCAGCTTGATTTCCAATCTTTGGCAGGTCCGGCAACGAAGGCGAAATCAAGCATGCTCCCTAGGTAGTCGTCTTTTCCGTCAGGTTCTTTTGGATTGTCAAACCAATTGTTGTCAACCATTTCCATCGGCTTGACCCAGCGCCAGATATTGTCGCGCATAAAATTGACGAACGCCGGGTTACCCTGTTCGGTCGCGAACACATAGTCGAAGTTATAATCGCCCAACGCGAACACGGGCAGATTCTGTTCGCGAGCCCATTCAACAAGCAACGTGGCCTGCTGCTGTCTGATTTTTTCTTTTCCCCTTGCCAGATGATTCACCATCACCAAAAACTCAACCTCATTGGCGCTCGCTTGTGTTTTTCTTTCCTTCAAATGGACAACCAGCGGGGCGCGATACCGGCCGCTAATGTTGACCTTGTCGACTTCGAAGTGACGAACTTTCTCAAATTTGTTTTCGTTGTATAGTATTTGCAGCCGATCGTTTCGTCCGGATTTTGAATGAGCATACTTGTAGTGGTCGCCCATTGCTAAGCTGAACTTCCCGAAGTCTTCAGGCAGTACCTCGGTCAGCGCAATCACATCGTATCGATCTTCCGCGTTGAGTTTGGTTAGTGCCTTGCAAATCGTATCAGCTTCCGCTCCCTCCGATTCCACGTTCCATGACAACATCAAAATCTGTCCAGCTTGTTTCTCAGTGAAGATTGTAACGGGATAGGAAGTCGGATCGTTATGATCGACTTCAGCTGTTGGCGGTGCGCTATTTGATTGGCCAGATTGGGCTAAGGGAGCGTTTACTTCAAGCGAAACAGACTTCTCATTTTTGGGGAAAGCTGAGGAGTCGCTATTGATTGCCAACCCAGCGCCATGTTGGCACCCGTTGATTCCCGGTTTGGCGGTCGTTGATTCATCAACGTCCTTGTTCGCCTGCGTACCGGACTGAGTCGCAATCGCTGCCGACTTTTGTACCGAACCGGGCTCAGCAACTGACTTATCGCATCCGATTAACAGGCAAGCCCAAGTAAGAACAAGCAACGATTGGTTTGCGCAGTTTAGCAAGGAGATCAAAAGGGTTCGCATTCGCATTTTCACGGTCAAACAATTAAGAAAGTCTCTTTCAAGAGAAGGCGGATTTTCGCCGGACGTCAATCGACAAGTAGTATCCGGCCAGTAAAAGCGCCCCCGGCAGGATTCGAACCTGCGACACCAGCTTTAGGAAAGCTGTGCTCT
>CAYSQZ010000428.1:0-2351 GCA_964433035.1 uncultured Pirellulaceae bacterium | reverse complement strand
ATTGCTCTGATTCGTGATCCACCAGGTGCGGGGTTTACTGTTCTGTTGCGATTTTCACAAGAAATTATGACTAATGCTGGAGTATTCCGGGATAAAGAAGGATGTTCTGAAACGACGTGTTGTCAAAAGGCATGATTACTATTCGTTGTTGACTGGATGAGTGTATAGTTACAGTACTGCGTTGAATCTGTTGTTCGGTCGTTCATTATTCATATTCACTTGTCGCGGTATCGCGGCATAGTCGGTTTTACAGTGAGAGTTCATGTTTAAAGTTATTCAGAAATTCGGATTTGTGTTGTCGGTTCTGTGTATGGTCTTCCCGTTTTCGGCAGCTTTAGGACAGACCGTTCAGATTAATCCCGAAGTATCCATCGGGCCGACGATCCTGCGGGCAGGCTGGGACATTAAGGCTTGGCCGGCGCGGCTGGACACGGAAGGCGAAGCTCGTGGGTTGTATGTCAACGTAGATGCGAATTTCCTTCGTGTTCCATTTTCTCCAAACGCTCACAACGAAGATGGGACGGTGGTTGTTGAGGAGTACGCGATTGAGCTTGCGGCAATTCGTTCGATCTTGGCAGTTAGACCGGACGTTGAAATTTATGCCAGCGTGAGGCTAGGCGGTGCGAACACATTCCCTGCTTGGGTGAGTGAGCCTACAGCAGCTTGGCCCGCCGCGACAGGAAGCATCTTCGGCAACGTAGTTGAACGTCCCAACCCCGAACACTACAGCACGATGGTGTTGGACTATCTTTCATACTTGAGAGACGAAGGCATCAGTGTCGATTTCCTTGGTCTTAATAACGAAACCGATGGTGCCGTACCGTTCAATCGGTATATTGCGACTCATGATCTATTGGAAGCCAAATTGGACGCGGCTGGTTTTGTTGGCGAATTCAGAGACTTTCAGTATGTGGGGCCAGATACATTTGGTCTGAATTCCGCTGTACAGTTTGTCGACAACTTGGCTGACGCCGGACGGTTGGACACCATTGATGTTGTGGCCAGTCACTATTACCCGCAGTTTGTCAGCGGAGACGAATCTGATTGGCGAGACCTGTCTACGATATCTGGCAGACCGCTGTTTCATTCGGAACTCCACATGCCGGGTAACAGTGCAGCGATTGCAGAGTTGTCGCAGACCGTACGTGAAGCGCTTGCTGTGCAGTTCGCGTCGATTCGCAATGGCGTTGACAGTTACATTTGGTGGGATTCGGGAAACAACACCAATCAGGTTCGTGATGTCATCAAACGTGAGGTGATGACGACAACGTTGGGAGCCGCTCCGGTTTTCACAACACCATCCTACCAAGGCAGAGGTGACGTTGACGGCGAGCCGCTGTTTCAAGCGTTTGTCGAAGGCAGCCAAGTAACACTATGGATCGCCAATCCAGGCAATGACATGAATAATTTGCCAGTCAATATGCTTTCACAGCAAGTTGGCAGTTGCTTGAGAGGTAATATTTTCCTTGCTCCCGACGGAGACAATAATCTGACGGCTTCGGACATTGTGCCGTTGGCTTTCAATCAGAGCCCGGACGGTTCTGGTTTCACGATCGATCAAGTTCCGTCGCAGTCGATCGCGGTGGTCACCTTCGATATGGAGCTTTCAGGCAACACGAATGCAGATGCTGAAGTTGTTTTCAGTAACGATTTTGAAGATGGTGATTTTTCGGCCGAGATTGGCTCAATGACCTTGGTCGCTGACTCGGCGACGGCGTCGGTGGTCCCAGTTGCCGGCGGAACCGACGAGGCACTGGGGAGCAACGTTTTGTTGCTTGATCAGAATATGACGACGCTTGATCTGACGTTGAACTTTACTGATGCCTTGTCGCTTGCCAATGGCAATACAGTTCAGATCGATTTTGATGTCGCTGCACGCCGCACCAACGGAGTTGGCAGGACAATTTTTGTGGACGCCATGGATGCCAATGGAAATTTTGTGACCCGCTTTGTGTTGGGTGATTTGAATGCGTTCGGTAATGGTGATAACGACCGACAACGACCAGGCTATACAACGAGCGGTGCCGGAAACTTGACGTTCGGGAGTCCTCTAGGCAGCTTCTGGTGGGGTTCGGACGCCACGCCGGATTCCTTTGATGTTGGTCGAGACGCTCACATGTCGCTAACGATCGGCGCATCCTGCTTTGACTTTTCGACGACCAGTCAAGGAGGCACCAGGTTTAGTGCTACCGGGTTGAGTAACTTTATGGGGGCCTCTACTGAGATCGCTGAGGTCAAAATTACTAGCTTTCGAGAAGTCTATGGAGTGTACTTTGACAACATTACGGTTGAAGGAGTGCCGGTCGACGATCCGACTTTGCTGGGAGATGTTAATCAGGATGGTGTCGTTA
>CAYSQZ010000427.1:0-2377 GCA_964433035.1 uncultured Pirellulaceae bacterium | reverse complement strand
CTCCCAGAGGGCCCAGGAAGGAGGGTGGATTTGTTCTCAATCACCCACTAAATTCCGCGAAGAGCCATCTCAAATAAGGTTTAGCCTGTTTTGACGCGAAAGTCGCCTGTCCCAGGATCGACGAAATCTGGCACGGCGGCGATCGAATCGACGACTATCCGTACTATTGAACGGCCAAGGGCTCGATAAACATCACACCAACTTTCAAGTCCCGTGGCCCACTCCAAGCCCGACTTTTAAGGTTGATTGGGGGCAGCACGTTGCCTGTAGGGAACCGCTCTAACCATTCAGATGGGGGCGACTGCTTGTCTTTTCCAAGCTCCCAAACGACAACGGCTCCCTTAGAACGAAACTCCTCATCCGAAATCCAGGGATTGGCTTGTGGTGAGAGTTCCGCATAAACATCTACTTGTCGTGGCGTATACGCGCTGATTGAACCCGCGATAAACATATCACCGCCAATAAATTCGAACTCGCCTCCGATTCGCGATTTCCAAAGCTTATCAATTTTTTCTGACGCCTCGAAGCCGGGAAAATGAACCCGAGATAGCGAATCCCTGACGCCAGGGCCAACCGTGTTTCGAATCACCAATCCTGCCAACATGCATAGACCGATGATGGCTGAGTCTCGCAAGATCTTGTTGACCGACGCTCGATCCGACGGCAATTCAAACCTGGAAAACAACCACACGCCAAAAAGACTGAACAGAGGGCCACCCCACATGCTACGAATCGACGCGCCTATTGCCATTGAGGATACGACGTAGATTGCAATGGGTCCAAAGAAAACAATCGTTACATACTTGTGGAAGAAATCGTGGCTTTGTCCACTCGAGCTCAGCTTCGATGCTTCGCGAAACTTTCTCAGCCGAATCATGGGCCAAGCCAAAACGAGCATCGGTACGAAAGCTCCCAGTTGCGAACCGAGAAATCTGAAAGGGGCAATCAAGTGCTTCAGCAAACTCGCTTGAGTTTCACTCTGACCGCTGCGGCGAAGCACATACTGGATTGTGATAAAATCGTTTTGAATCATCCAGATAAAGTGAGGAACGAAAACCAGTAACGCGGTCGCCGTCAAAAGATACGGTCCAGCAGATTTGAGGCTAGGCCTGGTTCGCGCAATCAAAAGGGGAATGGCCAGCATCGCAAGAACCAGGATTCCAATATAATACTTGCTAATCATACCCAAACCAATCATCAGGCCGGCCAGGATCCAGTTCAGGTTCTTCGCTGTTGCTGAGTCGCGCGTTAGCGCTCGATAAAGAAACAAACATGCCAATGTCCAAAACGGACGAGTGATGATTGTGTTGTTGATATCGTTGATTGCGAAGGTGCAGTAGTAACAACCCTGAAGCAAAACCACACTGCACAACGCAGCCCACGGCGAAAGGCCTTCACGGGCCAATTGCCATACCGCCCAAAAGGTTGCCAAAATTGTCAGCTGAGAAACGCAATACATCAGCACAGTTCGACTTCCACCCAGCCACCAGGTACCGGCGGCAATCCAAGCCGGCAAGGGCGGATGCTTGTGGTAGCCAAGCTCCCATTGCTCGCCCCAATAAATCATTTCCACCATATCGAGTGGCATGTTGGGCTGAGTAACGCAACAAACAAGAAGCCAGAGGGCGAAATGGAGCGCCGCAAAAATCCAAAAGAGACGGACAGTTGGATCGTTAGATAAGCGTTGTTCAATCGACATCGGGACCGTTTTGTTCTCATCCTAAGAATCAATCGCGTTTTCGCCACCTCGCCAATAGCTGCACACCAACGACTGCGAGAAGGGCAACTTGCTCGTTACGCAACAAAGCCTATATCGATAGCAGCGGTGCGTTCAAGTGGAGAATAAGCTTAAACGAAGTAAATGGTAACCCGAAGCGTAAGCGAGATCCTCGGTTCCATGGCTCGATCGTTTGGGGAAAGCTATTGAAAAATTTAGTGGTTCAATATGTGGTTCAATATTTAGTGGCTCATCCAACTGAAGGAAGTCACCCTCCCTCTGGGCCCTCTGGGAGGGTCGAACTCGCCATCATTTATGATGGCGCAGGTCGGGGAGGGAAAACGGTCGATAATAAATTGAACTAACGAGATTCTTGAATCCTCCTCGTCCAATTAGCCACCCGACGCCACAACTGGTAACCCACCCGATGCGTAATAGTATTTTGCATCAAGCGAAACAAACCGTTTGTAGTACCGGCTTTAGCCGGCTGGATCCGCCTAAAGGCGGTACTACGAACATCACATTCAAGTTGATGCAAAGTCCTAGTAAGCGAGGAATTCGTCTGCTTCTCGTCCTCGCTGACGCTTCGGGTTTCCGTCTGTTTTTCGTCCTCGCTGACGCTTCGGGTTTCCGTCTGTTTTTCGTCCTCGCTGACGCTTC
>CAYSQZ010000426.1:0-2378 GCA_964433035.1 uncultured Pirellulaceae bacterium | reverse complement strand
TTACGCGAGCGTAAACATGGCACCCGTCAATTCAGATCTGACAGACCACTAGTCGTGGCGAGATTGACCAATAGAGAGTCTTCTACTACCAGCTCAAAGTCGCCGGCCAAGCGTCGCAGTTTACAACAACTTTGGATGATCCGAAACACAGACAATTTTGCCATTGATTGACCTGCTATTGACGGGAGAGCACCATTTCGCAAGCGAGTCGTTGTTGCCTCACTGCAGAAAATGTCGAAGTGACAGTTTTGCATAGCTTCTATAACGTTTAGACTTATAAAAAATTTGCAAATCGTCCAGCGATTGGCTTGCCAAGTGCCATATCAGTTTTGATGTCGCCGGCAACGGCAAAAATGATCAGCTAAACATAGTGAGATTTTCCCATCGACCCTGTTCAATACAATCGCCAAGCCTGGGACAAGATGGCTCAAGCGGGCGACAAATACTATCGCGCGATGACTCCCCAGCAGATACAAAGGGCCCGGGAAGGCGAATGGCGAATTCGAATTACGCCCACCAAGCCCGTTCCGCGATCGTGGCTGGAACCGCTCTCCGGGAGAAAGATCCTTTGTCTTGCCGGGGGCGGTGGGCAACAGGCTCCGATTCTCGCCGCCTTGGGCGCTCAGGTTACCGTTTTTGATCTGAGTGAAAAGCAATTGGCTCGTGATCGAGAGATTGCTGATCGCGAGGGCTTAACGATAGAAACAGTCTCAGGCGACATGACCGATCTGGGATGCTTTAGCGACGACCTCTTCGACTTAATCGTCAGTCCTTGCGCGACTTGTTTTTGCCCGGACGTCGAGCCAATCTGGCGCGAGGCTTACCGTGTCGTCAAACCGGGGGGATCTTTGCTCGTCGGATTTATCAATCCGCTTTACTACTTGTTTGACGCTAGAAAAATGGACCAGGGCGAATTTCAGGTCCGTCATTCGATTCCCTACTGCGATTTTGATCTACCCGAAGAGGAGCGTGAGTCGCTGATCGGCCCCGAGCGACCGCTGGAGTTTGGGCACGGTTTGGAACAATTGATCGGAATGCAAATCGAAGCCGGTTTTTCGATCACCGGGTTTTACGAAGACGGCTGGGGGGCCAACGACAAGTTGAGTTCACTGATCAACTTGTTCATCGCGACTAGAGCAACGAAGTGATTTTTGTTGGGTAACCCGACGAGGTTGTGATTTTTTTGGGAACCCGACGCGTCAGCGAGGACGAAGCAGCAACCGACTCCGCCCTCGCTGACGCGGCGGGTTACCATTGAGCCCTCGCTGACGCGTTGGGTTACCATTGAGAGACGGAACGCTACTCGACTCGAAGCATAACTAAGCCACGCCCAGATTTTGAAGAATGTTTTCTTCATTTATCGGCTGGATGACACCCTTCTCGGTGATAATGGCTTCGATCAATTCGGCCGGCGTTACATCGAACGCAGGGTTGTAAACTTGAACGCCTTCGGGCGCGGTTTGCTTTCCAAAGCCGTGAGTGATTTCGTTGGAACCACGTTCCTCGATGGGAATCAGATCGCCGGAGCTAAGCGACAAATCAAACGTGCTGCTAGGGGCAGCAATGAAAAACGGAATCCCGTGAGCCCGAGCCAAAACGGCTAACGAGTAAGTCCCAATCTTGTTCGCAGAATCTCCGTTGGCTGCAATTCGATCGGCGCCAGTTACGACGGCTTGAACACGTCCTTCGCGCATAACCTGAGCTGCCATCGAATCGCAAATCAGCGTGGCATTGATTCCACGCTGCATCAACTCCCAAGCGGTCAATCGAGCGCCTTGAAGCAGCGGACGAGTTTCATCCACGTAAACATGGAGATCGTGCCCTTTGTCTTGAGCCGTAAAAAACACGCTCAGCGCTGTCCCGTATTCCGCAGTCGCCAGTCCACCCGCGTTGCAATGCGTCAAAACGCCATCGACACCGCTGAGCAAGTTGGCCCCAAATTCGCCAATCGAATGGCACATCTGCCGGTCTTCTTCATGGATCGCGATCGCTTCTTCAAGCAATCTTTCACGCAGCTGAGAGACCGACATATCGTCCTGAAGCTCAACAGCAGTACGCTTCATCCGGTCCAGCGCCCAGAACAGGTTGACGGCCGTCGGCCTACTGGTCGCCAGATATTCGGTGACTTCGTCGAGCCGAGCAAAGAATGGTTCGCCATCATCCCCGACCGTTTGCAAGCCCACAATGACTCCATAAGCAGCTGCGATTCCGATGGCCGGCGCACCACGAACTCGCAACATCTTGATGGCTTCCCAAACCGTCTCGACGTCGGCACACTGGATTCGCAGCATTTCGTTGGGAAGCAACGTCTGGTCGATCATATCGAGGTGACCGTCAGTGCCGCCGGACCAAATCATCGTTTCGACTTTGTTTGCCAT
>CAYSQZ010000425.1:0-2385 GCA_964433035.1 uncultured Pirellulaceae bacterium | reverse complement strand
GGGAAATCCGATCTCAATTTCCTCCACTACGAATCTTCGTGCTGTTTCAGTTTTAAATAACTACCTATCGGGCTTCGACCGAACTTACTCTTACCTGTTTGTAGATGACATTTTAGACCAAACCGCCGCCACGACTGAGGCCGCTGGCTTCCCGGACGAAGACAACAGGCCAAACGGTGGTCTTTTGGACTATGGCTTCGATCCTGAAGTTCTAGACATCGAAGGTCGTGAAGCAGTTGGAAATGCTTTGTTGTCGCTGCCTTCTATTGCAATTACGACCGACGTAGAAAATCTGTTTGACCCAAACACTGGAATCTATGTTAACGCACTCGAATCAGGCAGAGCGTATGAACGTCCGGCTTCGGTAGAACTGATTAACCCAGATGGTACAGAAGGTTTTCAGGTCAATGCCGGGCTTCGGATTCGAGGAGGATTTAGTCGCCGGGATACTAACCCCAAACATTCTTTCCGCCTGCTGTTTCGTAGTGAGTATGGCGACTCGGAATTAAATTACCCACTGCATGGTGCGGACAACGTTGACACATTCCAAAATCTTGACCTCCGTACGGCGCAGAACTATTCCTACAACCTTGAAGGGGATCCCACAAACAACTTTATTGCTGAAGTGATCAGCCGGCAAAACCAGGGGCTCAATGGAGATTTGACCACGCAGAGTACGTATGCTCATTTGTACCTCAACGGGCAGTACTGGGGACTGTACCAAACTCAAGAACGCGCCGAAGCTGACTTCGCGGCCAGTTACCTGGGAGGAGACGCAGATGATTACGATGTTCTTGCCCCCGATGCGGGCATCGGAAACTCGCGCTTCATCCAAGCGACTGATGGCAACACGGACGCATACTTCCGCCTGTTCGACCAAGCCGCCGCACTGGCGCCTGACAACAGCACTCCTGCGTTTGTAGACAATGAGGCCTACTACCGAGCACAGGGGCTTAACCTCGACGGTACTCGCAACCCTGACTTTGAGGTTTTGCTGGATGTCGACAATCTGATCAATTACATTACCGAAATCCAATACAGCGGAAACTTTGACAGTGGCATCACTCAGTTTGGTGGAAACGACAGCCTCAATAATTTCCAAGCCATTCGCAATCGAAACGGAGACGAAGGGTTCAGGTTCTTCGTGCACGATGCTGAGCACTCGCTCAGAAGTTTGGATACTGATCGGACTATACCACTTAACGACCCGGAATTTGACAACGCTAGATCATTCAATCCAATCACGTTACATCAAAGGTTGTTGGTCAATGCTGAGTACCGAAGTGCCTTCGCGGACTCGATTCAGGAAAAGTTCTTTAATGATGGCATTTATACGACTGAAAACATCATAGCTCGTTGGGATGCCGAGGCCGATAAGATTCGAACTGCCATCATTGCAGAATCAGCGCGTTGGGGTGACTCTCACCCCAGCCGAACCAACAATCCTATATTGCAAGCTGATTTCAATAATGCGATCAATCAAGTTCGAGACAACATCCTCGCTCAACGCAACGAAGTGTACCTTGAACAACTTCGCAACGTCATCGTACAACTGAGGGATGGAAACGGAAATTTCACGATCAATGTCGACGCTCCATTGTTCCCGGAATTTGATGCTCCCGTATTTGAAATCAATGGGGTCGAACAGTTCGGCGGCGAGATAGCATCGGGCGATGTTCTTACGATCAACTCGAGTGAAGCCGTTTACTTCACGACCGACGGATCTGACCCTCGTCTTGTCGGCGGGGGCATCAATCCCAACGCGATCCTCTATAACTCAACTACTACCACTACCTCAGTTTTCGGTCTGGGTTCTGAATGGCGGTTCCTCGACGATGGCAGCGATCAGGGAACAGCTTGGCGACTCCCTTCCTTTGATGACAGTGGTTTTGAATCAGGTTTTTCTGAGTTAGGTTTTGGTGACGATCCAACGACCACAACCGATCGCTTTGACAGCAACGGGGATCAGGTTATCACAACGTATTTCCGTAGAACGTTTGATGTCACCGAGAGCTTTGACACCGCGACACTCGAACTGTTCTATGACGACGGCGCAGCGGTTTACCTCAATGGGAATTTGGTAGACACCGTTAATCTAAATGGACCGATCAACTTCCAAACGCTTGCGGCATCTCCTATCGTTGATGGGGCAACGACTTTTCTGGATGTAAGCGACTTCCTTGTTCTAGGCACTAACACGCTGGCCATCGAAATCCACCAAGTTAGCACCACCAGCAGTGACCTTTCCTTCAATGCTGCCCTGACGACTTCAGCTGAAAACAGCAACATAGCAGCGCTTCCATTGACCACTTCGACGAACATCCAAGCCAGATCGTTCAGTAATGGAGAATTTTCCGGGCTTGTCAATGCGACGTTTGCGATCCC
>CAYSQZ010000424.1:0-2422 GCA_964433035.1 uncultured Pirellulaceae bacterium | reverse complement strand
GGAAACCCGACGCGTGAGCGAGGGCGAATCCAGTTGCCGCTTCTCCCTTGCTTACGCATCGGGTTACCAAATACATATCCAAAAACTTAGCTGCACTATTTCCCTAGTTGATCAGCTAAAAACTCCGCATCGTAAACGTAACGAAGTGAATCTCGGATAACGTTCGAATGGACACTGGTTGCTCGGCCCTGTCGATCATCGTAAATGTAGTCGGCGCTGAGCGATTGAATGTTGCCATCGAAAATCAAACCGACCAGTTCGAGATCTTTGTTAACCACCGGACTCCCTGAATTGCCTCCAATGATGTCAGCGGTACAGACGAAGTTGTACGGGGTCGAACCTGAGATCTTCCCGCGAGCTTGGTGCCAACTTTCAGGCAGAGCAAAATCCTTTTGACCATTGTGCGTTTCTTCGTGCTTAAACGCGCCCTCCACTGTCGTCCAGGCTGGAATCTCTTCGCCCTTTTCCTTGTAACCTTTGACCGGACCAAAGGCCAGTCGCAAACTAAAAGTCGCATCTGGATAACTAGATTCGCCTTGGGTCGCGAAAACCGCTTCCGCAATTTTGGCGTAGGCCTGACGTTCAATTTCAGAAATCTCTTCGTTACTCTTTCGGTCTTCTCGAACACGGGAATCGAAGGACCAGGCAAATTTGATCATCGGATCGTCGCTATTCTTAACTGCATCCAATCCACCCTCGACCAATTGCTTGCGAAACTCAGGCTTGTCCAACTCAGTTTTCATCAATTCAGCGGCTCGTTCGATTGGGCTTTTGCCGTCAAGCAACAACGCTACCAATTCAGTATCTTCACCGTTTAGCTCGACCGAGCGTGCAATCGAATCGGCCAAGATAACAAGCTGCAGATCTTTATAGACGGGTGCCGTTGAATAAAGCTGCTGCAAAAACGATTCGCGTGCTGATTCACGGTATTCGCTAAGTCGCTCTTCCGATGGTTTCTGGTCTTCGACCACCATTTCCACAATCGACTGCGCTGTGTTGAACAAGCCCACATTGATACGAATCCCTTTGCCCAACTTTGCCTTCTTCCGCTCCAGCATTTCGGAAATGGTTTTAAAAGCGGATTCGAACCCCTTGAGGTTTGGATCTGACTTGATCGCGTCCAACAATTTAGACTCTGATTCTTTCTTACCACTCATGATGGCCGGATCCTGCAAAGCCGCTCGCTCTCCGGTGTAAGCTTTGCGACCATTTTGAATTCCAAACAACATGTCTTTGGCTCGTCGAGCCGCCTCAGGCCCGCCGAGGCTGAACTGTTGCAACAAGACTTCCCGCCGATAGAAGAAGTCCAAAACGTAAGGTACGAGATGGTCGCGTTGGTACTTCATTGCATCGTAAGTGTAAATGCGACTGGTTCGCCCAGGGTTACCCGACACGAAAACCAATTCGTTTTCAGCCGGCCCGTTGCTGGACCACTTGAGAAAATGTTCGATCTGGGCAGGCTTGTCTTCTTCGTAGACGCGGAAAATACACGCGTCGAGACAGAAACGCGGGTACTCAAAATTGTCAGCGTCGCCGCCGAAAAATGCCGCAGCACCTTCTGGCGCCCAAACCAAACGAACGTCCGTGTACTTTTTGTATTGGTATAAGTGATAACGTCCTCCGCCGTAGAGCGTTACAACATTGGAACGCAAACCGCTTTCATCCTTTGCCGCTTGTTCGATCTTCGCAATGATGGCTCGGCGAGCTTTCGCAGCATCAGCTGGTGACATATCATCTGAAACCGCGGCGTTTACCTCGGCCGTTACATCTTTAATGTTGATCAACTGATTGAGTTCAAGATCTTTCGCTTTTATCTCCTCCGACGGAGTCTTTGCCAAAAAACCATCGGTAAGAATGTCATTGCCTTCGCTTGATAATTTAAAAAGCGTATCGCGCCCCACGTGATGATTGGTAAGTACCAGTCCGTTTGATGAAATAAACGACGCCGAACCGCCAACGTTAAAGCGAACACTCGATTTCATCAATCGCTCGGCCCACGCCTCGGTAGGCTCGAAATTGTGTTGCTCTTTCAAATGCTTCGAAGGCAAATTGTTGAACAGCCACATGCCTTCGTCCGCCGAGCAATGTTGGAGCGTGCTGTGATTCACAAGAAAGCACGCCAGGACTGTAGCGGCAATAACTAATCGAGTCTTCATATCGTCTTCCGGATCGAAAAAATGTTACGTAATGGCAGCCAACATTTTGCCGCAGTCAACTGCAACAAGCAAGCACCAATCACTGGCGCAGCAACCGCACCGCTCATCATGCTTTTCGGCCGATCAATTGAGTGGGATTGCGATTTAGAACTGGGGGAAGAAGCCCAAGTGACAACCGGTAAGTTTGCGAATCTTGCATGACCACTGGAAAATGAACTTTGTGATATCGCGAGCCACCTAAAACCTACTTACCAACCGCTTCGGCG
>CAYSQZ010000423.1:0-2476 GCA_964433035.1 uncultured Pirellulaceae bacterium | reverse complement strand
TACCGACGCAGTCAACGCACTGACGGCCACCAAGTCTGGGTTGGTTGCCCGAACGTCTTCTAGCAGTGACTTCGAGTCCGCCGATGGATGATAACTGCAAGTCCAGTTTTCAGGAGTCATTCCGGCAAGCGTTAACAACCCCAACGCTGGCAGACCAGCCAATGCGTCTGCCCGTTTTTTCAAACCGGGTAACCGCATCCCAAGTTTCAGCATTTCCTGTTCACGAACTCGCAACCCAGTAAAAGGAACCAATGCGACGTGAGGCACAACTCATCCCATCTGATTTAACTCGCGAACCAAACAAAACCCCACTCAACCAGTGCACTGGATTCGCAAAGTTCAGGCTCCGCTTTCGAAGTTGATGTGCTCCGTTTGCATGCAAACCATCCCCGCCCGACCGCTTCGCGTCCGACGTCCAATCACAGACGGCCTGCTGGTCGGGACAAGGACTGAGCTTTAGGAGTAGCTGACGATCCAGCAACTAGCGATCCTAAGCTGGCTTGGGAGTTTTTGTTTTCTTCTTCTTTTTCTTCTTTCTTCCGCCAACTTCCCAATCAATGATGTCTTTGTAACCAGCTCCAGGAATGGCAATCGGGTAGTTGCCATCTTCGTCCGGCTTAACGGGCGCTTCGTCCGTTTCCATGTTATGCAACGCATCAACATCACATAGAGAGATCTTTGAATTGATTGCATCTTTCCAGGCAATCTCTTTACCAGAGTAAGTTGCCATGCGGCCAAAGATCGCAGCGAACGTACTCTTGGCACCGTACTCGCCTTCGTTGGGAATCTTCCCAGCGAGAAGATCAGCGAACAAGTCATGATGTTCCTGCTGGTGGCCACCTCGTTGACCAGGGCCTTCTTTTGATTTGAAGATCATTTTGCCCGCGTTATCAAAGATCTCGCCCTTGCCGATATTGGCGTGTCCTTTAGTACCATGAGTGTATTCTCCAACCGTATTCCAGCACCCCTTTTGGTGCCGGCAATGGCTGAGCAATCGATGGCCGTTGGCGTAGGTAAATTCGACGGCGTGGTGGTCGAATATTTGCCCGGTGTCGACGCCAACTCGAACCTGTCGACCGCCCATGCCCTGAGCCTTAACTGGATAATCATTCATCAACCAATTGGCGACGTCGATATTGTGGATGTGCTGCTCAACAATGTGATCACCACAAATCCAGTTAAAGTAGTACCAGTTTTTCATTTGATACTGAAGTTCTGTTTCGCCGTCGACTCGGGGGCGAGTCCAGACTCCACCACCATTCCAGTAAACGCGGGTGTGAATCAAGTCGCCGATTATGCCGGCATGGAGCTGCTCCATCGTCTCACGGTAAGCTCGTTCGTGTCGTCGCTGAAGCCCAACTTGAACGGCAAGCCCCTTTTGTTTTGCGACTTCACTGGCTCGCAGGACGCGGCGAACGCCAGGCGCATCGACCGCGACTGGTTTCTCCATGAATACATGCTTCCCGGCTTCGATGGCTTTTTCAAAATGTAACGGTCGGAAACCAGGTGGAGTGGCAAGAATCACAAGATCCGCATCCGATTCGAGGACTTTCTGGTAAGCATCTAATCCCACGAACTGCTTGTCCTCGGGTACTCGAACTTGATCCTCGTGGTCTTTGGCGCAATTTTTTAGCGAGGCTCGGAGCCGATTTTCAAACGCATCGGCCATCGCCACTAACTCGACGTTTCCGCTTTTCGTTTTCATGGCATTGATTGATGCCCCGGTCCCACGTCCACCGCAGCCGACCAAACCAATCTTGATAGTGTCGCTACCAAAAGCGTGGGCAGAACGCGCAAGTGAGAGGCTTGGAGCAACAACAGCGCCGGCCGCAGTCGCAATCTTTGCGCTATCTGTAAGGAATTTTCGACGAGTTGATTCGTTCTTGACTTCGTGCTTGTCAGATTTGGGGGTACTCACCGTGTTCTCCTTGAGTGCCATGAAAGTGCAAAAAGGCGGTTTCGCCAACAAAGGTACGATGCCGCGGCTAATGAATTTATTGAAAGAATTTATTGAGCCGATTTTAGCTGGACGATCACGGCTTTTCAATCCGAGCCATTATCCCACAACGATAGTCGAGTTCTGCACGCAGTAGGTAGTCTGGTCGGATTTCAGCCACCTAAAATTGAAAATTCTAAAGAGTAGTCCTCATCGTCAATTGAAGCATCTTTACATTAACGCAGCTTGGACATTCCCCCATCTACTCCAATGAAATGACCTGTCCTGTAATCCATGAGCCTGACGAGTTGCCATCCAATGAATGCTCGCTTGCGGCAGCGCATAAAAAAAGACAAGCGACCAAAATGGTCGCTTGTCTAATAGTTTGAAAAAGGTCTAGTTCTTAAGCTCTCTTGCGTCGTGCAACCATCGCGACAGAACCCATGATCATCAGGATTGCTGATGATGGCTCAGGAACACCAACGACCAGAGTTGCACTTCCGAAGGTAGGTAAGATAAAAATATCGGGCAAGTTAAATA
>CAYSQZ010000422.1:0-2508 GCA_964433035.1 uncultured Pirellulaceae bacterium | reverse complement strand
CGGCGAACTATGAAATTTTCTGGTAAGCGAGAAATAAAGGGAGCGACATCGCTCCTCGCTGACGCGTCGGCTTTCCATTTGTACTTTTTTGTTCCAAGCGCTCGAAAAGTGTCAGCCCTGGAGCGAAAGGCGACCCTCCCCACTGTCGCTCTTATTCTCGTGAGCACAAAATATGGCATGTCCGACGCCAAAGCAAAAAATTGCAATAGCTCGATTCCGCCAAAGAAAGCGCCTCAGGCCAAAACCACTGCGGTGTCATCGGCTGCGCCCTCGGCGACAGAACTGTTGGTTCAGCGAGTCGTGGAGCTCAACGGGATTGGTCCGCATCGTGCTCGGCTATTGGAGAAACTCCAGCTGAGAACCGCCGCCGATCTGCTCTTCTTTTTTCCTCGCTCCTACGAAGACTTTACGCAGCTCCACAAAATCGTTGACTTGGAATCCGAACAGCTTGCCAGCATTTCGGGAGTCGTCGACGATATCGAGCAGGTTATTTCAGGAAACGGAAAACACGTTCTTTATGTCTTGATCAAACAGGACAAACAATATCTCAGAGCCGTCTGGTTCAACCAACAATTCCTGTTTAACAAATTTCAGATTGGTCAACGAGTGCTGCTGCGTGGCAAAGCCAAACTCAGCGGTGGTCGATTTCAAATGAATCACCCCAAGACGACTTGGCTTGATATTGATCAAAATCTGGATGAGGAAAAACATCTCTCGCCGATTTATCGTTTGACCGACGGCATCAACCAACGCCAGATGCGACAATTGGTATCCGAGACCGTTGAGCGTTGCGCTGGCCTGGTTCAGGAAGCGTTCCCGGACCAACTCCGTGAGCAAACGGACCTTTGTGGCATCGAAGCCGCGATTCGCAAGATTCATACTCCCAAATCACAAACCGACGTCGACAGCGCGCGCCTGCGTTTGGTCTACCAGGAACTGTTCATTTTGCAGTTAGCACTTGCGTTTCGGCGCCAGAAGATCAGAACTGAGAATGTCTCGCCTGAGCTGGAGCTGACACCAAAGATTAAAGCTCGAATCGCCGGACGCCTACCGTTTGAGCTGACCCCATCGCAGCAAACGGCTTTCGCCGAAATCGCGACCGACATGAAACAGGGTTTTCCCATGAACCGTCTTTTGCATGGCGAAGTGGGAAGCGGAAAAACAGCGGTCGCGTTATGCGCAATGTTGCTGGCCGTGGCTCACGGCAATCAAGCCACCTTGATGGCTCCCACCGAGATCCTCGCCCGACAACATTTCCAGACGATGACGCAGTTGCTGGAAAATAGCCGCGTACGAATGGCGCTTTGGACAGGCAGCCTCAAAACAGCAGAGCGAAAGAGAATAGCCGCTCAAATTGCCGCCGGAGAACTCGATTTCGTTATCGGAACTCAAGCCGTAGTTGCCTCGAAACTGGAGTTTAAGCAGCTTGGTCTGGTTGTGATCGATGAGCAACATAAATTCGGTGTTCGCCAACGTGCAACGATGAAACAATCAGGACATGACCCTCACTATCTCGTCATGACTGCGACACCGATTCCGCGCACCGTTTCAATGACGTTATTTGGCGACCTCGACGTTTCCACTTTGGAAAGAACCAGCGGTGTCGGGCAAAAGGTCAATACTTACCTTGGTCAAAGCCAGAATCGCGATCAGTGGTGGGAGTTCTTTCGCAAGAAACTTAGAGAGGGACGACAGGGTTTCGTCGTCGCTCCGCTGGTCGGCGCTAAAGAGGACTCAGACCTCAGTAGCGCCGAACAGATGTTCGAATCCTTGAGCAACGGACCGCTTTCCGATTTTCGGCTCGATGTTCTCCACGGCAAGCAATCGGCGGAGCAAAAAGATCTAGCTATGGATCGGTTTGTTTCAGGAGATACGCAGGTCATCGTTGCCACCGGCGTGGTCGAAGTCGGGATCAATGTGCCCAATGCGACCATCATGACAATTCAATCGGCCGAGCGATTTGGGCTTTCCCAGCTGCATCAGCTTCGCGGCCGCGTCAGTCGAGGTCAGCATCCGGGCTATGTTTGTGCCTTTGCAACTTCGGATGATCCTGAATCAAGCGAACGCCTGACCGCGTTCGCGGAAACGGACAATGGTTTTGATTTGGCTGAGATCGATCTGAAGATCCGTGGACCAGGCAATCTGTTCAGCACTCAGCAAAGCGGATTTCCACCGCTGATGATCGCCGACTTGATCCGAGATGCAAAGATCTTAAAACGCGCTCAGCAGGACGCCCGAGAGTTGATTGAATCAGACCCTGAGATGTCGGATGAAAAACACAGTCGTCTTCGGCAATTGGTGTTTGCAAGATACGGTAAGGCACTCGATCTGAGCGACGTTGGATGATTTGTTGTTCTTGCGTAGTAGACGAGGTTACGAGTCCTGCTGCATTACCGATGGATCAAGGACTTGTGATCTCGTCCACTATATAAAATAAAACTCAAATTTCAGGTCACCCTCCCTCTGGGGCTCTTCATCGTTTTTAGTGGGTCACATCCAATACATCAA
>CAYSQZ010000421.1:0-2557 GCA_964433035.1 uncultured Pirellulaceae bacterium | reverse complement strand
GCTATAACCAGATCACTTGGATTGTGAGTAAACGCTCAGAAACGGCTAGTCTCTTATCTCATCCCATAAGGAAGGTTGCCATGTTCAAGAATGTCTTCGTCGCTGCCGCGATTTTGATCGCCAGCCCCGCTTTGGTTTCAGCTCAGGATATCTTTTGGTCCTTTAGTCGAACAGAATTAGCGACTACTTCTTCTGGCGAGCTGGGGCAGACTGGCTCAGCGTACATCTTCTCCGACCTGTTCTTTGGTTTTAGTGCGATCGACCTTGATTTCACAACAAGTGCTCCCTGTGTAAGGTTCACCGGCGGCGAGGCGTTCAATCCTGAAGTTTTTGGCGGGAGCTTATTTGAGTCGATCACAGTAACTATTGATGCAGAAGGTAGCTCTGGAAATCTATTTGCAGTCAACGTTTTACCTCCTTTTGGGACTTGCCCGCCTAATGCAGATTGTGTAGCTGAATATTTTGTTGGTGTCGAAAATGTAGGACCCAATGGTGCCTTTTTGTTAGCTCGGGTGGACTTTGAAATCGTCGGAAGCGTGAACGACATCGAGTTGGAGTTTGCTTTGGGCGACCAAGGTGCCATCGAGCTTCCTAACCTACAACTCGATCTTGAAAAGTTCCCAGATCCAAGAACTACTTGGCCCAACGATCAGGACGGCGATGATCCATAGAGACGATATGGTTTTGGAGGGATAGCTTGCTTGCTTTTGATTTGCAAAGACATCGCAGGTACTCTTAGGGAGAGCGTTGACCCAACGCTGCTCGAGTATGCGAGCGCTTTTTCACCGAATGGGGCCAGAACCTGCGTCGGAAAACTTTGACTGGTGGCCCAGTTAATGGTAGAAGGATCTCGTAAAGGAGATTGAGATGGTAAGACAAACCCAAGCTGTATTTGCCGCATGTGTTCTGTTGTCACTGTGCACCTTTATAGTTGCCCAGGAAAGTGACAACTCCAAGCCGATGCCCATCACGGGCCGGGCTGTCGACACCAAAGGCCAACCGATTGCCGATGCAGAGATCTTTCTGACTCGTCTGAGTCCTCAACGTGCGGCGGCGAGCACAAAAACGGATTCAAATGGACGCTATGAGTTCAAAGATATTGAACCTGCCCAAGGCCAGTTTGAGGTTTTTGGAATGGCGAAGGGTTTTGGATTCACTTGGTATCCGCATTCAGTTTCCTTTTCAAATCGAGACAAGTTGGAAACTGATTTGAAGTTTGAACCGCCTGCAAAACTTCGTGGAAGAGTTGTTGATGGGGACGGCAAACCCATTTCTCTTGTCAAAATTGGACTATGGAATGCCGAGCCGACGCCGGCTAAAGGTTATGACGATCGCAGAGCTTTTTTGAGGGTTCAGTCCTCAGGGTTCGAATCGTTATACGTTGATCACATAATTCCTGGCGAGTTGCGGAATCGCTGGACAGACGAAGATGGCTATTTCGAGTTCGATGCACTTCCGCCGAACTGCGAATTTCGAATCAAAGCGACGCCGCCCAAGGGATTTGCTTCTCGAATGTTTTACGCGGCGACTTCGGCGCCCCAACAGTTTCGTTTTGAAGATCCAAAAGTACACGCAAACGGAATGGTTCTTGAGTTTCTTAAAAATGACGTGGTTCCGGTGCAGGTGGTTTACGACGATACGGGATTGCCGGCGGAGAACGTTTACGTTGGTGCTTACAACGCTCAAGGAACCTGTTGGCGTGTTACTGACAAGTTTGGCTTTGTCGCGTTAGAGCTTCCTCCGGACGACTATCACATGAGCATTTTGAGTGCACACAAAACACCTTACGCTTCAATCAAAGACCGGGAAAAAAAGACAACGCTTTCAGCCAAGTTGAAAGCCCCACATCTCATTCGGCTAAAACGAGCTGCTGAAGTGGAAGTGGAAGTCGTTGACGAGGTGACTGGACGGCCGGTCAAGGGATTTGACATTTGTTTCATCAAAGATGATTCCAGAAAGGAGTACATGTGGCGAAGCTGGAAAATGCCGCGGACTTCGATGGTCGAACGACCAAAGACCGGCAAAGATGGCAAGATGTTGGTCTACCTCAAACCAGGTGAACATGAGATTGCGATCGGGTTTAGAGAACAACCAGCGGGTTATCGAATCAAGACTCGGTCAATGAAGATCGATTGCAAACCAGGAAAGCTTCAAAAACTAAAGTTCTTGGTCAAAGGCAATACGCTTTGACGTCAACCGTTGACTCGCGCTGTTGCGACTTGCAGCGGCTGTTGAATCGAAATTGCTCACGGTGTTCCTGGATCTGGCTCCGTCTCGGAAGGCAACGGAAGCAATTTAATATTGCGGAACCAGACTCGTTGCCCTTCGGCTTGGAGCGCGATGTGTCCGAACGACAAATCCAGCGACGCCCCCTTGGCGACCAATGATTTGGCTTCTTTGCTTTTGGGATCGAGTTGCGGCTTGGAATATCGAAGCACCTCTTTTCCCTCCACGTAGTAAACCAACTCTTCGTTACCTCGAACGAGCATTTCAACCGCCACCCCGTCATTCGGTTCGGCAACACTGGAGCTTGAACTGTTCGATGTCCTTTTTGGGG
>CAYSQZ010000420.1:0-2562 GCA_964433035.1 uncultured Pirellulaceae bacterium | reverse complement strand
CATTGACCGCAATGGTCTTGGTCATGTCGACTCGCTTGGAAAGCTCAAGCTTTTGGGGGTTAGGAATTAGCCCGATTCCGGTCGCTACCCAAACGACCGTTGCGCATGCGAATCCAATCACTAGTGCTAGTCGGGTTGCAGATCTGATCGTTGGCATGTCGAATCGATTAAACGTGAAAGTGTGCAGTTTAGAAAAACTTACACGTCAATAACGATATCGCTGGATTGGAGCTGCAAATTTGTAGTGAATAGTCCAACGCTGGGGGCAGCGGAATCGCTTGGGTAATCGGCGTTGAGGCTGACGAAGTTAACGGTTTTATCAACAGTTACGTGCAGGACTGGTTCGAAATTTGCGCTAAACTATTTTGGCGGCTTACCCGAAGAAGTCGTCGAATTCCTGGTCTGCACCACCCGCTGCTCCACTGACATAAGAATCGAGGATTGGCAGAGGGTCGATCATTCTCCAGGACGGTAGTTGAGCAAGGGCAACTGCCATCAATGCTCCACCTCGAAGTGTCCAAAGAATGTAGCCTAGCGAGCCGAAGCCGGTGACCGCCCCAACTGTGAGATTGAAATCACCGAATAACCCACCAGTTTCGATTTGCGATTCAATTTCTTCAATGAGAAACCCAGCGTTGAATACGGTTTGAAGCCCTGAAACGCTATTTTTGAACTCATCAAGCGCGTTAGCAACCTCAACATCATTGGCTTGGATGGATGATACATTCGCAAGAATCGATCCCAGAACAGCTCGAGCCTGTCTTCGATTGGTCAACAGTTTGATTAGATCCTGGGAATCTCCCTCAGCCTGGAATTCGACTTGATCAGTAAGATTCAAAACTGGCACAAGGCCCAAGCGATTAATCGGGATTGCATTGACGGCGACATTATCCGAGTTCTCTTCCTCTTCTTCACTCTGGCTAGGATCGTCCTCTACTTCCAATAGCGGCTCTCCGCCCGTTCTTGTCGGCTCAAAAGCCTCAGGCGCGGAGATTGTCGGAGGGTTTTGATTTCTTATCCCAGTCAGGGAAACGTCAATTTCAACCGAAGTGGCAGACGTTTCAACTCCGTCGCTGGCTAGATAGGTAAATGTATCAACACCGAAGAAGCCCGGGTTGGGCGTGTAAACGAAACTTCCATCTGTGTCAAAAGTAAGTGTTCCATTGGCTGGACTTTCAACCAAGATAGCCAACAACGCATCGCCATCGACATCGATATCGTTTAACAGGACATTGCCTGCTACGCTGGAATCTTGCCCCGAAATAATTTCAATGGAATCGCTTTTAGCGATGGGGTTATCGTCGATTGATTGGACTGTAATAACAACGGTCGCAGTGTCAAATCCACCGTTTCCATCGGCGATCTGATATTCAAATGTGTCAGTCCCGTGAAAATCTTCTATCGGGGTATAGGTGAATGATCCGTCCGCATTGAGAGTAAATGTCTCTGCATTTATCGGTCCATTGACCAACGTAGCAGTCAATACATCGTTTTCGATGTCAGTGTCGTTGTTTGTGATAACGTTGCCGGTCAGTGAGTTGTCTTCGTCAACTTGGAAACTGTCATTGCCGGCAATTGGATTGTCGTTGACGGCTGTCAAATCAATGTTGGCAGTCCCAAGGTCTATCAATCCTCCACCACCAGCACCGATGTTCCCGTTGTCATTGACCATGATTGAGATAGTATCGACGTTGTCACCGCTGAGATTGTTAGGCCCCAGATAAGTGATGACTGAAGTGTCGTTAAGCAACGCATTGAGACTGGAAACAGTTCCGGTCAAGGTAATTGAATTGGTTCCTGAACCCGAAATGGTAACCCCTGGGAAAGGGGAGGCATTTAGGTTTCCAAGTACAGTTTCGACAACAAGCGTCAGGTTCGTGTCGCCATCTACGTCACTCAAGTCGATAAGGCTCAAGTCGATGGCACTAACAATATCTTCGCTTGCTGTTATATCAGTCGGAAGCCCACCAAGGTTGGTGGGGTCGTCGTTTTCGGCAACAACGGAAACAGCGGACGTCGCCAATGTGGACGACTGACCAGCGCTATCTTCAAGCGCGAACTGAAAATTGATGGTGTCATCGGCCAAGCTATCGCTCGTGTTGATATAACGAATGCCCTGGACAAAGGCGGCTATGTCATCTGCCGGGATCGTTGCACCAGCCTGATTCGTGAATGTAAACGTCTCATTGCCGTCGTAGACCACGTCGACTGTCACACCGCTTGCGGCTGTGAAACTACGTGACAGTGAAGATCCAAAAAGGAAAGGCTCACCTTCGATAGTCAAAGAATCCGAAGGATTGGTTTGTCCAAATCCGCTTGCCGTAAGCGTCAACGAGACAATGTCGCCTTCGCCAAAATCATCGACAAGGGCACCGGTGGCGATAGCAAGTGGCGTATCATTTTCAGTAAATGTCAGAGCAACGTCTTCACCCGCACCGATTATCGGGGCATCGTTGACAGGAGCGACCGTGATCGTCACCGTTGCAATTGCGGAGACTGCTCCGCTTGGATCTTCCAATTGGTAAGTAAATGAATCGGTTCCAAAGAAGTCTGGATCTGGGA
>CAYSQZ010000419.1:0-2578 GCA_964433035.1 uncultured Pirellulaceae bacterium | reverse complement strand
GTTCTCGCGATTGCTTTCAGCCTTAGTTTAAATCGAAATATTATTTGTCAATGGCATCACCCACTAAATTCGGCGAAGAGCCCCCAGAGGGAGGGTGACATTCTATTCTGTTCGCTACACCCGCAGCTACATGCTTGCCGCGGCTTCGCCGCTAGAAACACTGCAACTTCAAAAAACCGCCTTGATGGTCCACCCACATTTCTCGCAGCTGTCGGGCGCCGGCGAGGGATAATGTGGATCGTCGAGGCTCCTCGCTGACGCGTCGGCTTACCATTAGGCTCCTCGCTGACGCGTCGGGTTACCATTACTGAGCGTTGGAAAAAATCACGTCTCGTCGGGTTACCATTTGCATTTATTGTTTTAAGCGTTTGACAAAATCACAGCCCCGGAGACAAAGGCGACTATGAACAAAACCACAGGCTCGCACTAAAAATTGGGTTTGGCGGCGTTTGTCGTGGCGGCAACGCTCCACGTGAAAAGGCTCAATGACCATCCGTTGAAACTTGCATGCTCTCGGCACCAATTAATTGCCGCGCGAGTTTTCCAACGGACAATCCTTGCACGATGATCGAGAAAATCACCACGCCGTAGGTCACCGTTAAGAACAGCTCACGGTCCATCTCTGGGAGTAACGTTAGTGCCAACGCAATTGAGATCCCGCCGCGCAATCCACCCCAAGTCATAATGGTCGTGGTGTGCGGAACGAAATCCAGTTTTTTGGCAAAGAAACGAACTGGCAATAGCAAGGATAGGAAACGCGATCCCAACACAATCACGATCGCCAATCCGGCGGCTTGAAGATATTGCGATGTGATGTTGAGTGTCAAAATTTCCAAGCCGATCAAGACAAACAAAACCGCATTAAGCAAAATATCCATCAGCTCCCAAAACTTGTCGACGTAGGTTTCGGTTTGCTTTGACATCGCAGTGCCACGTACCGTGTCGTTACCAACGATCAGCCCGGCAACCACGATCGCCAATGGAGCCGAGAGATGCCACGCCGTCGCAAGTGCGTATCCACCCATGACGCAGGCCAGTGTGATCATGACTTCGATCTCGTAGTCGTCAATCGATCTCAACAACAAAAATGTGCCGTAGCCAAGTATGGCGCCCAATAACAACCCTCCGAATACTTCGACTCCGAAAAGCTTAACGACATCGAGAAACACAGTCGTGAAACCGCGAGGTTGCGCGGCCGAATTGTCGGCATGCTCGTCGGTGTGGCCCGCATTGGAATCGGTTGCCGCAACAGCGTGATCGCTATGTTCGTCAGCGGCGTGATCAGATTCGGCTTTCTCTTGAAACGACACGAGCCGAAGATCCGAAACCGGAGCGACAACTTTCGCATGGGCTGGAGCGCCGTGGTCTTGCCCGTGCTCTGCACCTGGATGGGCTCCACCTGTGGCAATGCTGTAGATTGTCATAAACACGACTACACCAACGCCATCATTAAAAAGTGACTCTCCCACGATCTTGGTTTCCAAAATTTTGGGAACCCCGGCTTGTTTGAGGATACCCAACACCGCGATCGGATCCGTCGGGGAAATCAAAGCCCCGAACAGCAGGCAGTGAATGTACTGTGTCTCGATTCCGATCGCACCGAAGATAAAGTAAACGAGTGTTGCGCAAAGAAACGTCGAGGCCAAAACTCCCAGCGTGGAGAAAATCAGTACTGGCCAACGCTGGACTTTCAGCTGGTCAAAATTGGTATGAAGGGCACCTGCAAAGAGTAAAAACCCCAGCATGATGTCCAACAGAACGTGTTGAAAATCGATCTGGGAAATAAAGTTGTCGGCGGCGCCGATAAACCGGTCGGTGAAAAACTGACTGAAATATAACGCCGCCGTAAAGCCAATCGCGACGATCATCAAGCCAATCGTATTGGGTAGCTTTAGTACCCTAACGTTGACGTAGCCAAAAAGCGCTGAAAGCACGATGATGATCGCGCAGATCTCGAATATTTGAAAGTTCATAGAGCAAATTTGGCTTAGAATCAATTTCGTTGCTGAGTTGAATAGTAAAATTAGAACCGAGTGCCAATGGCCGTCAACCAGCGTGATTTCAATTTTGGTCGGCGGAAAATTAAAGAAGTAAAATTCTGCTGGCGCGACCGGCATTGAATAACACTATGTCCGGATCCCAATCCCAAACAGCCCCCGAACGATTGCCGCTTCGCTCGAGCCGATCTTGGGGGCCAATGCAAATTGGTTGGCCTGCGTATTTTTTCTGCTGATCTGTATTGCAGTGCAAATAACTGCGATCTTAATCACCTGGCCGGCCTGGGAAATCCGCCCGTTGACCGGAGGGACAGCCCCCCTGTGGATCCCGGGAACTCCGCAGTTTTCAACCGGAGCTTTGCTCATCGCGTCAATGATGCTTGTTTTGCTCAGTCCGCGAAAATTTGGAATGCTTCTTCACCTGTTGCGTAGTTGGTGAAAATTATTCAAAGCGTTCCCATTCGGGAACGCTTTTTTTGCAGCCTTAACAGCGTCAGAAGCTTCACTCAAATCAAAGTTCCAAGTCCTGTCATTCCGATCGCCGCCAGCTTTTGCTCCCGAGGCTGAGATTTATTGGAAAC
>CAYSQZ010000418.1:0-2588 GCA_964433035.1 uncultured Pirellulaceae bacterium | reverse complement strand
CACAGCCTGACCTACTACCTGTAAATGTCATGCGAGACTTTGGGGGCCATGCTCACTCGCAGCATGAGCATGCTTACACTTTGCGTAAACATGGCACCCGTAAACATGGCACCCGAAACGACCGAATTTTACTTGACATCTATCAGTAGACGCACCACTACCGACGGGCCAGATTACCTATCCCACGAACTTAAACGAACTTGCCGTTCTCGAGTCTAACCTGTTTTTGAAACAGCCCCGCAAGTTTCTCGCTGTGGGTAACGCAAATTAAAATTGAGTTATGCTCCTGCTGTAGATCAAGCAACAGTTGACCAACCTTCTGCGCGTTGGCTTGATCGAGACTTCCAGTAGGTTCGTCGGCCAACAGCAAGACTGGAGAGCGAATCATCGCACGAGCAACGGCAACGCGTTGACGCTCACCGCCCGAAAGCGATCCCGGCCGGTGCATCATTCGGTCCGCCAATCCGACTTTTTCGAGCAACGATTTTGCCTGTTCCACCGATTGGCTATCCGTCTCTCCGTTCGCCAAAATCGGAATCAACACATTTTCCAACGCCGAAAGCTGCGGTAGTAGATGGTGCTCCTGAAATATGAATCCAATATTCTGGTTCCGAAAAATGGCCAAATCCTTCTCGGCCAACTGGCCCAAATCGTTCCCATTTAGCTTGACCGTGCCTGAGGTTGGGGAGTCGAGCGTCCCGGCGATGTGCAGAAACGTGCTTTTACCACTTCCGCTGGGACCGATCACGGCGAGGTTTTCACCTCGATTGAGTTCGGAGCTGACTCCGTCGAGAATTCGCAGCGGTTGACCGGGGGTCTCGAAGTCTTTGACTAATTCAGTTGCAACAAAGTCGACCATGGTTTGAACGTCAAAAGGTTTTGATTGCCAAAAGAAACGAGTGCCGCAGTGGCGCTAAGCGACGTTTGATAATTCTGAGCGGCAAGGCCGCCGGTAAATCGCGTGACGAACTGGCGGCTAGCGCCTTGCCGCTCACGGGTCGAGTTCTTGGCAAAATCCTTTCAAGAACCTCAGCTTATTCTAATGATTTTCCAACAACGCCAAGCACCCTAATCCGTAAAACGAATATTCGACATCATGGGCGGTATCCCAAGCCGCGGCCTGAAATCCACCTTCCTCACGTTGCATCGAGTAAACGAACCGGCGATAAGCGTCGATATTGATCTCATCGAACGCCTGCAAGTCAATCAACGTTAACGCACCGGTAAAAGAACTCAATAAATCAGCAATTGGAATCCGCGTGTTGGCTCGCAAACCGCCTTCTTCAGTCTGCATCTCGACCAAAAAATCCAGCGTCGTTGCAACGAGCTCCGGGTCTTTGGCTTCGTCGATCGCATCCAATATTTGCAAGCAACCAACCGCAGCTGCCGTGGGATTGGTGCCCGGTCGCTTGCTGGCTCGAATTTCATGCCAACCACCCTCTTCATCACGGTGCCTGTTTAGATACTCCAAAATCCCATCCGGGTTGAGGATCGGCTTCTCGATCAGCTGCAACACAAGCATGACCAAGAAAGTGTGATAGGTACTTCCCGCGTGGCCTAGCGGCGATTTCGCATAGCCTCCATCCTCGCGTCGCAGCGTTTCCAGGAACTCCGCGACTTGGTCAGGCCACATGGGGTCGGCGCCGGCAAACACATCTTTGCCGGCCGAGACTTTGAGCAGGTTAGCAGCATAGAACAGGGAAAAAAAATCGACGATCGTCTGTTTGGAAGACAGTTGCGGTTTCAAATAGGCTTCGACACGGTCCGCCGTTTCGCCGTACAGTTCACCGAGAATCGAAAGTCCCCGCATCGCAAAAGTCGTGTAGTAGAGGTCGCTTCCGCCCTCGCGTCCGGCGAATCCTCCGTCGGGCTGCTGAGCGGCCAGAAAATAATCCGCGTGCCGTTGCCGAGTTTCTTCCGGCAGCCTACCAACGCCCTGCGCCAACCGGATAGTCAAGTTTTGCAGATAAGCCGACATTGCATTGGTCAGGAGAAAGTGAAGCGATCGAAAGCGTCAAATCAATTTGGCGGAAGCCAGATGGTCCCTACTCACTCAGGAATGGTTTGACTTTCTCGATAAAGCCGGCTGGAATTGGAACGGACTCGGGACGCTGTCCATGCTCGAACAAACAACAGACAACGGTAATCGAACCATCGGCGACCGGAGTTTGGTCGCGAAAGAACTTGAATCCGTAGGTCAGGCTTTTCGTGCCGATGTTGGTCACCGTTACGTGTACATCGATCAGCTCTTCGAACTTGATCGCGTTTCGATAGTTGCACTCTGCATTGACGCGCGGCCAGCTGATGTTTTGTCCGTCAACTTCGCAAAACACCCCCAGGCCAATACTTCGCAGCATCGCGTGTTCGGCTTGCTCCATATAGGCGAAAAAGTTTGAGAAGTGGACGATTCCCGCGGTATCGGTATCGCGGAATTCAACTCGTCGCTGGGTTTTGAAGACTTCCCCCATTGGGACCTCGATGAAATAATTGGGTGATGCTACCTGGTTGATGCGAGCGAATTATTGGTGACGCTTGTGAAGTTTTTGTGATGCGAGTGGAGTTATTGAGTGATGCGAGTGGAGTTATTG
>CAYSQZ010000417.1:0-2601 GCA_964433035.1 uncultured Pirellulaceae bacterium | reverse complement strand
ACGAGTTGGCTTCGGGACGGTTTGGCTATTCGATCGACAAGGTCAAGAAATGCCAAGCCTTTCATTTCAAAGCAGGGCAGGGTGCCAAGACGGGAACTGGTGGACACTTGCCCGGTTCAAAAGTCGTCGGCAAGATCGCTGAGGTTCGCGGTCTCAAAGAAGGTCAGGACGCGGTCAGTCCTTCGCGCTTCCCGGATTTCAACGGAGTCGAAGATTATCAAAAAGTCGCTGCCGAGGTTCGCGAAGCAACCGGTGGAATCCCGATCGGCGTGAAGATGTCGGCTCAGCACATTGAAGACGACATTGATTTTGCGATCGCCATCGGTGTTGACTACATTATCATCGACGGACGCGGCGGAGGTACCGGAGCCGCGCCCAATGTATTCAAAAACAACATCTCCGTACCCACGATGGCGGCTATCGCACGGGCAAGGCACCACTTGAAAAAGATTGGCAAAGAAGAAGTCACGTTGGTCGGAACGGGTGGCTTGCGGACTGACGCTGATTTTGCCAAGGCCCTCGCACTGGGCGCAGACGGAGTCGCAATTTCCAATTCAGCCATGCAGGCGATTGGGTGTCTGGGGATGCGAGCTTGTTCAACGAATAATTGCCCGGTCGGCATTGCAACGCAAAAAGAGAATTTGCGAGCGAGGTTGAAAGTTCAAGCCTCTGCGAAACGATTGCAGAACTTCTTTGAAGCGTCCACCCAACTGATGGTCGTGTTGGCAAGAGCTTGCGGCCACGACCACTTGAACAAGTTCAACGTAGATGATTTGACAACATGGAAAAAAGAAGTCGCTGACCTTGCGGGCGTTAGGTACGCGGGTGTTGGGCGGTCTTAAAATGACTGGCGGTAATTCAAACTCAGTTTGACAGCCATTTAAACGTCAAGATTTAATCGAATTCAATTGAGGCGCCGAATCACCAACGACATCTCTAAGCGAGAACGAACTAATGGAAGAATTGCTTCTGATCCTTGGCGTCGTGATATTTTTGTTCGCGCTGGTTTCGTCCAAATTCGACAACTCGTTGATCACACCGCCCATGGTATTCACCGGGGCGGGTGTTTTAATCGCCTTGCTGTTCAAAAGCTACGTCGAAGAAGAGTTCGCCAGAGAAGCCTTGGAACTTGTGGCAGAACTGACACTGGTCATTGTTCTATTCATTGACGCCTCGCGAATCAATCTGCCGTTGCTGTTCCGGGAACACAAAATACCGGTCCGTTTACTCGGAGTCAGTCTCCCGCTGACGGTTCTGCTTGGCGCTGTCATCGCGGTGTTCATGTTTGGCGAGTTCTCAATTTGGGAAGCAGCTTTGCTTGCCGCGATCCTGGCCCCAACCGATGCAGCGCTTGGACAAGCGGTCGTTTCCAGTCCGATCGTCCCCGTTCGAGTCCGCCAATCATTGAACGTGGAAAGTGGGCTCAACGATGGTGTCGTTCTGCCGCTTGTAATGCTGTTTGCGGCCCTGGCGTCGGTAAGTGTCGAAGGTGGTGCTGAGCAATCAAACTGGCTCGTATACTGGTTGATGCAAGTGACGCTTGGCCCGCTGGTCGGTGTCATTGTCGGTTTTGGCGGCGGCTACCTATTGCGAGCCGCCAAGCGACGGGGACTGATCAACGAGAACTTTCTGCGGCTTTCTGGAGTCGCGTTGGCACTGGTAGCCTGGGCGGGAGCAATTCAAGTCGGCGGCAATGGCTTTATCGCGGCATTTGTTGGCGGCATGTCGATATCCGGCTTTGCTGACAGCATCGGCGAACCGCTGCGCGACTTTGGCGAAGCCGAGGGGCAAATGTTCGGCTTGGCAACTTTTTTGTTGTTGGGCATGATTGTGCTGGTTCCTGCGATCGAGAATGCTGACACCAGCTCGTACATCTACGCGGGCCTTAGCCTGACCATCGTTCGAATGATACCGACAGCCTTGTCACTGATTGGATTGAAGCTAAAGCCGTCAACCGTGTTGTTCCTCAGTTGGTTTGGCCCGCGCGGTTTGGCGTCTTTGCTGTTTGCATTGTTAGTCATTGGCGAATTCAATCTGCCTCATGGAGAGCAGATTCTAACGATCTCGGTATTGACCGTTGTCTTCAGCATTATTGCTCATGGCATATCTGCCGTTCCCGGCGCTCGCTTGTACGCAGCCGCAATTGGCAATCACGCGGACAACGATCCACTCGAACACGAACACTGCGAGTCCCATCGCGATAAATTCACGGTTCGTTAACACACGCCAAAGTCACAATCGGTTATGGTTTTTTACGAATCTGCTACGAATGCGTAGTCGGACTACTTCCGGAAGCGTTAGCCGTCGGTTCGTTGGCCTGACAAAACCGGCGGCTTGCGCATTTGCTGCTAACTGAATTGAGATTGGTGAACAGCTTGGCCCGAATCACGCAACACGTTAAGATTTTTTAGTCCGGATTGAAGAATTCGGAAATAGAAAACGCTTTCCACGCGTCGATTCCAATCAAGAAAGAAAATATGAAAGCCTCAGACCTGTTTGTTAGAGCTTTAGAAGCCGAAGGCGTCGAATACATCTTCGGAATTCCGGGGGAAGAAAACCTCGACTTCCTTGATTCCCTATCGCGATCGAAAATCAAGTTGA
>CAYSQZ010000416.1:0-2651 GCA_964433035.1 uncultured Pirellulaceae bacterium | reverse complement strand
GAGTCACTGAACAAATCGACGCGCTTTCGGCAATGGGCGCCAATCCGATAAGATACCTGGTCGTGCCGAGGTTCCTGGCCTGTTTGTTTCTCATTCCAACGTTGACGGTCATGGCTGACTTCATGGGTGTTGCCGGTGGTCACTTTTACAGTGTCGAGATTCTCGGAATTGACATCCATCATTATTGGGCAAACAGTAAAAAATTCGTTTCCAATTTTGATTTGTTCGTGGGACTGTTTAAAAGTGTATTTTTCGGATCGGCAATTGCGCTGATTAGTTGTTATCAAGGATTCAATTGTAAAGCCGGTGCCGAGGGCGTAGGTCGGGCTTCTACAGCTGCTTTTGTATACTCGTTTGTCGCCATTTTGATTTTGGATTTGTTTCTGGGAATCGCTTTGGATTCAGTTTACTTCACGATGTACCCCGAAGGAGTCGGCCTCCTGTGATGATGATCGAAGAACTTTTAAGCGATGTAGAATCGCTGGTTCAGGTCCAGGATCTCACGGTCCGGTTTGGACGTCAGGAAGTGCTGCGCGATATTAATCTGGAAATTCCCGCAGGGCAAACACTGGTTCTGCTTGGAGAAAGCGGCTGTGGCAAAACCGTTTTGATGAAATCAATCATTGGCCTGATTCGACCAACCTTTGGAAACGTAATCTTTGACACCGAGGACCTCTGCGAACTTGGCGATCGGCAATTGAGCCATCTCAGACTCAGGTTCGGTTTCGTATTTCAAAACGCAGCTCTGTTCGACAGCATGACCATCGGCCAAAACGTCGCTTTTCCACTGCGTCAACACGGAAGATTCACTGACCAGCAGATTCGGGAAATGGTTCTATCTCGCCTCTCGGAAGTCGGTTTGCCGGACGAAGTCGTCTTCAAAAAGCCGGCAGAACTTTCCGGGGGAATGCGAAAACGAGTCGGTCTGGCCAGAGCGTTGATCATGAACCCTGAGATGATCATGTATGACGAACCGACCACCGGGCTGGATCCGATCATGAGCGACGTGATTAACGAATTGATCATTCGAACCAGACGCAGGAATCCCGTTACCAGTATCGTTGTGACTCATGATATGAACACCGCCAGAAAAGTTGCTGACCGGGTGGTGATGTTGATGCCAACAGCGAGGCTTAACGGTGATGAGTCCCAGATCGTATTTGACGGCACCGTTGCCGAGATGGACGCATGTCGCGACCGTAGAGTTCAGCAGTTCATCAATGGAGAAGCTGGCGAACGATTGATGGAAATGCGATCAAGCCAGTTGAATTAAACAATGCACAAACAACCGTACCTCAATCCGACTTTAAAGTTGCAAATCAATGGATGAGAGCATTTTAAAATTTCGCGTAGGGATATTTGTCGTTATCGCGATGATCATTCTCGCGATCCTGATTTTTCTCAACAGCGAAGGTTGGGTCAGTCAGTATACCGTATTCATCAAGCCAACTTCGGCTCCCGGTGTCACAGCTGGAACTCCGATTCGCAAAAACGGCATCCTGATCGGGCGCGTCAAATCGGTGACTTCAGAGGACGATCATGTTCGGTTAGAGCTGGCGATCAACGAGAAAGAAAAAATCTTTTCCAACGAAGTCTGTTCCATTGGGGCCGAATCAATTCTGGGTGATGCCGTGGTAGAGTTTCTGCCGCTACCGGCAAACCAACGTGGCGAACCGGTCCGCGAAAACCATGTGATGGCGAAAGTCGCCTTGAAACGAAATCCGCTTGAGTTTGTGGATATGTTCGCCGATCTCAAGCCCGAACTTAGTGAAACTCTGTCAGTCGTTCGCACTGCCGGCACCGCGGTCAATGATGCTGGCATTGGCATTTCCGAATTAACCAATACCGTTCAGTCCGCTTTCAGTAGTGAAGACAGCGATATCAAAGAATTGCTACGGGAGTTCCGAACGATGAGCCAAAAAGCTCAAGTGTCGCTGGACAATTTCAACCGCATCTTCGAAAACGTCAACAATGTTGTTGGCGATCCGGAACTCAAGGGGCAGATCAAAGATGCTCTTGCAGAACTGCCAAAAATTTTTCAGGAGGTTCGGGTAACGGTCGCCGATACGCGGAAAGCAATCAATGCCTTTGGCGACATTCCCGATGGTGTGAATTCGAATCTTGAAAATCTTGAGAGCTTCACTGGAGCCCTGAAGGAGGACGGGCCGGAGATCATTGCTCAGGTCAAAACCAGCCTGGAGAATGCTGACAAATTTCTGGAAAACGTAAAGGGCTTTACCCAATCGTTTAAAAGCCTGCAAAACTCTGAAGGAACGATCGGCAAGCTGCTCAACGACACTGAGATTTACGACACGGTGCTCCGAACTGTCGAAGAAGCCAAGACCATGGTTACGGATCTGCGACGAACCTCAACTCGGATTTCTTCCAAAGTCGAGCCGATGCTAAACGATCTTCGAGTTGCCGCTGACGCGGTCGCACGTGATCCCGGAGTACTTGGCGTTCGAGGTGCACTTGATCGACGCCCAAGCAAAACAGGTTACAAAGGCACGGCGGGACGCGAAGGTGGCCTGCTGAATTTCCGGCGTTAAATAAAGTACAGAGAAAGCACAGAGACGAGCACAAAATTCACCGCTCCCTCTGAACATCCGATACCGTGCATCGGATTCCTGGACCTGTGGCGCTGTTTTTAA
>CAYSQZ010000415.1:0-2740 GCA_964433035.1 uncultured Pirellulaceae bacterium | reverse complement strand
TACGTTTGAATTACTTGTTCCGACGGGAGCATTGATTAATATGGCGCCCGCATTGTCGCACTGTGACAGACAATCTTGACATTTGATTGGCACCGTAGAGACCGAACCAAAAGAAAAAATGAACCAAGACATGTTAACGAAACACTTAATTCGTATCTTTCTATTGATGGCTTGCCTGAGTCTCTCTGGGTTAGAGAGCGGGCAACTGTATGGGCAAGTCGTTTACAGTTTCACTGGAATCGTAAATCCCCTTTTTAACGAAACTGAAGTCGGTCTGGGTGAAACCTATACGGCATTGTTTTTGATTGACGATTCAGTAGCCGACAGTGACCCAGGTCCCAACGCTCGATACGAGAACGCTGTCTTGAGCAGTTCGATCGTATTTTCCAGTGGCTTCGTTTCGACGGTTGATTTTACAGGTGGAGACGTTGGAATTGATTTGGAGCCCAATATCGGCGTATTCGGAATAACACATCCGACGGAGTCACCGCATGGATTTGGCTTTACAGCTCCTTCCGCGGTTTTCAATTCAGCTGAGTTGCCTACCGAGCCCGGCATTCCGTTTGCCCAAGACCAAAGTATTCTCTTTCTTCTTACCGAACCGAGCGGAGCTTTATTGAGTAGCGGTGGTACCTTCGAAATACTCTCGGTTCCGGAACCTTCTACGGCCTGTTTTTTGAGCCTTGGAGTTTTATCGATTATCCTTCGCAGGCGACGATGATGTGGGAGAAGACGTTTTGCTGCCGCTGTTGTGGCAGCACTTTTCCGGCGAGAACTAACGACTCGGAGAGTCGTCTTATCGTCTTATTTAAAAAAACTTATTGTGAAATTAACTTGCTCGCTTCAATTGCGATTCGCAAAAATGAATTGCTTCGCCGAATGGGATCAACGTTTTCTTGACCGCCGTATGCTTACGGAACCAAGCGATCACAATCAACTGTAAATGCATCTCAAGCAGGTTGGCTGGTAACATTTGCTTTTGCGAAGCGGCTTCGGAAAGCTGTTTGATCGCCGCAATCGCATGCCTGGAACAGTCGGGCAGGGGAGTGCTACCCAGGATCCTGCCGCCTTTAAGAATCAGCCAAGCTGTTCGATTCTTTCTGGCTGCGATTGGCAACACGCCATTGTAGTTCTGCTCAGCCATCCTAAGCGATTTCATTCGCCGCTCGAACCAGCTCAAGTTGTTCATATGATCGCGCACAATGGTGGCACGTTCAAACAACTGCGACTGGGCAGCGGCTTTCATCTGCTGATCCAAACGACCCAGAATACTTGAGTCGTTGCCACGAATGAAATCAATCGCTTGCTCAACCAAACTCTGATAATGACTTCGACTGCAAATTGCTGCGCAAGGCCCCGGACAAGTTCCTAATTCATGCCTGATGCACTTGGCTGTCTTGGGATTGGCAAACAGCTGTGGCTGGTTATCAAATTCGAACTTGGTTTTATCGGGGCAGTCACGCAAATGAAAACTCTGATTGATACTTTCGACTGCGGCACGGAGGCGCCCGGTTCCTGCGATCGGTCCGAATGCAAGCGCGGCTTTGTTAGTTATCCGCCGCGTAAAATAAGCATTGGGCGCTGGGCCGCTACTGATACAAATAAACGCTGGCTGTCGCTTGGTAGGTTGGCCCTGCGTATTGAACTCCGGCCGCCAACGATAAATTAGCTCCTGCTCGCGAATCAGCGCCAACAGCTCGTCCGACATCGGCTCCCAGACAAGCGTTTGACTATGTTGAACAATTCGCAAAGTCTTCTTGTCGGCCGGCGTCTTGGCAAAGTAGGTCAGCAACCGTTGGCGAAGCGATTTTGATTTTCCGATGTAACAAATCTGCTGATTGTTATCGAGCCAAGCGTAAACTCCCGGCGTTAGCGGACAATGATCGTGCAGCATTGCTCGGGCTTGAAGTCGGTCCTCGGGAATCGTATGCCGTGCAAGTCGAGCACGAGTTTGCTGAACCAGAATCGAATTCCCGAACCCAGCAAATTCCGACGAACGTTGTTGAATTAAAGTAGCCAAGAATCCATCCTCCTGCCGCAGCAATCCTTCAACCGGCTTCCTATCCTAACTGGGGCAATTCACCCTAAGCACGGCGACCCCGGTACTACCCTGGCAACACCTCCCGTCAGCGTCACGGGTACTGAAACGAAGCAAAATCACCCAACAACTGAAAATTCGCTGGCATTTGGCCCGGTGGTCTTTGCCAGCTGCAGCAAGCAATTGCCACACAAACTTTACTCAATCCTCAGAACCCAATGCATGGTGTCAAAAAAATTCGGTTGTAACAATACGCCAGCAGATTGTTTTCAAAACATTTAAATGTTTGGTTTGACAAGTCGATAATGTAATTAGGACCTAACGCCGGAAGGTGGGACACGGACTGTCCCCCATCAGGATAGAAGTCATGGCATGACGATGGAGCGACATGCCGTGACTTTTTTTATGCGCTTACCGAACTGGCTTCCCTATAGCTTTTCCAAATTAACTTCCCATCTACTTTGGTTACGCGTTTCCATTTTTCATTTCCTGCAAAACTTACAGCAGTTGAAGAAAATCAAACATGGACAAGAACTGTCCCCATCAGAATAGGATTCACGGCAGCGACATACCATGAATTTTTCATGCGCCTGCCGAGAAGCTTCCCTAGCGCGTTGCAAAACTTCCCCATCTCTTTGGTTACGCGATTCCATTTTGCAAAACTAATATCACTTTTGCGTTTTATCTCGACATTTTCGTCAT
>CAYSQZ010000414.1:0-2751 GCA_964433035.1 uncultured Pirellulaceae bacterium | reverse complement strand
TGGAAGTGTTCCACTGATCGCCGGAGCCACCAAAAAAAGTGCTGAAGTAAAAACCGTCGATGGCAAACGTCGTGACATCGCGAAACCGGATGTTTTGAAGATCAAGAACCATCTCGCCATCCAACCAGGCTTGCACGATGCCGTCATGCTGGCCCTCACCATCAACGACGGTATTCATTACCACGCGGTGCCGCAGGTGGTACCAGCGACCCGATTCAAAAATCTCCCAATTTGCATCTGCCGAATCGTTCCAACGAAAATCTTCACCTGTCGCATTGGGCTGATCGGGGTGATACAGGTACTGAGTGATGTTAGCGCGGTCGGTGGTTAACGGTGAACCAGAAGAGCCATCTGTCCGCCAATGCATCCGAGCGCTAAAGCCGTCTGTTCCATCAGGACGGTTTCCGCCGGTGTTGGCGGTGCCTCCAATCAGTCCAGGTAGCTTGCCGCCCCGCACAAAGTCAAAGCCTTCATCAAACTTGACACGGTACTCAACCAATAGCTCGTCGTAGCTTTGGTCAAACAGAAGCTGCCATTGAGCCCCGGTATTCGCTGAGCGGTGCATTTCCGCAGGGTACTCAACCGCCAATGAGTTACCAGAGAAAGCATCATCGTCGTTAATAATCGAAGCTCGACCTTCTTCAACACCGTTGTCAAACGGAGGTGTGTTCCAGTCGGCGTTCAAATTTGAGATCGTGTACTGACCGATCGGATCGTCATCAAAATTGTTCTGGTAAATTACAGTTTGTGACGTTGCGATCGAAACCAAACTGGTAAAGAGAATGAAAGTCGATGGAACCAAGTGCCGGAGAAAATGCTGGTTGGTGAAAATGGTATTGCCTCCGATTAAGGACTGCGGCGGGTAGGTCGCGATACGTCGTTAAACTCAGTACCTAAATATTATCGCTAAAATGATACCAAGTATCGATTCATAAGTGGATTTCACAGCGATGCTGGAAAATTACTTACAGTAAGTGCGATTTTTGACACTAATTATGGTAGTTGGACTGAAAAGCTGCTTACCGACGGTATTTCGTCAAGCCCGAGTTTTTATGTAGTGGGCGAGGTTGCGAGTCCCTGATTCACAGGTAATGCTGCAGGACTCTTAACCTCGTCCACTTCGGAAAACAGAAAACCTAGGGTGTATGCAAAGCTCTTCCCTCGCCAAATACTCAAAACTGAGCGATAGATAGTAGGACGGGCACTCTCCCCTTGCCCGGCTCGATTGGCGTACCGGTGAGTAGAGCTTGCTCGAAAGGCCGGGCTGCTGCGTGTAAGCACAGCAGTGCCGATGGGAAGTCAGCAGAAGGCATAGTAGTCAACCCACGTGGTTGGCGAAGGCCCGAAGGGAACGAGCAAGTACGTATGACAGACAACTCGCTCTGTGAGCACTGCTAAGTGCAATTCGCCGTATGGCGATTAAGCAGACGCGACGCTGTTCGTCATCCAATGGCTTGAGCCAGTGCGGCAACGCGCTGGTTTAAAACTCGTGCTCAACCGCCTAGTGCGGACCCGCATGCCAAGTGGTGTGGGAGGGGCCCGGTGCAAGCCGGCCCCTATCCCGATCGTATTGTTATGCCACGATATGTTGCTATCGTTTCTGCCAGTTTAGCCTTGGAACTTTGAGGCGATTTTCAAATGTGCCATTCCAGTCAACTGGCAAGCCAGCGCTTTCGAGTTCTTCACGAACGATATTACCTACATTAAGGCCAATCGTTTGTTCATTGGCGGGATCGACAGGTCCAAAAGCAAAGCAGAGCCCATCACCATTAACCAGTCAGCTATCCGGAAACTCCTAACTAAGCAAGCGTGATTAGTTTCTGCGTCGTCGCTTGCGTCTAGCGATTGTCATCAATCCCGCACCAAACAGCAGCGACAGCGAAGACGGTTCGGGAACAGACTCTGTTGTTATCGTAAGCACGACATTGCCCGCCGAACTGTCGCCCGGATCTAAAGCAAATGTCCCGAAGAAAAAGCTGTACTCCCCGGGTTCAAGTTGCCCCGACAAATCAAGCTGTTCCACGCCAAACAAATTGATGTCTTGAAATCCCGCAGGCCCGTCTAACTGCAAAGAACCACCGTCATTGAAACCGACAAGAGAAAAAGAAGTTGTCTCCAGGATTTCAAATTCCACGCCAAAGTTTGTAATACCTTCGACAGCAAAAAGCTCCGCTCCCGGCACGCTTGGCACAAAAGGCCCATTCCCCACGCTTGAGGAGCTATCAACCGAGAAGACGCAATTGACAATTGAAGAAATCTGAGCGGCTTCTATCGTGGCAAATGAAGAAGATTCGTTAAATGGCCCGAGCCCTACAAAGTCAATTATGCCGCCATCAGAAAACCCCTCTCCTGTATCTGGATCAAATGAAAGCAAAGAGGTGTTTACAAAAGAAAACCTACTTTCAACGTTGCATTGGCCGAACACGGAATTGGCAGCCAAAATGGACAAAAATAGAGCAAAGCTGAAACGCTGAATGAAAAATGTCATCGTGAATCTCTCGGAGCAAAACTGGCTTGAAATAATTTCCATCTAGGCCAAAGCGGGGTCTTTTGAAGTTAGCTTTCGGCGGGGCTCGCTTTCTGATGGATAAGTCTACACTGTTAATTGTACAATAGTCTTTGCATTTGATCAAATTTTTCGAGCAATTCGATACCGATAGCGTCAGAAACCCTCAAATCAGGCAGTTTCGTTAAGTGAGTCGTTCTGCTTCAGCCTTACCTCCCTGCGGAGCGTTTTTGCGTAAACCAATT
>CAYSQZ010000413.1:0-2762 GCA_964433035.1 uncultured Pirellulaceae bacterium | reverse complement strand
AGTCGGAGGCTTCAACCATGGAGGCTTAGTGGGCCGGCAGAATGTGCCGAAATGGCCGTGTACAAAAAAACGTCCGCGAAATCAATCGCGGACGCCAAATCATAAGCGAGTTTAGAGCCAAAGACTACGACCTTCTCGTCGCATGGCAATCGCTGGAATCAGACTCGCCAACAGTGCCAATGAACCAGGCTCTGGAACGGTAGTGATGCAAAAAAAATCAGCCCGCCTAGAAAGGCGGGCCGATGGTTAAAGACAGGTTGTGTCGGATGCCGCTAGATTAAGCGTTGCGACGACGGCGCCTTCCCACCAGTGCGAGTCCACCCAATGCCAACAAGGACACCGAACCGGGCTCAGGCACGACCTCGATGCCGATGTTGGCGACCGTGAAGTCAAACGCGTTACCTGCACCGAAAGGCGTCTGGACGCTGGCTTCGATGATGGCCTCGTTGGGAGTGTTATCAGTTCCGTCGCCGTTGAAGAAGAACGAATCCAGATCAAAATTAACGGTCGTGAACGTGGTGTCGTTGAAGCTACTCGCAGGAATCGAATAACTGAAAAACTCGCCGGACGCTTCGCGGAAAGCAATGATCAGCGGGCTGTCGTTGGTAGCATTCACCCGAGCGGTCACGAAGCCGGTGCCCGTTAGGCTGAGGGCAGGCGTGGCAATCAAGTTGTCGTTGGTGCCAAGGCCGCCAAAGTTGTCCATACTTGCCGGAAGGGTGACAGTAACCCCGTCGTCCGTAGGGGTCACAGCTGTGTCGAACGCAAGAAACGTGAAATCGGGGGCCACGCTTCCGGTGAAGTCAACAACGACTTGGGCAACACCCACTTGGGCGGTGAGCGCCGCGGCAAACATGGCGAGGAAAAAAATAAGTTGCTGTTTCATTTGTAAAGTCCTTCTTAGTGGAGGTTGGTTAAATGGTAGATTAGGGAGCGTCTACGCCCCCGTTAAGGCAACTGTAAGCGGTTTCGATGTTAGTAGACAAAATATGCTGATTTGAATGCAATCAGGATGAAAGCGCTTACACGATTAGATAATTCTAGGCCTCAGTACCAGCAACGCAAGCTTATTTTAAGTATTCCGAAAAAATACCCTAAGTTATTCAAATTTACCTAATGCTTGGTGAGAGAAGGAGGATTTCGCATAACCAGCCAAGCTTAATTCATATGAAACGGGGACAGGTCCAATAGTGTTCGGCACTGTAAATGCTGTCGGCAAAAATTTTGGATTTTCAGCTTCACTAGGTGCCAGTGGCATCTTGTCTTGGTTTGCCTGCGATGATTCTTTTTGGGACCGCGCAGCAGAAAGAGTTCCGTCGGCGAATTAGACAGTCGCCGGGTGGGTTATTTCTTTTTTTGTTTTGGTTGCTTGAGCTTTGCGATGTGGGCTTCAAGTTCATCCAGCTCAGCCCAACCTTGTAGGTAAAGACAGATCATTTCAAACGTACGCTTGGTCGGCGTGCGACCTGTGTAGATGAGAATCAACAAGCAAGCGATGATCGCCATGTACGCTTGGATCTCTACGCCATTTTGTTTGGTACTCAAAAGATGGCTGCAAGCCAGCATGCCTTTGATCATTCTGAAAAACAGTTCGATCATCCAGCGCAGACGATAGAGCTTGCTGATCAGTTCGGCCGGTACGTCAAGCAAGTTGGTCGCGATTCGCATCTTGCCGTCTGAGGAATGTCCGGTGCTGCCGCCTTTGTACTTGCCTCGGCTTGTGTGCGGTGTGGCAGCAACTTCAATGATTCGAATCGAGTGATCGGGGCGTTGGCTCACTTTGCTGCTGGCTCCCATGGCAACAATTTGGTCTGAGAGAACGCCTTGCTCCAGGTCTTCGTCGGTCAGCTCGCGTTGCTTAGTGACTTCGTAAACTGAATTGTCACGAATTCGGCACACGTAACTGCTGCCAATCGAGTTGATTTGGTTCCAAAGCACGAACTTTGCGTATCCGCGATCTGTCAAATAACATCGGTCTGACTCGAGCGTTGGTTGTAAAACAGCTCGCTCGTCAGCAACGCCCTTGGGATTGGCCGACGTTACGTCGATGCGGTTGGGAACCCCGCGAAGAACTTCGAATTGGGTGTGTAGTCGGTAGGCATGCTTGAAGTCTCCGCCCTTCTTGGGAACCCACGCCAATTCTGCGACCCGCACGATCGTATCGATGACAGAGCCATCAACAGCGGTGATTGTTTGATTCATTCGTGAAAAGTCACCGCCGACTTGCCCAGGAACCTGAGCTGAGAGGTCAACGGCGATTTGTTTAAGCGGCTCTGGATCGAAAACCGAAACTGATTCGCTTAGTGAGCCAAGTGACGCCCGTTTGAGTCCAAGCTTCTTGCGGACATTGCGAAGCTCACTGGCTTGCTGGATGCCGCGAAGGGAAGTGATCGCCGGATTGAACAAATAGAGAAGCACGCCCAAGCAATACTCATCCATATGAAGCGAGCGATTGTTGGCTTTGTCTCGATCACACCCATTGGAATGCAATGAGCCAAGCAGGCTGCGGATCTTCGCAAAGTGCTTAAGGCCTTCAACGTCGCGTTCGGTAATCGGAGACGATGGCATCAAAGCAGCCCTCGCGATACCAACGCACCTTCTTACATATCCGTTGGTAATTCTTACAATCGCAAGCCAGCTAAAACCGGCGAAATCCTTTCCTGCGAGTCAAACAATAGACAAAGCAATTGGCGTGCCGAACACTATTGGGACAGGTCCAGTTAATTGCTTTTTGGGTCTTCCTGGTTTTCACAAAGTATCAA
>CAYSQZ010000412.1:0-2817 GCA_964433035.1 uncultured Pirellulaceae bacterium | reverse complement strand
GGAGGGTGGCTTTATTTGTGCTCAATCACCCACTAAATTCCGCGAAGAGCCCCCTGGATAAGATTGGGAGGTTCGAGAAAAGACGATGAACCGGCTTTGATCGGGCAGGGTTGGTACTCCGCTTGCCAACTCGCTGTAGTCGCTACCAATCGTCGACATCGACATGCGGGCAAACAATGGGGCGAACAATGTCTACCGAAGATCAGCCCCTTCGGCTTTCCAAAAGCGACATCATCAAAAAGGACATCAACGCTCTTAACTCATCGACGGGATCGTATTGAATCAGCTTATCGATGCGAAATGCACCTTCCCAAAAGGCTGGTTCCTTCGTCATTCTCAGACAAGGCGTACCATCGAGAGATTTTAACAAGTACTTGGGATGAAACAGATATCCTGACAGCATTCCCACCAACGGGATCTCCCCAAGCAACGAATCGGCAACCTTCGCCATTGGGTTCTCTTCTTCGATCGTTGAAATATGAACATCGTTCTCGTCGAGCACTTGATAATGCGCTTTCCAAATCGACCTCATCCCTTTCCGACGCACTGACCCAAACGCTTCGCCGTTGTAGTCGTACATGTGATAACAAGCCGACCAGTCAATCATCCGGTCTGCTTTAATTTCACACAACGTTGAAGTTTTGGTCGAATCGGAGAATACCGAAACGGCTTCTTTCAGGCGAAACATTTTCTGCTTGACGTAACAAATTTCGGCTCCCGTAGCGTCGACAACTTTAATTTGCGGCGCAAGGGCCAAAATTTTAAACGACATTTTAAGCGGATACTGCATCGAATCTCCTCAAAAGATATTGCCACAAGATTCCAACTTAGATCCGCAAAACCGACCGAGCAAGTTTTATTCCCCTGCGGTATCCAGATATGGGTCTTGTCCCATTTCCCGCTGAATTTCCTGGCGAAGCTTTTCCTGGTGCAACAACATTTTTCGGCCCCGGAAATGTCGTGTTTCAATTTTGCCTTGAGCAGTCCGAAACAAACTCGCAAATCGGGCAAGCACTTTCGGCGGTAGACTTTGGTGAGCCAACAATCGCCCGGCTTTGGCTTTGCCCAGTCCTAACTCCAACAACTCATCTTCGAGTGACATAAACTGCCGGTAGGTTCCGGGATCGCCCTGCCGACCGCAGCGACCGATCAACTGACGATCGATTCGGGCTGACTCATGAATCTCAGTGCAAATGACGTGTAACCCACCCAAGTCCAATGACGGAGGCGAGACTTTGATGTCGGTGCCGCGCCCAGCCATGTTGGTCGCGACGGTAACCCGCCCGACCTGCCCTGCCCCGGCTACGATCTGGGCTTCTCGAGCAAGGTTTCTGGCATTGAGCACATCATGCTCAATCCCTCGTTTGAATAACATTTGGGAAAGCGTCTCAGATTTGTCGATCGAGCGTGTTCCAATCAGCACCGGTCGTCCAGTCTGATGGATATTGTCAATCTCGTCTACGATCGCATTCCATTTTTGTGACTCGCTGCCAAACACCAAGTCAGGCCACTGGATTCGTTTGGGCGGTTTATTGGTTGGCACATTAACCACGCGGACGTCATATATTTTCCTCAGCTCGTTGGCTGAACTGGCTGCTGTTCCAGTCATCCCAGCCAGACGTTTGTAGCGAAGAAACAAATCCTGAATCGTAATCCGAGCAGCTTCACCTGTCTCAACGCTGATTTCAAGCCCCTCCCTTGCCTCGATCGCCTGATGCAAACCGGCTCGCCATTTCCGTCCTTCGGCCAATCGTCCCGTGAACTCATCTACGATCACGACTTCACCATCCCGGACCACGTACTGCCGGTCGCGAACATAATTCTGCTCAACAAAGATCGCTTGCTCAAGCTGATCGTAAATGTCCATCATCGGAGTCCCGGCCAAAAGCTTAGGCTGGGGCAACATGCGTGCATTTCGACGGCCCGCGGCTGTCAACGAGATCTTACGATTCTTGGGGTCGACTTTAAAATGCTCGTCTTCAACAAATTTTTCACAAACGTCGGTGGACCATTTGTAGAGCTGCGTTTTGGCCAACGCAACTTCGTCAGGAACACTGCTGACGATGAGCGGCGTTCTGGCTTCGTCGATCAGAATACTATCGGCTTCATCGACAAGCATGAAATTCAAGTCCCTTTGGACTGTCATCAACGAGTTGTCCGCCACCGAATCTTCGATCATTTCGGCGACCATCCCCAGATGCCCCAGTTCCATTCGACGACGGAAAAGCCGATCACGCAAAAAGTCAAAACCAACTTCCTTAGCCGTCGAATAGGTTACGTCGCAAGCGTACGCTTTGCGGCGAGCGACACGCGAAGTGTCTCCCTGCACGACACCTATAGTCATCCCGAGTGCCTCGTATATTGGCTGCATCAACTCGGCGTCTCGCGCCGCAAGGTAATCATTGGCCGTGGCCAAGTGGGCCCCTTTGCCAGTCAGCGCCGCCAGGAACATGGGCAAGGTCGCGGTCAGCGTCTTTCCTTCGCCCGTTTGCATGACTGCGATGCTGCCGAAGTGCATCGCGATCCCGCCGAGTAGCTGAACTTGATAGTGACGAAGCCCAATGGTCCTACGGCCGGCTTCACGAACCAGAGCAAAGGCAGGGACGACGATATCGTCGAGCGGTTTGCCACTGAGGACTTCGTACTTTAACGCAAGGCTTTTCTTACGAAGCTCTGAGTCAGTCAGTTTTTCAAGTTTGCTGGACTGTCCGTCAATGCGCGACACGATTCCGCGCCAACGACTTATCGCGGCTTGGTCGAGCGTTTTGTAGATGCTGGAAAGTAAAAACAAAATTGTTAAGCGATCAAATCGTAGGT
>CAYSQZ010000411.1:0-2847 GCA_964433035.1 uncultured Pirellulaceae bacterium | reverse complement strand
GGGAAAAACGGTGCCCCCAGCACGTCTGGGGAATGTAATAGTTGTGTAATGTTTGATTAGTCGAACTAAGTCGCATTAAGTGCGATTTTGTGGTAGCTAAGCCCCCTTTGTTGGGGCGGATTGCACACTTTGGAACCCTGATTCTTGCCCAATACGCGGGGATAGCTGCAAGAAGACAGTCGGTTAGCGGTGATTCGGCTTCATCGCAAGCCAGCCAACCTCCTATGGGGCGAGCTCAACATCTATGTGAGTTCCCGAGTCCTACCTCTGATGGGGTAAGACTTACGCTTGCTGGTCGCCCAAGCAAGTTTCCAGGTCTCGCGCTGTAGCGATCGTATCGCAATCCAGTGGAACGACTTTGATTCGTTTGGTGCATTCTTCCAGCGGCACGTACTTGACCGTTGGTGGGTCCAGAGCAACCATCACACTTGACTTGCCTTCTTCTAAACCGCGAACAGCCGCTGCGCCAAAGCGGAACGAAAGTAAGCGGTCACGCGCTGTTGGCGTCCCGCCGCGAAGCAAATGGCCCAGAACGACGGTGCGGACTTGATTGGGAATGCGGTTGCGAAGGTCTTCCGCGAGCGCTTCACCGATGCCTCCCAGGTTTTTGATTCCGCCCTGCTCTTTGTAGATCGCTTCGCCACCGATTGGCATCGCACCTTCAGCGCAGCAAATGATGGTGAAGTTACGTCCATTTTCGTTTCTCTCGTTTATCTTGGCCGCCACGGTTTCGATGTCGAAGGGAATTTCTGGAATCAAAACAACATCAGCCGTTCCCGCGATCCCTGCGTGCAACGCGATCCAACCCGCGTAGCGCCCCATGACTTCAACGATCATTACACGTTGATGTGCAGAAGCCGTCGAGTGCAATCGCCCGACCGCGTCGGTCGCGTAGGAGACCGCCGTGTCAAAGCCAAAGGTCGCAACGGTACCCGACAAATCGTTATCAATTGTCTTGGGCACTCCAATTACTCGAACTCCCAGTTTGGCGACTTGATTCGCAATCGCCATCGAGCCATCCCCGCCAAGCGAAACAATTGCGTCGAGCTTGGCTTCATTGATGCCTTCGAGCAGTTGCACTGAAAGGTCTTTCTTTTCTGACTTCCCGTCGGGCCCCTTGACGTCATAAGAGAACGGATTGCCTCGGTTGGTCGAACCCAGAATCGTACCGCCCATATGAGAGATCCCGCGAACCGCATCGGAGTCGAGTTGAATCATCCCGCCATTGGGAAAGTGCTCCGGATACATGAGTCCATCGAAACCGTTACGAATGCCAAAAACTTCCCAGCCTCGTTTGAGAGCTGATTTGGTAACGGCTCTGATCACTGCATTTAGCCCCGGGGCGTCGCCGCCGCCGGTCGTGATTCCAATTCGTTTGATCTTGCTCATGGGTCGTTTTCTATCAAGTGAAACAGCGCGGCGCGCCGCAAGCATAAAAAAATAAGGTAGACGACAGGCGGATCGCGGGATCGTCAGGAAGGACCGAAGAAAAGGATCCAAGAGCACGACAGATACCAGTGAGTGACTCCGCCAAGATCACGGTTCTATCCGACGATCGAAGCGACGTGTTCTTTCATCGAGCCGTCGATTCGGGGGCCAATGATCTCGACCACGCGGGACGCAAAGTAGTTGCCCCACTTCGCCGATTGGGCAGCCGTCAAGCCATTGGTGATTCCGTAAAGTGCGCCGCCGGCAAAAGCGTCACCTGCTCCAACGGTGTCGACCGCTTTGACCGGAAAGCCTTCAACCAGTGTGACGTTTCCTTTTTCAACGACATGACAACCATTGGAGCCATCGGTGATGAAAGCCAAATCGCAGATCTCAGCCATCTTGGAAGTGCATGCCTCCAAAGAATCGGACTCGAAAAATTGTTTGGCTTCGTCGGCATTGCAGAACACGATATCGCAATATTCCGAAACGACGTTGCGAAAATCATCTGCGAATCGACCGATCAGAAATGCGTCGGAGAACGTAAAAGCAGCTTTGACACCGAGCTTTTTTGATTGCTCAAATGCTTCCACACAAGCGGCTCGAGGCTTTTCGGCGTCCCAGAGGTAACCTTCGATGTAACTGCATTTACTTTGAGCCAGCGCATCGGCGTCGATTTCAGTTTTGGTTAGCGTCGTAGAGATACCCAGGTGCGTGCACATGGTTCGCTCGGCGTCGGGGGTGGTGAGCACGACGCATGTGCCGGTTGGCAACCCGGATTCAGGAGCCATCGTTACCGGAAACGAGATTCCGGATTCTTCGATGTCGGTTTTGTAGAACTCACCGTTGGTGTCTTTGGCGACTTTGCCGAAATAGATTCCTGTTCCGCCGCTTTGCGCAATCGCAACCATGGTGTTGGCCGCCGAACCGCCCGAAGCCATTCGCAGATCCTGGTTTTCCAGGCCTGCCAGGACCTTGGCTTGATTCTCGGTGTCCATCAGCGCCATGCCGCCCTTGCCAAGTCCGAGGTCAGTAACGAATTGATCTTCTACCTGTGCGAGTGTGTCGACGATCGCGTTGCCAACTCCAAACACGTCATATTTTTTTTCTGCCACGATAATTCCACTGAGATTGAACGATTTATTGAGATTTGAACAAAGAAACATTATTGGGGATTAGCGGCGTCTGACAACCGCGCTAGGCTTTGGTCTTAAACTTCCGTTTGTCCCGTAGCTTGCGCAAATGCGCTCGAAGCATGAGTCCGGCAGCCTCGGGGTCGTCCTTGGGCTCAAATCCGAGCTCACGAGCAATCCAGTAGGCGACCGGCGCTACGCTTCCAATGGCACTGTCGGTTTTCTTGTTTGAGTTTTTCTGTTGATTCGAAGTTGGCGGTCGTTGGTACACGTAACAGTAGGTCAG
>CAYSQZ010000410.1:0-2868 GCA_964433035.1 uncultured Pirellulaceae bacterium | reverse complement strand
TGAGAAATATGGCGGTGGGTGTTCTTGGGGTCGTCTCGGTCGTCAGGCCATTCTTGCAGTTGCCCATGCTTGCCAATTTTTTGCGGGCTAAGCTTGGGAACTATGCTCTGCAATTTTTCACGGAACTCCGTGTCTGTATCCAAAATGTAAGACGTTTCGATACAGTCAGTGAACAGGTTCAAGATCATCTGCTGATCCCAGGCAGCGCCGTAACATTGTTTGTTGAGTTTACCAGCTTTGCCTCCGTTGGCACTGTAGGCATTTTCTGGTGACCAGGTGGGATAGACGACCAGCGTGCCATCTTTCCATGGAGCCAAATACTCAACGAAAAACGCAGCGGCTCCCTTCATGATCGGGTAAACCTCTTCCAGGTACTCCTTGTCGCCTCCAAAGGCGTAGTGTTCGAACAAATGCTGTGCCAGCCAATGACCCGCCTGTTGGTTACGCCTGCCATGCTGATTTTGCCCGGTGAACCCAAACACGTTACCGTTGAGTCCCATACTCCATGAGTCGTCGATGCCAAAGGTTTCACGGGCGCTATGTTTGCCCGATTCGGCGACGACTTTCATAAATTGAACGTAGGGCTGAAACGAACCGGGCAAGTTGGCGGTTTCTACCATCCAGTAGTTCATCGCCAGGTTGATGTCGGTGTGGTAGTCGCAATTCCACTTTGGCTTGAGGCTTTCATTCCATAGGCCTTGCAAGTTCGATGGCACCGGCGCGTTGCGTGAGCAGCTGAGTTGAAGATAACGGGAATAATGGAAGTAAAGATTTTCCAGCTCCCGGCTTTCCCGTTTGATCAACTTATCAGTCGTCATGCCCGACGGTGTCATATCAAGTTCCAGGTGACAACGATCCATCAGTTGAGTCACGTCGGCGACGTGGGCTTTTTTCAGGCCTTCGTAGCCGAGGGCGACAGCAGCGCCGATGGTCTTTTGGGAATCACCCTTGAAATCGCGTCCCTTAAAGGTCGGATAAGTTGGTAGGTAGTCGGTGTAACCGGCGACGTAGATCCGAACGTCCGTCGCGCCGGTGATCTTGACGCTGCCATCTTCTTCAGCAGTGACTTGACCATCGACTGCATCGATGTGGATAACTTGCATGAATTCAACGTCATCCTGCAGCATCTTGGCCTTTGAGGTCAGCACGATTCGGTTTCCCTCGGCAGCAACCCGGCGTCCTTTGACGTGCTTGGTCTGAGTTTTCACGATCAGGTTGAGTGACGCGTTTTCAGCTGTGTAACGTGTACCCACAATATCATGCGGAAAGCTGCAAAACACTTCGCGATTGAATTGGCCATCGCCGATTGAATAACTGACGCTGCCAAGACCGGTTCGACAATCGAGGGCGCGGCGATAGTTCGTTACCGATTTAGGGTCGTGTCCGGTGGTGATCCAGATATCGGTGAACGGGGCGTAGTTGCCAAGCGGTAACTTGCTGCTGAGGTACTCGGTGGAGATGCTCTCCATGCTGTCCGGACCGGATCCGTATTTTTCGTCGCGGTAGGCCTGGCGTACCTTTTCAAAGTCTTCGGGGGTGACGCTGCGTGCTCCCGACTGTTCCTTTGGGTCCAGCCCGCGTTTGGTATTCATCCAAAGCGTAATGTCATTGAGCATCAAGTGCTCGGACTCGATGCCACCAGTGAACATGGCTCCCAAACGACCATTGCCCAGCGGCAAAGCGGTCTGCATAAATCCAAACTTGGTAGGCGTCTTTCCTTTGCCTTGGTTAGCTACACTCTTATCGCTGGCTGGCGAATCGTAGTGCAGCATATAGCGATCGTTTGCATAGGCAGCGGTTGCCGATAGTATTAGGAAAATAAGAAGCGTTTTGATTGTTTGCATATTTGTTCGTGGATTTAATGTGTTGAGACATCGCTCCACAGCTTTAACGTCTGCTTAGATGGAAAACGTAAGAAGATTCGGCCTCACAGGTTATTTTAAAACCAAGAAAAATCGCAGCATAGCCATGTTCCTTATCGCGATAATTGACGAGGAAGAACCATCAGTGTGTTTGCGACTTGCATAACGCCGCGAGGCGGTTCAACTAGGCTTTGTCCAAAAACCGTCACAGTCGCTTTTTACTCAGCGAAAGTAGCGCCGAACGCATTCTTTGGCAGCTAGTAGGTCAGGCTGTGCCTGACAGTTGACCGACAACACTGCATCGTGTCAGGCACAGCCTGACTACTGGCGGAACGCATCCTTTCGCAGTGGAAATGGAAATGACGCGCGGGGCGATGCCCACGCGGTTAAACGAACTGTGTCCCTCGTTTAACCGGGAGGGCATCACCCCGCGCGTCATGTTTCGTAGTAACTTTAGGGACAAAACCTAATATGAGCGGTGCCCACAAAGGTTGGTCGTCTGACAAGTCCAGATGCTGTGATGGCGGTTTTGATTGTGTTTTTCACAGAAACTGAAGGCAATCATCGTTTTTAACGAGGATTCTTGACTCAAACTGGTCAATCTAAAAGTTCTTGAACCCAATCTCAAATGGCCCTTCGTCGTTTTTAGTGGGTAAGTGTTGTTTCGCGATCCGATCGCTCGAAACTTTGTCGCTGGTTTTGCCGACATCCGATACATCCAAGCCACCCTCCCTCTGGGGCTCTTCGCACAATTTAGTGGTTATGTACGCATATATGTCGCCACCCTCCCTCTGGGAGGGTCGAGCTGTCACCGCTAGGTGACACGCTCGGGGAGGGTAAGTTTTCCTTTGATAGGCAAGGCTTTGGGGCTTCGAAAATGGTTTTCGTTGATGTTTTTCAAAGTAAAAAATGAGACTGATTTTACCCTCCCCGGTCACTGCGTTCCCGACGCTCCCAGAGGGCCCAGGAAGGAGGGTGGATTTGTTCTCAATCACCCACTAAATTC
>CAYSQZ010000409.1:0-2887 GCA_964433035.1 uncultured Pirellulaceae bacterium | reverse complement strand
GGGATCCAAGCATCCGCATCTATCAAAGATGGGAAATACGAAATCTTGGTGACACCGGGACCGAAGAAAGTGAAAATCAGTCAAACCGTAGAGACTAAGCCCAACATCTTCGAAAACATGGTACCAGCAAAGTACAACACTAAAACAACGCTTGAGGCCGATGTGAGCCAAGAAAACAAACAGTTCGATTTTGAACTGCTTTCTAAATGATCGTTAAGCGTTTGGGCAATCGTAAGACGTTGGTCGGTTTAACGATGCACCCATCGAAACGCTGCCTTCCGAAACCACTGCAACGATCTACAGCATCTCCATCATCGTTTTTCGCAACAACTCTTGGCCACCAAATTCCATTCCCAGTGAACGGATCTTCGAACTATCGATTTCGTGCTTAGGTCTTTTCTGACTCCCAATAATCTCGCTATCGCTCCCGCAGATCTCTTTGGCCATCGTGGCGACGTCGAACTCCGAGATGTAACGGTCGTAGCAGGAATAGGCTTGGCCAGCGACTGAATCAGCAGACAGCAAAATCTGAATCGCTTTGGCAACATCGCTGACATGGACCTCCTTGCCACCACGCTTTACCTCAACCGGTTTGCCAGCCTTGATGTCTTGCAACAAATCAAACCACTTCGATCGTTCTGGCGGATGCCCAAGCCCATAAATCCCGGTCGGACGAAGCGCGCAAATTGGAAAACCTGAGCCAAGTCCATAACTGTGGACAAATTTCTCAATCGCGGCCTTGTGGGCACCGTAGTGACTATTGGGCCAAAGCGGATGGGCCTCATCCAGCGGACGGTCATCGAGAATGTGGTCGTGAACTGCACACGTCGAAACGAAGACAAACCTTTTCACTCCCGCTGCAATCGCCGACTCAATCAATTGGAGCGTTCCAAGAATGTTGACGCGAGCATATTCAACGACATCAGATTCGTTGGCCTGAAAAGACATTCCTGACCGCCAGAGCCCTGAATGAACTACTGCGTCACAGCCTTTAACAAGCTCTTGGCAGGCCTTCGGTTCGCCCAACTCGCCGGCGACCCATTGAACCTCCAAATCACTTAGACGGCTAGTGTCAGAGCCAGAACGATACCAACACTTGAGTTGATTTCCCGAGCGGACCAGTTGGCCTACCAATTCTGTGCCGACAAATCCACTGGCACCGGTAACAGCAATTTTCACGTTTAAAACTCCTTACGCAGCCGGCGATTTTTCGAACCCACCGGACTTCAAGCGGCCTCGGCGTGATCAACCTCGGCAAACGACACCGGACCCACCGAAAGCCACTGACAACAGTGCGGAAGTCTGGACTCTTGCTTAATCCAACTGTTTTAAAAATCTCTACCCCGATGACAGATCTACAACATCCTCTGGTCGGCCGCATCAAAAGACTTTCGTTACAAACCTGTCAGATCTACTGATAAAAAAAGGGCTTTACGACAGTTGTCGCAAGCCCATCGTAATGGCGAGAAATGGAATTTCAGCGAACCCCAGTACTCTTTCTATTCCCTATTAGAGTTATTTGCTCGGAGCTGGAGTCGCGCCTGGAGCTGGTTTCGAGCTTGGAGCCGGTTTGATTTGAGCTGGAGGCTTGACTCGAACCGGCGGCGCCGCTTTTTTAGCTGGCGGCTCAACGATTTCGAGCAGAGAAACCTCGAATATCAAACCCTGATTTGGGCCGATATTATTGCCGGAACCTCGGGCACCGTAAGCCAACTCACCAGGAATACAAACTTTCCATTTTCCTCCGACCTTCATCGCTTGGAGAACTGAACTGAAACCAGGTACAAAACGGCCCACGGTAAGCTGAGCCGGCTTGGGTGGTCGTCCACTGGGATGCTTAATTGTCGAATCAAAAACCGTCCCATCAAATAATGTTCCGTGGTAGTCAATTTTGGCAATTTGTTCTTTGGTTGGACTAGGTCCAGTGCCTGGAACCAAAACCTCGTACTGCACACCATTGGGCAAACTCTTGACAGCAGGATTCAGGGCGTTCTTGGCCATGTACTCTTTGGTGGCTGCCGCGTTCTTATTCGCTTCCATTTCAAGTTTTTCTGTCCGTCGTTTCATGATCACCTTTTGAAACGAGCCCATCATGGCTTGGACTTCTTCGCTGGACATTCCGTGCTCTTTACCTTCGGATGCCAAATTCATTCCTTCGTACATTTTCTCCAGTGTCAGATCACCACCTTGATCCTGCAGTCGCTTCATAATCTGATAGCCCGCAACATAGCTCTTTTGATCGGGACCCTCGACAGCGGCTTTCATTCCTTTGTAGAGCATCTCTTTGTCGAAATCCTGCCCCTGCTGCATGAAGTTCTTCATCAAGTTGTAGCCCATGAAGTAGCTGACTTTTTCGATCAACGACCCTTCGTCCATTTCTTCCTGAACAACAACGGTTGGTTTGAGTTTGCTTCCGCCAGCGGCCGCTTCGCCAGCAGCCGGCTCGTCTTGAGCAGTTAAAGTGCAGGGCAGGGCCACGACAATTGCAAGACCAAAACAGATCAGGAGGTTATGGCTTTTGAACATCTGAATTTTTCCTTGAGAACTCTTTCGCAAGCAAACAAACGACATCGAAAGCATGACCGCGAATTGGTTGAAGCACTCGATTATAGCAGTCAAATTCTTGACTGGTATATCATTTGGTACTTTTGATTACCAAGGGCCAAATTCAGTCGGATTTCACTCCTAGCTCCGCCTGAAGATAGATTGCGAATGTGGCCAACCAATGGTCTCCCTCATAGTGCCCACTAAAAACGTACTTGTAACCCATTTGAGCATGCTCAGCGGCGGACTTTTTCAGCAGAGCAGCTCGCGGATCGGCCTCTCCAAGCACCGACGCGATGCCCTGCATACACCAGCCACGATTCAGATTCAGGCCCGCCAAGTG
>CAYSQZ010000408.1:0-2898 GCA_964433035.1 uncultured Pirellulaceae bacterium | reverse complement strand
TCGTGCCGGGCAAAGTCTCGATGTACAGCTGCGGCCCAACGGTTTACGACTTTGCGCACATCGGTAACTTTCGCTCGTTCCTTTTTGGCGACCTGTTGCGCCGGTTTCTGGAACTGACGGGGCTTGAAGTCCATCACGTCATGAACATCACCGATGTTGGGCATATGGTTGAAGGCCAAGCCGACAAGATGATGGAGGCGGCCAATCGGGTCAAAGTCAATAAAAAGGAAGGCCGAGTTCCCGAAGGCGCGATCAAGGATCCCAATGATCCGTATCAAATCGCCGAATACTTCATGAACGCTTTTCTTGAAGATGGACGTCGGCTGGGATACAAAGTGGCTTACGAGTTCCCTCAAAATGTTCCCCGGGCCACCGATCATGTTGAAGGCCCGGCAGGGATGATCGGGATGATCGAGAAGTTACTTGATAAAGGGCATGCCTACATCGCTCAGGACGGTGTTGTTTACTACAGCGTCGAGAGCTTTCCTGAGTACGGTTCGCTTAGCGGCAATACGTTGGAGAAGATTCGAAGCGGGGCTGGCGGGCGAGTCGAAGATGCCAATCAGTCGATGAAAAAGCATCCGGGAGACTTTATGCTTTGGAAGCCCGACCAGCATCACATCATGAAATGGGATTCTCCGTGGGGCGTTGGATATCCGGGCTGGCATATTGAATGCAGCGTGATGGCCCGGGCCCTGCTTGGCCAGGACGTAATCGACATCCACACTGGCGGAGAAGACTTGATCTTTCCGCACCATGAATGCGAAATCGCTCAGAGCTGCGGAACCTCTGGCCAGGACCACTTCGCCAGGTTCTGGCTCCACGCGCGGTTTCTGTTTGTCGAAGGCGAGAAGATGTCAAAATCGCTTGGTAATTTTTACACGGCTCGTGACGTGTTTGAGGGGAAAGTCAAAACGCCTGAGGGCAAGACACAGAATTGGCATCCAGCGGTCCTGCGATTGGAATTGATCAAGTCTCACCACAGCAAAAATCTGAATTTTCAATCCAAGGGGCTGGTCGATTCAGCTAATACGATCAATCGGCTAGTTGAGTTTCGTCGTTCTCTGGAAGAAAAAACTGGCGGGCAGGATCCTGAGGTCGATTTGTCGCATCCGGTCCTGGGGGCCTTTGCTGAAGCGCTTGCCGACAACCTTAACATTGCAGGCGCTATGGGGGTAATGAATCCGTGGGTCAAAGGTGATCACCCCGATCCGCACGAGTCGTTGGCGGTCTGGAAGAAGATGAATTCGGTTTTGTCGATTGCGCCAATCAACGAGGGTATCGAGAACGCCGTTGAGGAGACTCAGTCGGATTCCGATTCGGCCGCTTACGAGCAAGCCCAGCAATGGGCGCGGGAAATGGACGCGGCTCGACAAGACAAAGATTGGGCGGCCTCTGACGCGCTTCGAGACAAAATCCACGAAGCCGGTTTCGAAGTCCAACAAGGTGAAGACGGCTCCACGATCAAAAGAAAACTGTCGTAGCGCTTCGCCTTTGACCTCTTCCAAGATGGGCTACTCACACTGGGGGGAGTTGCCAACGTTAGAATTTTTTTTCTAAGGTCATCCAGTGCGCATATCTGGCTCAATCAGATGGCTCAATAAAATAAATTTTAAATAAACTCAGATTTCAGATTGCAAGTTATAAGCCTTCGTTTGCTCACTTGACGGGGGAAGGTTGGGAATAATTGGGGGAAAGTTGGGGAAAGCTATTGGTGTGTGCGGCCACAGAGCCGACGCACGACTTTAGGTGTTTAAATCGTTTGGATTCAAATTCTTTTGCCATTGAAAACAATAGGTTTATCGCACTCACTCTTTCTGATCGTTAGTTCTTCTAGTTTTTTGGTGTGATTGAAATGATTAAGCCGATGGGGACGGGCGATCGGTCATCCGTATTTGTCTGCTTTTCAAATCCAACGGCACAGTCGTCAGGGCTTAAACGATCTGACTCTTCTTCATATCTGACAGCAAAAGAACGCTTCAATCGTCGTTGCACGAGACATTGATGCTTGCTCGATGGCAACACGTACACGACAGAGGAAGACATTTTTCTTTCTGCCACTCGGCAGCAGTCTCTTCTCGGTCGTCCTGCTCAAACAACTTTTCCGTCACCCTACCAATCTTCTCTTATCCGCTGCTGAAGAACCGCCAATGCGCCTCCTCTGAGGGGGCGTATTGCGTTCGACGGTTTGCGCTTTTCAAAGGATTGAAAATCAATGCTGCCTTTTCAGAATCGCCCCCAGTTTGCATCGCTTTTTGAGTCGCTCGAAGACCGCGTTCTATTCGATGGTGTTCCGGATGCAACTTTTGTTTTGCCGCAGGCAGATGCACAAGAGCCAATGCCAGCGCAGGTTCAAAGCATTCATCAGGCTGACATTCAAGGTCCGCGTGAGTTGATCATTGTTGATCCAGGTGTTGAGGACAGTCAGGAACTGCTGGCCGAAGTGCTTGAGAACCGAGCCGATAGCGCCTTCGAGGTCCGAATCCTCGACGCCAACGAAAACGGGGTCACCCAGATCAGTGAGATTCTCGCTCAAGCCGACGGTGACTACGACGCGATCCATATCATCTCGCACGGTGACGAAGGCGAAGTCCAGCTGGGCAACACGACACTGTCAGCAGAAAACTTGGCACAATACACCGATCAGTTAGCCGGCTGGGCAGACGCGCTGACCGGTGATGCCGACCTCTTGTTCTATGGTTGCGAACTGGCTGGAAATGCAAATGGTGAAGAATTCATCTCTTCCATCAGCGCGATCACTGGTGCGGATGTTGCGGCGTCGGATGACTTAACGGGTGCAGCGGAACTGGGTGGTGACTGGGAACTGGAATTGAATGTCGGTGTTGTAGAAACACAATCACTGGTCGCGGAGTCCTTCCGTGGAACCTTGGCCGACAC
>CAYSQZ010000407.1:0-2948 GCA_964433035.1 uncultured Pirellulaceae bacterium | reverse complement strand
TCAAACAAGCAGTGCGCCAATTCAAACAAGCAGGGCAGCAATTCAGACAAACAGAGCAACAGTTCAGACACGACCATCACACCGCGCGGGGCGTTGGCTCACCCTCTGCGCGATCACGCTGTTGTCCTGCTTCTTTGTTACAACATGCTGCGCAAACGAATTTCAACTCAGCCTCAATAACGGTTCGGTCATCACCGTTGAAGTCGACCAACAGACTATCGACTGGACCAGTGTGATGGAAAACGGCGACATGACCAAAAAGTCGATTCCGTTCTCTGACGTCAAACAATTACTGCTGAGCAAGGCTCCAGCAAGCAAACAAGTCGCCAGGATCCAGCGTTTCCTCAGCATGCTTGATGGAAAAGATTTCCTCGACCGCGAAAAGGCCGAAGAACAACTCTCTGATCCAAACATCGGCGGGCGATTCAAATCGCTGATCAAACTCCGCGCTAAATCCGGCTCTCCCGAATCTCGCTATCGCATCAATCGAATTCTGGAACGACTTAACGGACAAGAGGAACTCGCGCTCAGCGAGTTTGACCAACTCACGCTTAAAGATGGCACCGTGCTCGAAGGCGACGCCGGTGATCTGAATATCCAATGTGATTTTCGTGGCAACAAGTCGTCATTTAAGCGGGATGCTATCCGCTTGATCTCGACGCCGGTAGATCTTCCCAAGCTGCTTGCCGCCGAAGAAGAGATTCAGGTTCGCATGTACCATTCACACGAAGAGGTCGACGAAAAAGGCGAAGCGACACCGCACTTTTATCGCGACGACCAGGTCATGGTCGATTTCAACAACGCCCCCAATGGTGCTGAACTGAAGCGCCAAACCTCGGTCAACGATACCTTCATCCCGTTTGGCTTGCGGCTTGATACTGCTCAGGTCGGCTACATCGGAATTTCGGGATACCCATTTAAATTTTCGCCGCTGCCGGTTTCGGGAAACTCAATCTGTGTATTCGAAACCGTTGGCACTTACGCCAAACGATTTAAGGGCATCACGGAGATCCGATTCTGCCTGCCCAATCAGGCTTCCGTTCCCGCGGGCGTTAGAGAAGTTGGCTTGTTCATCGCTCGGGTCAATCATAGTCGCGACTTTATCCTCGAAGCCTACAATGCTGATGGTGAGTTATTGGCTGCGGTAGAATCGACCGACAAGCCGTGCGTTTTCGCGGGCGTAAAATCGAATGAGCCAATCGCCAAACTTCGAATCCTTTCCAACCCGTATCTGTTTCGAGTCGACCGAGCGATCGACGAAGACTACGGCGTGGATAGCATTTGCTTTTCACCGCCGGTGGCTGTTCCAAGCCCCGCCGATTCCAAGCCGGGTGTAATTCGACTTAAAAACGGTGACCTGATTAAAGCGGTCCAGCTCAGTGAAGAAGAGACCAAAGGCCAAAGTGCTTCGCCTGCCCTCAACTCAAAGTTGTTCGACACCATCAAGATCGACAACAATTCCGTTTCTATTCAAGTCTCCCAGACCAATAGAATGACGTTCCGTCTGGACGAACTGCAAACGATCCGATTCGCCAACGAACTCAACGGCACGCTTGGCAAGAACAAAAAATTAAAAATTGGTGCTGCCAACCAAAGTCCCAACACCTGGATGGCGATCCTCAAAGACCGCAGTACAATTTCCGTCCAGCCGGGCTTGAAAATGACCAGCACGAGTTTCAACCTCAGCTTCAAAGCCGAAGATATTTTGGGTCTGAAGGTTTCGAGAAACCCGACTCGTTACCCAGAGGCCAGCGATTTCAGAATGGGCAATCGCGTCCTCGTCTTTCCGACTTGCCGGATCGCTTCGAACAATCTGAGCCTTTCCGAAATCGGATATGACTGGAAAGCTTCTGACGAAAAAATTGAACAGCCGGTTCAAATCGACCAGGACGAAGACGAGCAGGATCCGACGCCAAATTTTACATCGGTCAACTACGACAAAAACAGCCCCGAAATAATTCCCACGCTTTGGCTGGCTCCACCCAAAAGCCAAATGCCGGGGACTGGAAAATTGCGTCTAACCGATGGCCAGCAGCTTACCCTTGGCGGTGCAAACGGCTTTGAAATAGCTGGCTTTGAGGACGGCGCGGTCATCGTCTCAATCGCAGGCGAGAAAACCCCAATTCCAATCAAGAAGGTTCTCAGCATCGACTTTCCCAAACAACGATAATCCATGAACGCTCAATCGGAAACTGAACTGGATGTTATCGCCGTCGGAGCTCACCCAGATGATTGCGAAATTGGCTGTGGAGGGACGCTGGCGAGTTTGGCGAACTCGGGATTGAAGGTCGGAATCATCGACTTGACCGATGGCGAACCGACTCCAAACTGCGACGACCCGGCCATACGTGTTAAAGAAGCCCACGCTGCAGCGGACAAACTTGGATTAGCCAAACGGATCATCCTTGAGCTTCCCAACCGCCGTTTGTTCGACAGCTTCGAAGCAAGAGTCGCCTTGGCAAAGCAGTTCCGAATCTATCGACCCAAAATTGTGCTTGGAATCGAAGGGAAAACGCCCACCGCCTCACCCGACCATTGGCAAGCGATGCAGATCACCGATGCTGCGATTTTCTACAGCCGGTTGAGCAAATGGGACGAGCATTTCGATGGACTACCGGTCCATAAAATCGACAAACAGATTTACTACTCGTTTTTTTACGAAGCCGATTGGAGCGGCTCGGGGCCACGCCAGTTCGTTTATGACATCACGCAGACGTTGCAAACAAAAATCGAGTCAATCAAATGTTATGCGACTCAGTTCCCGCCTGAAAAAGTATATATCTATGATCGAGTCTCAGCGATGGCGGTCGCGTGTGGTCAATCGGCAGGGTTTGATGCAGGTGAGGTTTTAACCTCAACCCACGCCTTGGGCAGCCGCGATCTTTTTAATACGCTGTTGTTGTCGTAGAAACAGACAACTTCCTCGCTGCCCTCATTATTCCTCGCTG
>CAYSQZ010000406.1:0-2967 GCA_964433035.1 uncultured Pirellulaceae bacterium | reverse complement strand
CGCGCTGCTGAATCAGAACAGCTTAAACAACAAGAATTAAAGATCGATGAGCTTCAAACGGCGATCAAGGAAGAAAGTAAGCTCTTGGCTGAAACGACAGAACTTTTGGAAAACCAGCAGGCACAAAACGTCGAGCTCAAAACCGCTTCGCAGCAGTTCGAATTAGAACTTAGTCAGGAAAAATCACAGTACGCCGAGCTGGAAACCAAACTTCTGCAACTCACCCAGGCAAAAGCTGAAAATCGCTCTGCTGAATCAGAACAGCTTAAACAACAAGAGTTGAAGATCGATGAGCTTCAAGCGGCACTTGAAAAGGAAAGGGGGCTTCGTACTGAAATCCAGGAGAAGCAGGAAGCCAGCCAGTCTCGCCTTGAAGAACTTGAAGATGCCCAAACTTCAACGGTTGACCAAACCCAATATGACGAACTTGCTCAGAAAGTCGCCCAGTACAGAGTAGCGTACCGCAAAAGCAAGTCCATCATTGAGCAACTCACCGCTCAGAAATCAGAAATGAGTGATCTGGCTACAGAATATCTCTCCGCGACCAAAACTCTCAGAGGCCAACTAGACGAACAACTCCAGATCACTGGTGAACTCAAATCAAAACTCGAGAACGATACTGGCTCAGCTTCTAGCGAGGCGGAAATCAATTCCTTGGTAGAGCAACGTGCTCGCAACTATGTGCTGAAACTGAAATCTCAATTTGAACAACGGATCAAGGAAAAAAATGAGCTGATCCGTAAATTGCAAAAACATCAGGCGGTCGAATCATAATTCGGTTGACCACGCTTTGCTTCAAGAGTTGCTCATCCAGGCCCAACGGCACAAATTCGCTAGCATCGAAGCTTGAAATCTAAGAAAAATATTTCGAACCATCCTGGTTGTTTTAGAAATTTCTTACCCCAGAAAACGCGGGGTATCTGCCCAGAACCGCAATCCTCAATGGCAACTCATTCTGCGTTGCCTTCAGAAAATACCCAACTTCTGTTTCTTTGATTCCGTATTCTACGTAGAATCCGTCCCATATCGGGTAGGACACCCGATTGCCGATTGCTTGGCAACCTTGATTGACGTGACTATTGAAAGGATTCGATATGCGATGGATTTCGCAAATTTCTTCGGTACTGCTGTGCCTTGTAATCTTGAGCAGTCTTTCGTTACCAGGTTTGGCTCAAAGCATTCCAAATTCCAACACCCCGGTCAACAAAAGAAATTCGCAAACCAAAGACAAACAGTTTGCCAAGAAGTTTTGGAATTACTTACTCTCAAACAATTACAAACACTGGTCCCCCGCAGCTGGAAAAACGGCCGATCATTTCGCGATCCAAGCAGGGGCTGACGGAGCGGCGAGTCCCCACGGTGGCATGGTCAAGAGTTATGTCAACCGAACAGCCGCAAGCAATCCAAACTCTTTGCCCGTCGGTTCGATATTGATCCTCGAAAATTATCGGCAAGATAAATCGCTGGACACGATTTCTGTAATGTACCGAACTCCGGGGTTCAATCCTGCAGGCAACGATTGGTATTGGGTGAACTACAATGCTGATGGCTCCATTACCTCGGAAGGAACTGGACGACCTGACTCGCTGGGGCCCAAAGGAATTCGGCAAGCCAGTGCGACTGCTCCGCTTCCCAAAAAACTTGTCGGACGTTCACTCACTTGTATTCAATGCCACAGTTCAGGTGGCAGCGACTTGGCATTTTTCAACAATCAGCGCAACACCAAAAGTCAATTCGATCCCGAGAATGCGATCGTCCCTTTGATACCACCGCCTGCCAAACCGGAGACACCAGTGTTTAAGCCAAAGCTGGAAATCCGACCAGCGGCGATAGTAGACGAAGGTCCGCTTCAAAACTTTATCTTGAAAACAGATCAGCAAGCCACCACTGGCAACTTCCCCTGATGCAATAAACCAAACAGCCTGAGTTTCAGGCCTTCGATTCCCGGAACTACCAATTTGAGTACTAACCAAATTATTAAGTAAATTACTCAACAAATAACACACGGCAATCCCACGGTTGTGGGGTAACCAGCGTGTTGACTTGAAGATTGGTTTTTAGATAAAATTCTCTCGCAAGTCAGATCTCTGACTTCAACGTCATACTTGTTCGGTTGAGAGATTTCTCGACCGGGCTTTTTTTATGGACTTACACAGACCGCAGATTGCTTCGATCCGAAGAACGGCGATAGACAGGATTCACAGTTCGTAAATTTCACTCACGTCGTATCGACTGGCGACATAAATCGGAATCTTACCTTTAAGAATTTCATCGTGAGTTGCCTTGGCTCGATCGGGCTCGTTGTTCTCTTCTGAAAGATGGCACAAACAAGCCCATTTCATCCGCTCGCTGGTAAACCGCTTTAGCAAGATGGCTGAATCTTCGTTGGACAAGTGCCCACCTTCGCCTCGGATTCGTCGCTTAAGATTTGCAGGATACGGGCCCGACTCAAGCATTTCCGGATCGTAGTTGCTTTCGATAATAACTGCATCAAGTGACTGGAGCACCTCTTTGAGTCCTTCGAAAGCGTGGCCGAGATCGGTCAGGATTCCCACGCGATGCGTTTTGTCTTCGACCACAAACGCGACGCCATCAACACTGTCGTGGGGCGTTGGAATCGAATGAACCGTAACATTGCCAAACGACTTTGAACTTCCCGCGGTAAACAAACAAACTCGTTGGAGCTTTCCAATGTTCTGATGAGAATTGACTGCCGCCAATGTCCTCGGCGTAATGTAGATCGGCATACCAAATTTGCGCTGGAAAACACCCATCGCTTTGGTGTGATCGCTGTGGTCATGCGAAATGAAGAGCGCATCGACGTCACGAATATCGCGACCATGCTGGGCCAAACGCTCCTGGGCCTTCTTTCCACTGATTCCAGCATCGAACAATAAACGAGTGCTACCCGATTCGACGTAAAAGCAGTTGCCGTTACTTCCTGATTGCAGCGAGACGACTTTCATG
>CAYSQZ010000405.1:1185-2972 GCA_964433035.1 uncultured Pirellulaceae bacterium | reverse complement strand
CAGACGATTGAAAAACTTCAACCTACTCCTGCTCAAGAGTACTCTGCTGAAGCTGTAGAGCTAATGGGAGTAATGAAGCTTAGAGAGCAAAAAACAGGGAAACCTGTCAAGCAACCTGGCGAAATCTTCGCTTGCTTGTTGGCGATGGGCTACCAGCGTCAAAACGAAAAAATGAACGTTCAGCAGCGGGCCAAGCAGTTCGTTGCCAAGGTACGCGAGGTGTTGGTTCTCACTAACCGTCGCAGCCCATCTTACGATGAAGTTCTGCGGGCCATGACTCAATTGGGTTACACCCGATCACTTTAGAGTTGGAGCCGAAGAAGGTTCTGCTCCTTACGCTCTGAACCAAAGGAATCCGCCAACTAACTGGCCAACCCAATCCTGAAATCAAACCTCGGCTGTTTCTCAGCCGGGGTTTTTTTGCGCCATTTGACAACGCTCGGGCGCTCTAGAGTTTTAGATTCCTGCCGACCCAAATACCCGCTGCTCGGAATACGCACCTGGAGAGCACGCGCACCTTAAGCCAAGCGATGGCCCCCCAAGAGAACCCCCTTAACGCTCTCAGTCATCATAACCGGACTCTTCGTTCCATTCTACCTGTTCGCCATTGAGTGCCAAAAGTTGTCGTAGTTTCTGGACTTTGGAAATACATGCAAGCCATGGGAAAGCTAAAGAACAGTACACGGTTTTTCTTAAACCTTAAAACCACAACCCTAATTCTTAAACAACAACGTCGACCTACCCAACTAAATTCAAGGACCCGTTATGAATCTACGTAAAACACTAATCGACCTTCTGTCAAACTCAAAAGGTGTTGATCCGTCTAACCTGACTCAAAACCAGCAATACAACATTGAGCTGCTTGAGCAACGCATCATGTACTCGGCAACTCAAGCTGGTGCCGCTTTAGGTGGCGAAGCTGGAATCGACTACGAACAATTCGAAAACCTCTGCAGTGACAGTGGTATTCAAGAATTGTTTGGCAAGTTTGATCACAACGTCGACCAAGCCGAAGTTGAGAACTTTGTCAACGATCTCTTTGGCGATCACGCTGCTGGTGCCGCTGAAAGCTTCGATCAAGACGTCTTTTTCGGTAACGACAACAGCGGAGTCGCTGGCGTAGATATCCACGGCACTTCTGGCGAAGACGTCCTTACAGGCGGTGCCGGAAACGACATCCTTACTGGTGGAGCAGGAAACGATCAGGTCGTAGGCCTTGATGGCAATGACAACCTCAATGGTAACGCCGGAAATGACCGCGTTTTCGGTGGCAAGGGTGATGATTTCGCTCGAGGCGGAGCTGGCGACGACTTTGTAGCCGGTAACGAAGGCAATGATCAAGTTGTCGGCGGCGCAGGCAACGATGAAGTTCGTGGAAACGCGGGCAACGATCTCGTTCAGGGCAACGATGGTAACGACCTTCTATTCGGTAACGATGGACGCGACACGATTGAAGGCGGTGACGGTAACGATCGTCTAGTCGGTGGTGCTGGCGACGACATCATCGATGGTGGACGTGGCCACGACACAGCCTTCTTCAATAACCGCTTCGAGGGATTTTCTTTCGAACTAAACAATGATGGAACACTTCAAGTCAACGGATCTTCAGGTTCTGACACGGTATTTAGAAACGTTGAGTTTCTTGAATTCACTGACAGAACTGTCGAAGTTTCAGATGTTGTAGCCAAACTTCAAGCCGAACGAGTTGCCGACGCACCTGCTCCGGCTCCTGTTGTTGAGGCACCTGCTCCAACTCCTGTTGTCGAAGCACCTGCTCCGGCTCCTGT
>CAYSQZ010000405.1:0-1085 GCA_964433035.1 uncultured Pirellulaceae bacterium | reverse complement strand
CCTGTTGTCGAAGCACCTGCTCCGGCTCCTGTCGTTGAAGCTCCGGCACCTACACCTGCTCCGGTTCCTGAAGGCCTCAGCCCAACAGCCGAGGAATTGGCAGCTGCTGAGCCTGGCACACCAGGTGAATCTTTTACTGCTGATCCAGTTGCCGACAGCATTGTAGAAGGTGGCCCTGGCAATGACGCAGTCATTGGTGGTGCAGGCGATGACATCCTTTCTGGTAACGCAGGAAACGACCGAGTTTCTGGTGAAGCAGGCGACGATGTCATCAACGGTAACCGCGGCAACGATGTAGTCACTGGAAATGCAGGCGACGATATCGTTAGAGGCGGCCAAGGCAAGGATTCAGTCGCTGGAAATGAAGGCAACGATGTCCTTGATGGTGGCGCCGATGTCGACAAGGTCTTCGGTGGCGACGGCAACGATGTTGTCCAAGGCGGTACAGGTGATGACCTGGTAACTGGCGGCAAAGGCGATGATCTCGTGCTTGGCGAAGAAGGAGTTGACGAGGTACGCGGCAACGAAGGTAACGACGTGGTTGACGGCGGCCCTGGCAACGACGTGGTTGCTGGTAATGACGGAGATGATGTAGTCCTCGGCGGACAAGGGGACGACACGCTTCGCGGCGGACAAGGCAACGACAATTTGTCGGGTAATGCTGGAAATGACCAGGTCTTTGGCGGTTCAGGTGACGATGTTGTCAATGGCAACCAAGGAAGAGACTTTGTCGCTGGTGGCGAAGGCAATGATGTCGTCCGCGGAGGCTCAGGTGCAGATGAAGTTCGCGGCAACGCTGGCGACGACATCCTCCGAGGTGGTGCTGGCAACGACGTGTTAATTGGTGGACCTGGAGATGACTTGGTCTCTGGTGGTACCGGTCGTGACATCGCTGCCTTTGCAGGAACGATGAACGACTTTACTGTCGAAGTTCTTGAAGGTGGAAGTCTTCGGCTAACCGGAGCCGATGGAGTTGATGTTCTCTTGACTGATGTCGAGCGTGTTCAATTCACCGACAAAGTTGTCAGCGTCGCTGAGTTGGCTGCAATGGCCGCAGCTCCTGAAGTTGTAGAAGCTCCTGCTCC
>CAYSQZ010000404.1:0-2976 GCA_964433035.1 uncultured Pirellulaceae bacterium | reverse complement strand
GGGGAAGAAAACCTCGACTTCCTTGATTCCCTATCGCGATCGAAAATCAAGTTGATCTTAACTCGCCACGAACAAGCCGCCGGGTTCATGGCTGCGACGATTGGAAGGCTGACGGGTAAAGTAGGCGTCTGTCTTTCAACGCTTGGGCCGGGAGCCACCAACTTTGTAACCGCCGCTGCGTATGCTCAGCTTGGTGGGATGCCAATGATGATGGTTACCGGGCAAAAACCGGTCAAGTCGAGCAAGCAGGGACAGTTTCAGATCGTCGACGTTGTCGGCATGATGAACCCGCTGACAAAATATACTCGGCAATTGGTAAGCGGATCGGCTATTCCGTCTCGCGTGCGGGAGGCGTTCCGATTAGCGCTAGAAGAAAAGCCGGGCGCGGTGCATTTGGAATTGCCGGAAGACATTGCGGCTGAAGCAGTCGACGAGCAACCGATTGCCGCCAGTCAGGTTCGCCGACCCATTGCCGAGGATAAGTCGATCGCAGCCGCAGTGGAAATGATTCGAGCCGCGAAACATCCGCTGCTTTTGATTGGTGCCGGGGCCAATCGAAAACGAACTTGTAACATGCTTCGTCAATTGATCGCCAAGACTGGCATCCCGTTCGCGACAACGCAAATGGGCAAAGGTGTGATCAACGAAGACCACGAATTGTTTGTGGGAAACACCACTTTGTCAGCCGGTGACTTTGTCCACCGCGCCTTCGATGCCGCTGACTTGATTATCAATGTTGGGCATGACGTTGTTGAAAAGCCGCCGTTCTTCATGCACGCTGATGGCGTCAATGTCATTCACGTTAACTTTTCGTCGGCTTCAGTGGACCCGGTCTATTTCCCGCAGGTCGAAGTCGTCGGTGATATCGCCAATAGCATCTGGCGAATCATGGAAGAGCTGGAGCCACAGTCCGACTGGGATTTCTCGCGTTTCACAACGGTTCGCCAAGCCGTTCAAGCCAGCGTTGGCGAAGGCGTTGATGACGATCGCTTTCCCATCTACCCCCAGCGACTGGTGGCCGACGTTCGTAAGGCGATTCAAAAGCGCGGGATCATAGCGTTGGACAACGGCGTTTACAAAATTTGGTTTGCGCGGAACTACAAAGCAACGGCTCCCAACACGGTGTTGCTCGACAACGCATTGGCCACGATGGGAGCTGGGTTGCCGTCTGCGATGGCGGCCAAGTTGGTGCACCCGGATCAGCAAGTCATGGCGATCTGCGGCGACGGAGGATTCATGATGAATTCGCAAGAGCTTGAGACAGCCGTGCGATTGAAGCTGGATCTCGTTATCCTCATCTTAAGGGACAACGCGTACGGAATGATCAAGTGGAAACAGCAGAACATGGGGCTGAAAGATTTTGGGCTCGACTACGGCAATCCGGATTTCGTTGCCTACGCAGAAAGCTACGGAGCACATGGCCATCGAGTGACTTCGAGTGCTGAACTGTTGCCGATGATAACGAAGTGCTTCGAGACTAGCGGAGTTCACTTGATCGAAGTGCCTGTCGACTACTCGGAAAACGATCGGATTCTGAACCACGAGATCAAAGAACAGAGTGCAAAAATTTAGATTTTTTTGGAATTGAAAGCGAAAGTGGCATCGGCCTCTGCCCTGTGTTTAGGCCGGTTTACATACAGGCCGAAAGCCTATGCCGCTTTTGTCGTTGTGCCTCTCTTTAACATTACGGTTATGATCATGAAAAACAAAACGACTCGACGACAATTCGCAACCGCTGGTGTGGTTTTAGCGGCGACGACAGTTTGCGGTGCGACTCCGGCGCTTGATGGTGGAGTGCTACTGGCCAGCCAGAGCACTCAAGAGGACGACAAAGACACGCCCAGTGAAGGTCGTGAAGATGCACCGGAGACGTCGGCACATGCGATCGAGCGACTTACTAGTGGCAACGCGAGGTTCGTTTCAGGAAAACTTCGACACCCTCACAGTGCCAACGAATGGAGAAAACGCCTGATCGACGGGCAAGCTCCGTTTGCAACGATTCTTGGTTGCAGCGACTCACGTGTTCCACCTGAATTATTGTTCGATCAGGGCTTCGGTGATCTGTTTGTCATACGCGTTGCGGGCAACGTGGTCGACACCGATGTGGTTGGCAGTATCGAATACGGTGTTGACCATCTTAAAACGAAGCTTGTGGTCGTGATGGGGCATGAAGGCTGCGGAGCCGTAACGGCTGCCCTGCAAGCTGATTCGGATTTGGAAAAGGAACCAAACGAAATTCGCTCGCTGGTTAGTAAGATCAAACCGGCCACGAAAGAAGTCAGCAAGAACCTGCCTTTTGAACAACGACTCAATCTATCGGTCGCAGAAAACGTCCGCAAGTCAGTCAAGCAATTAAAGGCAATCTCTGATCTGGCGGCAGCTGAAAAGGAATCTCGAACCCAAATCATTGGTTGCGTTTATGAAATCAAGACCGGCCGTGTAAGAACGCTTGATATGTAAATCATCCTGCATTGTGTGATCAGCTGCGGCAACTATTAAAGTGGCACAGTCTTCCAGCCTGTGGTTAGAGTGCTTTAAGCAAGGCTGTAAGCCTTTGCCACCTTGCCGAAAAGAACCTCAGACCAAGATCTTCAACTACCCAATCGAAACCTGGCAATAATAATGACGATCAAAGAAAACTGGCCCTATTACGTCGCAAACAAACCGTGCGAACCCAATCACGACTTGGAGGTGACCGACAAGTTCACCGGCGATGTCGCCGCGCGGGTTGCGCTTGCCGACACCAAAGCGATTGAGGATGGTATCGCGGGTTGTGTTGCGGCCGCAGAACCATTCGCTCAAATGCCTCCCTACGAGCGACAGCAGGTCCTGAACCACTGCGTCACTCGTTTTACCGAGCGGTACGACGAGCTGGCCATGTCGCTTTGCATCGAAGCCGGTAAGCCGATTAAAGATTCGCGAGGCGAAGTTTCCCGGTTGATCGACACGTTTCGCATTGCCGCCGAGGAATCGGTG
>CAYSQZ010000403.1:0-2982 GCA_964433035.1 uncultured Pirellulaceae bacterium | reverse complement strand
ACCGTTACAGGCAACGGACAAGCCACTCCGTTCGACCAAGATGCAGTTAGCTTCACAATTGCTGCGGGTACTCAGCTCGACAGCATTACGTTGCTAAGCTACGAAAGTGGAGACGATGTCGGAGCCGCACAAAGTTTCGTTGGAATTCTAGAGTCCAGCTCCATTGCTTCACTGACAGCCGACAGCTTTGATGACACGCAAAATGGTGGGCTTCTTGGCGGTGGTTCTTTGATTGGCACTGTAGGGGAAGACGTTTTGAGTACCGTCGGAACCGCTACTCAAGCAGGTAACGGTTTCACTGGACCTCTAGGACCAGGTACCTACACTCTGGTACATCAAGAAACTGTTGTTGGAAACGAATACTCATTCGGATTTAACGTAAGTGCAGTTCCAGAGCCAGGCAGCGGAATTGTTTTGGCTGGTCTTGGCCTTTGCGGATTCTTTCGCCGACGTCGCTAAGCATACGAGGCTATTGCCAAACATTTAGCAATCAAAATTTAAAAGCTCAGCCAATGGCTGAGCTTTTTTTGTTTCGCGACAGTCACGCAACGTAGAGCCTTTTTACAAAAAACGAATTGGCTGAATTGGCTTCTAACTTCCTCGGTATGTTGAGTACCCAAACGGGTTGAGCAGCAACGGAACATGATAATGTTGCTCTGGATCGCCGACGTTGAACTCAATTCGCACAACTGGATAGAACGAATCGACCTTTTGCGACTCGAAGTAAGTGCCAACGGAAAAGTTGATTCGATAGTGCCCTGACTTGATCGGCCCGTCGCACAACCCCGGCACTCGACCGTCTTCATTGGTGGTTCCATTTCCGACGCTGCTCCACTGGGTCGTCTCGGAATCGCCGGAGTTAAATTCCAGAACAACATCGATTCCGGCTGCGGGCTTGCCGCGTGATGTATCGAGTACGTGTGAAGTGATTCCGCTCATTGGACCAATTTCTCTAGTCGTAATTTTGTGATTTTCATTTGCTCAGCGGCCGCATTGGCGACTTCTACATCGCGTTGGTTGGGCAAGCGAGATTCAAGTATCTCCAGCATTTGCTTCGCCGTTTTGCCAGTCGCACAAACGATAAAGATAAAACCGAATTTGTCAAAGTACTCATCATTAGCTGCAGCCAATCGCGTCAACGTCGCTTCGTCAGCCGCGTCGACACCTGATTGTTCACCGCTGGCGATCGCTTTGGTGTTGGCATATTTTTGCCGAAGCGAATCAACGTCACCGATTCGCGGATGCGCCAGAAACGCTTCAAGATAATCGGCTTCCACCAAACTATCCCAATCTCGCTCAGCTCGCGCCATCAACTCCTGGTCACTGGCAAACTCGCCGCCGGCAACCATGGCTTTGACCCACGAACCCGAAGCGCAGCACGTTTCCAAAACCGCTTCTAATTGCTGCGGTGATTTTGAGTTCAAGTATTTGGCAATTGAGTTTTTCAAATCGTCCCGCGCTTCAATAAACTTCCGTGGCAACCAGTTGCCAGTTGACCAGCATCAAAAACAAGCTTCCCACCAACATAGGTGCATCTGACCGTACCTTTAAGTTGGCGACCTTCGTAGGGGGTAACCGGATGCCGATGATAAAGGTCAGCACCGACGACGACAAACGAAGCGCCCGGATCCCAAACAACCAAATCAGCGACATAGCCAGTTTCGATTTTTCCCTTTCGCGACAGCCCGAACAAGTCCGCTGGTCGGCTCGACAATCGCTCCGCAAGCAGCTCGAATCCCCAGCCGTGCTGGGCTCCGACGGTCCAGGTTACAGGCAACGTTAACTGAAGTCCGGCGATGCCGCCCCAAGCTCTGGAAAAATCGCCGGGCGATTGATCGGTTGGCAGAGATTTCAGATCCGGAGTACAAGGCGAATGGTCCGATCCGATCGTTTCAATCAAACCATGGGTAATCGCTTCGACGAGCCGATCCCGATTGTTTTTGTCGCGAATCGGCGGAGCACATTTGTAGCTCGTTTGTCCGTCGGCGATATCTGATTGGCAAAAGTAAAAATAGTGTGGACAGGATTCTACCGAAAGTTTGAGACCTTCCTGTTTTGCTGACTTGATCATCTCGAGCCCTTCAGCAGTTGCCAGATGAACGATGTGAACCGGAGAATCAAACTCGCGGCACAATTTGATCAACAGCTCAATCGCCAGCAACTCAAACGTTGGCGGACGAGAGTTGGCATATTGAAGGTAAGAAGCCGGATCGTCAATTTGAGTTTTGAAACCCGCCGGAACAATCTCAGCGTGCGCCAACAGCGGAACGCCAGAGCCCGAAAGCTTTTTCAACGCCCCGCGCAGTTCTGCTTCACCTGCCGCAGGGAACTCATCCAAACCCGAATCGCACAAAAAGGCTTTGACGCCCAGCACGCCTTGTTCCAGCAGAGCATCAATTTGATCTACGTTGCCCGGGATCAGGCCAGCATAAAACCCAACGTCGACGCGACATTTGTCCTTGGCAGCCTCACGTTTAAGGCGAAGATTTTCCACGGTCGTTGTGACAGGGCTGCTGTTAAGCGGCATGTCGACGATCGTCGTCACACCACCGGCAGCGGCTGCGGCTGTGGCACTTTCGAATCCTTCCCACTCCGTCCGCCTCGGTTCGTTGACGTGAACGTGCGCGTCGATCAGCCCCGGCGAAACAATCAGATCACCAAAGTCTTGAATATGAATCCCGTCAGGAAGCTCAGCAGGATCAACCACATCGATGATCGTGTCGTCCTGAATTACGACCGCTGCGGGGATCGTGCGTCCGTCAGTTACAACCCGTGAACTAACAATGGCAAATTTTGAACCTTCGGGATTACCGGCCATCGCAAATTATCCATCGCGGCGAACGGTCGCCGAAATCACGCCAAAGGGCTCAGGGGATGGATAGAAAATATCGTTCTTGTTCTCCAGCTTCAGTTTCGCCAGATCCGCCAACAAGTGATGTTGGTTAGGCATATCGAGCGAGATCTCGGAAACTTCCGGACAAG
>CAYSQZ010000402.1:0-2994 GCA_964433035.1 uncultured Pirellulaceae bacterium | reverse complement strand
CTGATCAGTTCATTTTTAACCTTATGAAAGCCCTTTCTTTAATGGCTTGCTGTGTATCTCTTGGGGTATCGCCACTGACAGGGGTGCTTGCGAATTCAAAGAGACTCTTCGCTGCTGCCATATTGATTGACCCCGCTTAGTAGGTTCAATGCATTCCTCAGGTTTACCGTGGTTGTTCCGACGAAACACTGAATACTGATCCCGCAACGAAACCATCGATTTCGACGCTTGTGGTGATGCCCAAGGAATCGTAGTGGCACTTTTTTGTTCCTGCCGGGCTTGTGTCGTAGCGCTACTGGAATCTCCGCCCTGAGCAACATACTGCGAACAATGCGGCTTCAAGTCACGCTAGCGGTTCTGACATTGACGAGCGATCGGCCGAATTCTACTTTCCCATCCGGTTGAGCTGCGCCAAGAAATCGCCAGCTCGCCCAAGGGTTACCAAATAGCAAATCCGCCAGCCAGGAAGGCACGGTATGAAGTTGCAGAATAAATCAAGCAAAAATAGATCAAGTAACACTCAAACCAAAAATCAAGCTGAAGAACGAGCTCTTTGCAATCGCGAATTGAGCCAACAGGAATCTCACACGCGCAACCAACAGCTGCTCAAATTATCGCGGCGGTTGTTTCTGGCTGGCGCCGTGGTGACGGCTTCAGGCTGTCAGAAACTTATCGGTCGCGGGCAAAGCCCTGATACCGCACCGCTGGTTCAGCTCTATGATGAAAACGTCTCCAAGACAAAATATATCGGTGACATCTGTGGGATCTACGGATTAAACTTTGCCAAAGTCGACGGGATCGGGCTTGCTGTGGGACTCGATGGGACTGGTAGCGCCGCCAAGTCCAGTAGCCAACGCGACCAACTGATTCGCGATCTTGATCTCAACAACAACATCGACGACGGCAAGGCCCTTGTCAGAAGCAAAGACACCGAGCTGGTCGTCATTTACGGTTTACTTCCGCCAGGAATCCGCAAAGGCGAAACGTTTGATCTCAAAGTCACGGTACTTGGTGGTTCCGAGGCAACAAGCCTTGAGAATGGTACCTTATTGATTTCCCGGCTTCGGCCCTTGCGGCGGCTGGGCAAAGGCGTTCGGCAGGGCCACGTTACCGCATTGGGTAAGGGTGGGATCATTGTTGACGCGACGTTTGACGCCCGGCAGGACCGGTCAAAGCAGCTTCATGGCGTCATCCTCGGTGGCGGAAAAGCCCTCGAAGACCGTCCGCTGGGTCTGGCGATTCGAACCGATGACTTTACTCCCAAAACGACAACTGAAATCTCCCGAGCGATCAACTCACGCTTTACTGCTCTTAGCTCGCAAGGCCGCAAGGGAGTTGCGGAACCCAAAACGGACAAGCAAATTGATCTTTTGGTGCCCGACAACTACCGTCTCAACATCGGTCGTTATCTTGCGATCATCAAAAATCTGGCTTATTCCGAGCCGGTCGAAGATCGCATCAACCGTATGGAGCAACTGGACCGAGAAATGAGCCAGCCCACGTTGGCGGGCGAAACGGCGCTGAAGCTCGAAGCGATTGGCGAACAGGGAGTTCCAGCCCTCAAGCGCGCACTGCGTCATCGAGATCTTGAAGTCCAGTTCCACGCGGCTCAAGCCCTGGCTTACTCCGGTCACGCGGACGGGGTCGAGATTTTGGTAAAAGCCGCTCGGGACGAACCAGCGTTTCGCTGGCACGCCTTGACGGCGTTGGCATCATTTGATGATGTTTCGACCGGCATCGGCCTGTCAGATCTGATGCAAGTCGAAAGTGCAGAAACACGTTATGGAGCCTTTCGCGCGATGCGAGCTCGCTCAGCCCACGACCCGCTGGTTTCGGGTGATTGGTTGGCGGGCGATTTTCATCTGCACGAGATTGCTTCCGAAGCTTCACCGATGATCCATTTTTCCAGAGCCAAGCGACCTGAGATCGTGTTGTTCGGTCAACAGCAAACATTGGCTGACGATTTCCTTCACGTTGAAACAGGATTGACGGTCAAGGGCAACGGGAACGGAACCGTTTCGGTCAACTCGTACTCCGCCAAGTACGGCGAAGACAAGATCGTAACCTCCAACAAAATATCGGAGGTTATTCGTGCTATGGCCAAGCTGGGGTATGGCTACGGTTCGCTGATGAATATGTTCCGAGCTGCCAACCAAGCCGACACGCTCAACACCCGCTTGGTCGTCAACGCCGTTCCGAAACTTGGTCGCACCTACTCTCCGGACGAGTCGATCGGGGAGTTGCCACCTGAAAAATCCGAGCGTTACGTCGCACAGCCTTTGCCAGAGCTGTTCAGAGACGGTCAAGAGAGTAAAACTAAATCTAAACGGAGAGTTCAGGAAGAAACGGTCGGCCAAATCGACAAAGAGATCGCCGAGGAGCAGGAGGCAGAGGAGTCTCGTGTGACAAGAATGTTTAATTCGTTAACTAAGGGCGGATTCTAGTAACCTCTGAACGAACCGCTTGAGCGAATCTCGTTTCCGCAGAAATTTAGTATCACCCTACCGACTGCAAAAATGACCAGTCATCCATGTTAAAAGCTCTTGAACTCAGTGGGTTTAAGAGCTTCGCTGATAAAACTCGATTTGAATTTCCAGCCGGGATCACGGTCGTTGTCGGCCCCAACGGTTCTGGAAAATCAAACATCGTTGACGCCATCAAGTGGGTCCTTGGTGAGCAGAGCGCGAAAAGTCTGCGCGGCAAAGACATGTCGGACGTGATCTTCAAGGGATCAAGCGGCGCCAATGCGCGACGACCTTCCAATGCCGCTACCGCTACCATCGTCCTGGATAACGCCGAGAAGATTTTTGCTTTCGACGCCGAAGAAGTTCACGTTACACGCCGCGTCTATCGTAGCGGCGAATCTGAATACATGATCAACGGTGAGTCCGCTCGGCTCAAAGACATCCGGGCAATCTTTCGGGGCACCGGCGTTGGTACCGACGCCTACAGTTTGATCGAGCAAGGCAAAGTCGAACGGATGCTCTCGACCAG
>CAYSQZ010000401.1:0-2996 GCA_964433035.1 uncultured Pirellulaceae bacterium | reverse complement strand
GGGAGGGTGGCTTTATTTGTTCTCAATCACCCACTAAATTCCGCGAAGAGCACCCTCTGGGAGGGTCGGCGAAGCCGGGGAGGGTGCGAATGCTTCAAGTCCAATTTAGTTTTTAAACCCGATAAACGTTGTATCAAAACCCTCCCCGTTCGCTCGTTCCTCGCTCTCGACCCTCCCAAAGGGAGGGTGACTACTATTCTTGTCAGGTTTGATATGCGGTGTTGCTTGTGCGCCCTGCATCCCGGTACTCATCAAGTACAATTCCTACAACGCCTGGCTCAAACTCGGTAATCCTCACCTGGCTCACGAAACATGTTCAGCTTGAGATCCAGTTCCTTAACCCAATCGCTGTTGCTCTCGTATCCCATTGCCGCCATCTGTTCACCAGCAAGGGCATCAAACAACTCGCCGTCTGGCAACGTAAAATAGTTCTTCCAGTCTCCCGCGACTCCTTTACGAGCCTTTGCCGTCGGCTCTTCCTGCCCCGGTAACCGCCCTGACATCCGCTTGAACGTTGAATTTTCGACGCATTTTTCGGCGATGGCTTCAGATGCTTCGACCTCCAACACTTCAAAAATCTTCACCAGCACCTCTGACATGTCTTCCTTCATCTCTTCGTACTTCACCCGCACTGCCGGTTCTTTGTCGGCGAAGATGTCGATGGTTTCACACCAATTGGCCGCCCACTTTTTGATAACCTTGGCGTCGAAGAATCGTTCCAACCGCATTCCGGGAATCGGCTTGAAATAAAACTCGTGTCGGTCAGTCCCTTCGGAATCTTTGAGCAGCCAATCAAACGTACCGCTTGTCAAAACGTCGCGACCGTCTCGCACCAGTTGGATAATCTTCGCTTCGGGAAACATCCGCTCGATCTCGTTAACGACCAACTGAGCGGTTCCGGGATAAGGTGTGATCTTGTCAATGATCACGTTTTTGCCAGTCCGGGCACTGGCAAAATGGCAAAGAAAATTGGCAAACGATTTCTGAAAGTCCTCGACGAATCCGCCGTAGTCCCGATTCATGAACTGGAAAAAGTAATGTGTCCCAAACGTCTTCGCAAACTTGTCGAACGTAATTCGCGGTGAAGACGTGCCGTCGTTGTTTTGCCAGATTTCACAGAAATCACCAAACAATCGATGCTCAGTCCCGAAAATTTCAGGATGCCCATTGAGCGCGGTGGTCAACCAGGTCGATCCGGATCGGGGGGCACTGATAATGAAATGAAGTTGAGGTTTGTCCATCTAGCTTACGTTCCATCCATGTTCAATCGATGTGATTCCGTATAGTCCATATCCATTGGCATCTACGGGCGGCCCGACAATTCGAAATACGCCTCGAAGAGAACTTCGGTGATAAAAATCGGTTTGCTTGGGACCAAGCAGTGAAATATTAAAATGATACGCCCCGATCAACAGTGGAATTCGAGGAAGTGTAAGTGTAACAGTACGGCCTTTTTCGTCCACGTCGAATCGGAAATCCTGATACGCCGACGAAACCGAACTTAACACACCGTGGACTGGAGAACAGAGCGCAACGACTAACCGAGCATCTTTAATTGTAGTTTCAGCATTAAGTTCAATGCGCAATTTCATCATCTCGCCGGTTTCAAAATCCCGCTGTGGTGTACCGGCCTGGTTGCAGGTTTCCACCGTCCCGACCGATGCGACCAGGGCTTTTTTCTGTTTCTTTTTGGCTTGAACCCGATCGCTGGCCCCCATCATCTCCTCGTAGATTGTGCATCCGGTTTCCAATTCACCGTCGTGAACAATTTTACCCTGACCAAATACGATCGCGCGAGTCGCAACTCGCTGCAGCATTCCTACGGCATGGGTGACCAAAATTATTGAAACACCGGATTTGACGAGCTTGTTTAGATGCGCAAAACACTTCATCCGAAATCCAACGTCGCCAACGGCGAGGACTTCGTCCATCAAGAGTAACTGAGGGCGGAGGTTGGCTGCGATCGAAAATCCCAACCGAACTCGCATACCTGAACTGTAAGTCTTGATCGGATCGTCAATCACATGTCCCAGTTCTGCGAACTCGACAATTTCATCCAACAGCAAATCCACCTCTGACTTCTTCATTCCCAGTACAGCGGCATTGATGTAGATATTCTCGCGCCCCGAAAGAATCGGATTAAAACCAGTCCCCAACTCGATCAACGCTCCGATGTGACCACGTAATTTGATCGTTCCCGAATCGGGCTTGATCAAACCGTTGATCATTTTGAGCATCGTGCTTTTGCCGGCGCCGTTGGGACCGATCATTGCCACACACTCGCCTCGGTTCACCTGAAAGTTCGCATTGCGAACCGCAAAAAACTCGCCAGTCCGTAAGTCGTGCTCCGTGCGGTCTTTGCCCGCTCCAACTACCTCCCGGCCAAGATCCTTGACACCGTACCACATCGCTCGTTTTAGATTGCGGCAATATATTTTCCACACATTTTCAACGTCGAGGATGATGTCGTTGTTTTGCTGATGCATGAAAGGTCGAGAACCGTGATTTTCAGATGTGGGCTACGATGCCAAAGATGACAGACAAGCGACTTCCACAGTTGGACTACGCGTTCATTCGCTCCACGAGGACGGGAATGGAAATTCGAAAGACGATCAGTCCGATCAAGATGACGGGCAAAGTCGCAGCGCCAAAGATTAGTCCGGCGGTCAAATGCCCGGCCCCGCCCAGCAACAACCAATCTCGCGACAACAACAATAACGGACTAGCCGGATTGAGCCAGTTTAGCAATACACCGGGATAGGTATCAAAGGGAACGTAAATAATGGGAGTCAAAATCATCCAAAACGGCAACGCCAGGGCGATGAACCGACCGACATCCTGATAAAGCGACCCCAACGGCATCACCAATAAACCCAATGCGGTGCCGAAGAGGATCAAACCGAGAATCGAGATCGGGGCCAGTAGCATCGAAGACTGAAACGCAACACCAAAGATTAAAAAAGCAGGGATCAGAAGGAGCAGTCGAATCAGCAAAT
>CAYSQZ010000400.1:0-3022 GCA_964433035.1 uncultured Pirellulaceae bacterium | reverse complement strand
TAGTACTCGGTAGTACTCGGCAGTGGATCGACAGGCACCGACAGGCCCACGCAACTGAAATTGAATCCTGCAAACTCAGGCTTAGCTACCACCCAGGATGTAGCCCATAATAAATCCCATCAAGACTCCGACTGCGATACAAACTACTGAAGTAACCAGCAACACAGCCAACGAGAACGAGAGCTTATCATTGATGTGGCCGGCAGCTTTGTATTGGCCGACCGTTGAAAGCGGCGGAGGTGGCTTTCTCCGCCCGGAAATTGAGGAATCGTTGATCGTGTTATGCAAACTGCTTTGTGAAGTATCCCCAACGTCGCTGTGCGTCATCTCGGTGATGTCATTTGGATCGGTATCCTGAGAGTCGGGCGAATCCAGTGGTGCTGGAGTCCAACGCGGGCGATCACCAAAGTCTTCACGGAACAATGGACTATCATCGGAGGCCCAAGGGGCAAGCCGTTCCGCAACTTCGGCGGCGGTTTGAATTCGTTCCTTGGGGTCCTTCTCCATCATGTCGCCAATTAGATCAACAAAGTCATCACTGACTTCCTCATTGAATCGACGCGGATGCCACGGAGTTTCTTCCAAGTGACGACGAGCCTTGCTTTTTGGCGTTCCGCCTGGGAACGGGACTTTCCCCGTCACCGCGTAGTAAAGTGTGCATCCAAGCGAATAAATATCACTGGTGCTGGTGATTTGCGTCGGCGTGCGAATCTGTTCAGGCGAAAGGTAGTCAGCTGTACCGACAATCTTTCCGGCCCGCGGATCGCTGGCGTCGTTCAAGTAATAAGCCAAACCAAGATCGGAAAGTTTGGCAACTCCATCAGGCGTTACCAAAATGTTTCCCGGCTTAATATCGCGATGGATCAAATCACAATCATGGGCGTGTGACAAACCTTCAGCAGACTGTTTGATAATATTTGCAGCCTGTTGAACTGTCAGCTTTCCTTTGGAGCGAACCAAGCGTCGCAAGTCCGTTCCCGGAACGTATTCTACAACCAGGTAATGCACGTTACCGTCTTCACCGGCGTCAAAGGCACGGACCAGGTTGTGATGGTCAAGCTGTGCCTGGGCGCGAATTTCTCGGCGGAAGTTTTCGATTGCTTCGGGCGTCGTTTTGTGAAGCGGCAAAACTTTGACAGCCGATTCTCGCCCGAGCATCTGATGAACGGCTTTGAACACTTGGCCCATTCCACCTTGACCGATCCAATCGGTAATCGTGTATGGGCCGAGATTGAGCTTGGTACGTCCGGTCAGTAACTGGTCCGCCTGATAAGCAGAAATGACCCTCATTTCAACAAGCTTCTGAGCCAGTTTCTTTTCGTTGACTTCGTTCGCAACACGTGGGTCGCCACCTTTGCCTTGTACGATCTTGATCAAAGCTTCGCGCAACTGATCCTCAGTTACCAGTTCACTGGCAAGGGCGGTGTCGCGAAATTTGCTTTGTCTGGTACTCATTAGTAACAGGAACCCGATCATAGAAAAGAGCAGAGATTGCTGCCGTCCTATTATGCGATAATTCGGCAGTCAATGCACTGTTCTATTTTGTGCTACGCAGATTTATTGAAAACGTTCAACCTTCCAACAAGCCGGGACGGCCGATTCGAACGATTGTAGGACTTTTTTTGTCGGGTGCTGGATCCTCAGCTTCCGCGAATGAAGCGCAATTCCACGCTCAAAGGGCACGTTGCTGCCGTACTTTTTGTCTCCAATGATGGCGCAATTGGCGTTAGAAAACTGAACTCGGATTTGATGCTTTCGTCCAGTTTCAAGTTCGATTTCTACCAACCGAAATTTTTGATTGCTCGTTTCGCCGATCGTTTGGTAACTCAACCGCGCCTCCTTCTCGCTGGAAACCGGCTGGCTAGACTTGGGCAACACAACCATGCGATGCTGGGCTTCATTCTTAACGACCCGATCGACCAACCTTCCCGAGCGCGGCATTAACTGATCAGGTGAGCCTTTGGGGATGATCGCCCAATAAGTCTTTTGAACCGATCCATCGCGAAACTGCTGGGAAAGCCGACTGGCAGCTTTTGAGGTTCGGGCTAAGACGACGACACCGCTGACAAACGCGTCCAGCCGGCTGACCACTCCGATAAACACGTTGCCCGGCTTGTCGTATTTCTGCTTGATGTAGCTCTTGGCTTGCAGATACAAACTGTCTTGGCCCGGCTTGGATCCCATCGTCGCCAACAACGGCGGCTTGTCGACGACCAGCAGGTGGTTATCCTCAAAGATAACATTCAGTTTGCCGTTTCGCTTGTTCATCGTTTCAGCCTAGCAGATCTAGAAAACATGACCAGTCTCAACATCCCTCTGGTCCTTGCCAGCCAGTCTCCCCGCCGTCGCGAGTTGCTCGAAGCAGCCGGTTACCAGTTCACTATCAATGCTCCGGACGATTCGATTGAACGAGAAGCGGTAGCTCAGGGAATTTGTTCTCAGTGTTCGCCCCAAGAGCTCGTCCTCAAAGCCTCGTTTGTTAAAGCCCGGGCGATCGCCCAAGAGTTGGATACCGGATTGGTGCTGGCGGCCGACACGGTTGCTCATTGCAATGCAGAAATTCTAGGCAAGCCAGTTGATCGCGATCATGCCGAGCGAATGTTGCGGCTGATGAGCGGACAGAGACATCAAGTTTTAACTGGGGTTTGTCTTTGGCATCGCCCCAGTGACACCTATCAATCGCATCTCGAAGCAACGGTGCTTCACATGGACCCTCTTTCCGAAGCACAGCTGACTGGAATTCTCGATTCCGATGCATGGGTCGGAAAAGCCGGCGCGTTTGGCTACCAAGACGGTTTGGACTGGTTGCACATCGAGACCGGATTGGAATCAACCGTCGTTGGGCTTCCGATCGAACGGCTGGATCAGTGGATTACTGAGTTGATGGGCAAGGTCGAAGAAAGTAAGTAAAGGTTTAGCAGCCAGATAAATCAATGCTAGAAGAAAGTCGTCCTCCCTACGGGAGGGTCTGAGGTGGCCCTCCCCGGAGCTGCGCCCGACCCTCCCAGAGGGAGGGTGGCTT
>CAYSQZ010000399.1:0-3023 GCA_964433035.1 uncultured Pirellulaceae bacterium | reverse complement strand
TATACCCGTAAGTTTTCCGCTTCCAGCGACGCCTGACAAACTAACTATTGCAATTTAATTGCATTTGCGTACACTAGCGATTTGGAATTTTTGGATATCAGCAACATCGAATTTGCGAAGCCGCCCGAGGCTTACATCCCTGCACTACTTCCTGTCGCGTTTATAAAATAATTATGAATTCAGTTGATCTTGCAGTACAACAACCTGAAAACCTCGGTTCAACAATGCCCGGTTTTTTAAGACATAAATCCGTCGAGATCGACATCGGGAAAGAATCTCTGAAGCGTTTCACGGATCCTGGTTTCGATCCGATAGGACGTTCGAATACTGATTCCGAGAATTTGAGCAACCTCTTCGTGTGATTTCTGTTCCAAAAACCGTAGTTGAAACATCGTTCGCTGCTGATCCGAAAGCTTGCTGGCTTTCTCCATCACCCTGCGAACCAGATCTTGCAGATGCACCGATCGCCACGCTTCGTTAGATTTTGCAGCGAACTGCGGACTTCGTTGACCATCGTTTTCCAGTTGGCTGATGAAAACTCGTTTGCGGACGTCGTTGCGCTGACTGTGTCTTCGCTTCCAATAAGCGGCAATGGCCTGGCGAATCGTAATCTTCAACAACGAAAAATAGTGCCTGGCTGAATTGTACTTGTTGCCAATCGGCCACTTGTGAAGTCGATAGAAAACTTCCTGGATGATATCTTCTTCGTCGTTATAGTCGACCATGCCCCGAACTTGACTCAACGAAAAATCATAAATCTGCTGAACGCACTGAGGATCATTCAAATCCTCTTTAAAGTCGTCGGAGTAACCATCTGTGATTTGCTCGACAATCGGTTCCTTAGGCTGGGCTTCATTTTTATCATCGGAGCCGGAGCCCAGCTGAAACGAAGTTGGTTCCCCACTGGTTTCGGCAGACACCAAAGGCTGATGGCTTGCTTCAACCGTGGTCACGGGCAAATAAACGTTCAAAAAACTGGCCTTCCTGTCACAGCGGTTTTGTCATGTGCCCATTCTATCTTTAAACAGCCCGCCAACAAAAAAGATAGCCAGTAAACGTGACCACGTCGAAACTCTCTGAGTTAATCTTGATCGACAATTGGTCTTTGTGTCAAAATTGTTGACAATAAAATCAGAACCCCGGTTAGATGCGGACTTTTACTTCAATCTCTGCTCGAAAATTTTTAATGAAGCCACTTATCGTTAGCATCATCGTTGGCCTATTTGGCGTCGGACTGGGGCCTTCTTGCGGATTCGCCCAAAAGCAAGTCAGTAAGAAACCTGTCCAAGCCAAAACGAAAGCTCAAAAACAGGGCCTGCCGACAGGCTCTCCGTTTGCTTCAGAGCTATCGGATCCAACAACCAAACCAGCTGGACCACCAACGATAAAGTTGGCGCATGAGGGACGAAAGTATATTGGCCAACCGCTGGCGTGGGATGGAAAAAAACTGGCGATGCTGCGGCTTGACGGAGAGTTGCGAATATTTCCAGTCAAAGATAAAGAAGACGTCGAATTAGTCTCGCCCAAGTTCGAGCCATATGTTCCGAGCGAACTTAAGACTCGGCTCAAACGAGAGTTTGGAAGCCGTTATGACATTTCGACAACCAAGAATTGCGTCGTGGTTCATCCTTGGGGGAAACCTGAATATTGGGCGGAACCATTTGAGAAGATGATCGACCGATTTGAAGCGTACTTCGCTAAACGAAAATTCGAACTCAAAAAGTCCCAGTTTACTTTTATCGTCATCGTATTGCGCTCGCGGAAAGACTTCGATCGCTATATGAACAATGAAATCGATATACGCAACGGTAACGTTGCCGGTTTTTACTCGCGAAAGAGCAACCGCATGGTGACGTATGATCCGTCGGGATTGGTGCGCAAGCCGGAACAGGAGTCTTGGCTGCTGAAATCGCGAACGATGTATCACGAATCGGCTCACCAACTTGCATTTAATCGAGGTGTTCACAATCGATACGCTCCGCCTCCCTTGTGGCTCTCCGAAGGGCTGGCGATGCTGTTTGAGACTTCTGGTACGAATTCAGCCCGACTCAATGCGATTCGTAAGCACTACAAGGAAAGAAAAGTCTCCGGGCAAATGTCCAAACTACTCACCAACGACCACCTGTTTCAAACCGATCCCTTACTTGCGTATTCAGTTTCCTGGGGGATGGCCAACTATTTGTCTGTCAAAAACCCGAAAGCATTTCTGGCTTTCTTAAAGGAAGACTCAGAGCGCAAGAATTTCCACTTCAACCCACCCCAGCAACGGCTCAAAGCATTCGCCACTCACTTCGGCGACGATATCGACCAGCTCGAAACCAACATGCGACTGTACTACACTAAGTAAGCCGCGTTTGGCCCGCCCCACAAAATCAACTCATGCTGTATCCATGAAAGCCGCTTCCCTGGCAGAAATCAAAAAGCGGCTTGTCAAACTCGAACAGGGTGAGATGCTGGAAGCCTGTTTGCGACTGGCTCGCTTCAAACGAGATAACAAAGAACTACTGACCTACTTGTTGTTCGCCGCTGAAGACGAAAAGGCCTATATGGCAAGCCTTTGCGCCGAGATCGACGAGCAATTCGAGACGATGAACAAGACGTCGCTCTACTATGCCAAGAAAAGCATTCGTAAAACGATCCGCTGGATGGAAAAATTCATTCGCTATTCGGGCAACAAGGAAACAGAAATCGAAGTGCGAATCCATTTTTGCAAAACGTTACACGCCAGTAACGTCCCGATTCACAAATCCAAAGTCACTTGGAACATGCTTCAGTCTCAACTGAAAAAGATCAACAAGGCGCTGGCTACATTCCACCCGGACATTCAGTACGAGTACAACAACGAGATCGAGCGGATCATCAAAGGCTTCGAGCGTTTGGCATAGTCGCCCTTGGCTCCGCGAAAGTAGCGCGGAACGCATCTCACAATCAAATCCAAATGCATTTGTTCGGGGACTTTCGCAGTAGGAAGAGTGGAAACGCGCGGGGCGATGCCCACGCGGTTAAACGAACCGCGTCCCTGC
>CAYSQZ010000398.1:0-3091 GCA_964433035.1 uncultured Pirellulaceae bacterium | reverse complement strand
CGCGAGGGCATCGCCCCGCGCGTCATGTCGTAGTGACTTTAGGGACAAAGCCTAGCTTAGCCATCCCATTCCGAACTGCTGGCGCTGGTAGCCAATTCGCGAAACACAGAAATCGCGACCCGCATGGTGAATGCCAGAACCCAGACAAGCAAGAGAATCGCGGCCCAGCCAAAACCCTTTTTGCCTGTTTTGATCAAGTCGTAAATGAGCACGGCCGAGACCGTCCATAATAGCGCTCCGATCAGCACCAAAACCGGATTGGGAGCCCAGTTCATAAGCTCCAGTGCAATTTTGCTAAAAATTTCTTCTTTCATTTACCAGTAGTTCGATCCTACCGAGCCCTTCTTGGGAAAATTCGAGCGTGGCAGAAAATGCTATATGGATGTGTAAATCATGCCATAGAGAAGCCGTTTAATCGGAGGTCGGTAGTTCATGATGCCAAAAAACATCAGGATTCTCCAACGGAGTGAGCAACGTACAAGGCAAACAAGAGTTTGAAACGCGGAGGCGCGGAGTTCGCGGAGGATAACCTGAAGGACAACTTAAGAGCAACGCCGTGTCCTCCGGGCCTCCGCATTTGAAAACAATCTTGGGAGGGTGACTTTGTTTCGTCCAAGCAACTTAGAAGTAGTCAGCTGGTCCAACCGCGTTAGTTCAGCGGCCCGACGTATCAATGCGACTTCTTGCTTGATGAATTGACTGCTCGAAACAGGATCCAAAGCCCAAACAGAAATGGAATCACGCAAGTCAGCAAGACCATCAAACCTGTCATACCCCACGCCGCATCTTCCTGAGCTACATCGGCATTCTGGCTTGTCGCGGCACGATATTGAAGCACATTAAGCCACGTATTGAAAACGCTCCACATCAAGATCAAACACGCAGCTGCGACTGATGAAACGTAGCTTATCAGCGAATCAATTCGCTTGTTCGCATTCCGCTTGTTGTCATTTCGCATCTCCATCAAACTTAGCCGCTCGGTCAGAATTTAGAATTGAATCCAGCATGCGAGCTGGGAAAACCAACAGGCTGGGCCCATCAGTGAAAGAATTACTGCGGATTTTCTAACGACTCAACAACCCGTCCGCAATGCCACCCGCACACAACAGCAAACAACAGCGTGGTCGCTATGCAAATCGCGATACCCAGAACCGTCGCTGGAACTCCGACAATGAATGGCAAGACCGCTCGCATCCAAAAAACAATTCCCGCTACCAATCCCAAGAATGCCAACCCACCGGCAAACATATAAAATCGCACCCATTGAACTACATTTTTGGATGCAGATTGAAATGCATCCACGCTGACGATTGCAAAAGGAGACTCGTTGTACCAAGCGCTCAACAGAAATAGCGGCCCCAGTAGAAATCGCAGAGGCAAAATCAACAAATTGAAAAAGGCGATCGGAAGTCCGCCGATGAAGAACCCAAATGCGAACACAAAAAATGTAGAGAGAATTTCATTGGTTCCGGAGATACTCCAGTTGGAGACCGAACGTTTACCCAACGCTGCGTCACGAAAAAGAAAGCTGCCAGTCCACCATAATACGGCCAGACCCGCCAGATAAATCAAATACGCTACACTCCACTTGGCTGATTTGATCAAGCCTGCAGCCATCGTCTCCGAGTCTTCTGCAATCCCTTGGTAGGCGGGGCTGATCCATTGCATCAAGATCGCACCCACGCACATCAAAGCAAACGCAACTGCGACGCGAGTCAATACTCCGGGGCTCTTGACCATCTCAATTGCGCTGCTCAACAATTCGGGCAGTTCAAAATCGGGAAAGTCTTTGACCGTATTGGATTTGATTTTCGCTTGGGTGGACTCTTTGCGCCCGGGCACCGAGTCGGGTGACGGAGGTGACTTTTTTGAAGACAACTTTCGCTTGGTTGGCTTTGCCAGACCCGAAGATGCCACCGGTTTGGAGCCTGCTGCGTCATCAACAACGACTAACTCGGGAACATCGTTCAAAGATCGGGAATTACCGCCAGCATGTTCAAGCGATTCCGGTTTGGGAGCAAGCAGGTCATCTTCGACCGGAGCTAAGCCCCACGCGGGGTCGATTTCAACTTTGGGAAGTTCGATCGGATCGCTTAGCTTCAGTTCGTCATCGGCAACGATATGGCTCTTGTTCTGCCCTGGCTTTGACGAGCGATTGATCCCCGTCCTTTTTTCCCAACTCAATGAAGTTTGGCCGGCAGGAGCGATAACTTTTACTTTAGAAAAGCAAATGGGGCACTCGACTTCGGTTCCAATTTGCGATTTTCTGGCATGAACTCGGGTGTCGCATACGGTGCACTTGATCCCAAATACGTCGTTGCTGGAAAACAGATCTCCAACTCCATCGACTTTCAGTGGGGCATCCGGATCGACTTTAAAAGGGTCTTTTCCAGCATCAGGCCCATCATCAGGCTTGTCAATTACATTTGCTGGTCCGGGAATCGCCAAGCCGGCAATCGGGTCGTCGTCAGCTTGGTCGTGGGCCAAATCCAAGCCAGTACTTTCGGGTTCGGCCGAACCGCGTTTTGCCGCGCCGAGATTGTCGTGAATTTTTGAATCTGGCTTGAGATCGATTGCCAAGTCTGAATCTGAAATCGAAGTGCTTGAATCGTGCTGCGGCGGAGTCACTCTTGCAGCGGGAGCTTTCGCAGGTCTGGAAACCGGAGCGGAATCGAAAAGGTCGTCGAACAAACCCGCATCAGCGGATTGCGTCGGCACAGTTAGCGCTTGATTGCATTGGGGGCAGTCGATGCGATTTCCGGCTTCCTCCTTAGCGACTCGCAAATTGTGCAGGCACCGAGGACAATCAAACAAAATCACATTGAGATTTGACAACGGCACACTCCTGCTGCGGCGAATAGTCGAAGTCGAATTTAGCCCAAAGACACACAAGCCTCAACCAAATACCGACCTTGCTATAATACAAGCTCAATGGACTTTGGAAAGTCAGAAATTGGGTGCCAAGTGAGCGTCGGAAGTTTCAGAGGACAACCGAGGCTGACTTCCAATTGCAATTGCTTTAGATGCAAGACCGTCATCAATGGTAACCCGACGCGTAAGCGAGGGCAAAGTCAGTTTCCGCTTCACCCTC
>CAYSQZ010000397.1:0-3097 GCA_964433035.1 uncultured Pirellulaceae bacterium | reverse complement strand
CAAGCAATGCTAGGGCAACTAGCGCGGTGAAAAGTTGAGAAACAAACCTAAATCTCATGATGTCTCCAATTAAATGCTGTTTATAAGGGGCGGACGATATCAACTTAGTTACATTTTTTAATGTATATTCCGGTACAATCAATCAAAGGTTGATATACCTTCACAATAGACAGATAACGAAAATTTCTGCTGTTGTAGATTAATTCTACCTCCAATGAACCCGGTTGCAAGATAATCACTATATTTTTCTAAAATTTGCCTAGAAACCCCGTTTTTCTGGTTCATCTGACATTTCAACCGCATTTTGGCCGATAAGATTCCACAGTGTACGGGTTAAAGGCAGCCTTCCCGGATACAGACTGTCCAACCAAGGCAGAATCGATTTGTCAAAAGAGGAACACATAGCCTATATTTTGTCTAGGCGTTGCCATTTTGCTTGATTTATCTTGAAAAGACACCATAATTGCGTTATAAAGTTGAAATCGTCTTCGCTCTAGGGAACGTTTTCAAAAATCTGAGGAAGCGTTTCCAGCGCTGCCTTCTCTTCTTATACCCAAGACGACTTGGCGACCAATTCATATATTTTTAGATTTGGAGTTTCAAATGTTAAGAAAACGATCTGCCTTTACTTTGGTTGAGCTTCTGGTTGTGATCGCCATCATTGGGATCTTGATTGGAATGCTCTTACCTGCAGTCCAACAAGTTCGAGAAGCAGCCAGACGAATCACATGTGCTAACAACATGCGTCAACTGGTTTTGGCAAGCCATAACTTCGAAAGCGCTTATAGGCACTTTCCACCAGGACTTCAGTGGGATCCAAGTTCTGTCAATAACCCCTCTCGAGACCAGCCGACTTTCCCGCAGCCGAACGATCCTACCCGAGCTCAAAAACTCGGATGGGCAGTTTTTCTTCTTCCGTTTCTTGAGCAAAACAACTTGGCAGACGCATTTGAAAGGTCAACCAGCAACTGGGAAACCGATTGGTTTTTCGCAGTCTGTGCAGACCAAACACCATGCGCTTCCGAGGTAATCCCGTTTATGATTTGCCCTAGCGACTCTTCACCCGATGGTGATTTCAATTCTGCTTACACACTTAACAATTCTCCTGTGCCATACGCCAAGTCAAACTACGTCGCTATTGCTGGTGGAGAAGGTGATCTGAAAGAATTGAGTAACCCAGCCAATCCCGTCGCAGCACAGACTTGGGGAGTATTTGCTGTAAACTCAAAAACAACTTTTGGAAATCTCTCAGACGGTTCAAGCAACACTATCTTTTTCGGCGAGAGAGCAACTCGAACCGAAGAAGAGTCAGGCGATCCAACTCCTGATTCTGCGCGGATGCTTAGTCAAGGTGCGATTTGGGCCGGTAGAGTTGACGCAAATTCGACAGTACCAGGCCACAGTGCAGAGTGGGGGGTCATGGGACATGTCTTCAGTGATGATGCTGCTGCTTGGAGTATCAACGGCTGGGATACACCGCGAGGCGCTGCCTCAAGTTTCCATTCAGGTGGTGCGAATGTCTGCCTGGGTGATGGATCCACTCGATTTTTCAGTGAAAATCTAAATGTCTTGACCTTACTGGATCTTGTTCAAATGTCCGATGGTACGGTTGTTAGCGGCTTCTAGAAAAGACGTTCTTTAAATATGAAAAGGTTCGGCTTCGGTTTAAGTCGAACCTTTTTTTTTACTCGCGATTCCTGTTGTCAATTTGGTTGTGAAAATGATAAATCCCAATTCTTTGGCTGTTCTTGCTTTTTCTATTGTTCTTATGATGTTTGCAGGTTGCGGTGGAGATAGCGGCAATTTGGCGCCTGTATCTGGGATTGTTACTCACAATGGAAAGCCTGTTCCAAAAGTTCTAATTACTTTTTCGCCCCAACCAGTGGGGGAGAATTACGCCCCAGGGCCCTATTCAGTAGGGGTAACGGGCGACGATGGGAAGTTTACCCTTAAAACACGATATGACGATGAAGGGGCACTTATTGGCAAGCATTCATTCTCAATTCGATACAGTGATGTTGATCCGTCGAAGATGAATGAACTTCGAGATGCTATGGCTGAAGCTAAAGAAGAGAAAATGGAAGCTGAATTCAAGGACGCTCAAAAACGCATCAAGGAGCTAACCAAAAAGCTCAAAGGACGACCTGTCCTCAAGCGAAGATATCATCAGATTCTTGATGTTCCTTCCAACGGAACTCAGGATTTGAAACTCGAATTGAACGAGCTGGAATGAGAATCTGTCTGCTGACGCTCTGGATCATTAGCTAGTGGAAATCGAATTCTTCGATGCCATTGATTAACTACGTCGATCCTCAAGTCTTACTCACCCAAGCAATACAACCACTGGTGATCGGTACCGGTGGCTGAGTCGCCGACACGCGTGTAGACACGATTGTCGCAGAAGGCGGGCGTGGCGAATGCGAGGTCGCCAAGCTTATTTCGTGCGACGACTTCAAACTGCGTCGAATTGGGCTTAATCACAACCGTCTCACCGTTCTCGGCAGTAAAGTAGATGTTGCCGCCAGCCAGCACCGGGGAGACGCTTTGACCATGTTTTTTCGTACTGAATCGCTTCTTCCACATCTCTTTGCCATCGGCAGCGCGCCAACAGTAGACGGCGTTGTTTTCGGCATGAGCAAATATAAACCCATCAACAATCAGCATCGATTGCTCATAGACTTTGATTGAATTCTCCCAGGCGACTGCCGGACCTTTGGATGTATCGATCGCAAGGGTTTGCTGAGCGGGAAAGCCACCGCTGGCAAAAACCATATCTCCATCCCAAATCAAAGTTCCGCAGCTGACTTTCCAAGCGGCATCGATGGACCAGTTTTCCGATCCATCATTGGGGTCGTAGCTTTTTACCAACTGCCCACCGCTTTGCAACAATTGCTTCTTCCCGCCGACTTCGGCGACAACAGGCGTGGAATAAGACGACACGCCCGTTCGGTCGATTCGCCAGCTTTCTTCACCTGACTCTTTGTTGAACGCGACGATTGCAGATTTGATCTCGTTCTCATTGGAGACGATCACATTATCTCCGTAAACAATCGGGCTGGCGCCGTATCCGTTTCCAAAATTGTATCCCGACTCATGT
>CAYSQZ010000396.1:0-3130 GCA_964433035.1 uncultured Pirellulaceae bacterium | reverse complement strand
TCGGGTTACCATTTTTTGGCTTACTCTTCTTTTAAAAACAACCTTAACTCGAAAATAGTCGGACAGAGTTTTCCCGTTACCAGGAGATGGTCTGTCTTGGGGTTATGCGCGATTCCATTGAGGACCGCATCATGGGGTCGATCACGAATTGGCCACAATCCCCCCAGTTCGATCAGCTTCGTCACATCGCCCTTTTCGGGTTCAATTTCATAGATCACGTCGTAACCGTAGCCGTTGGCGTAAATCCGCCCGCCCTTATAGTCAACGTACTCCAGCTCATTCAACCGCCCCACGGGATACCCGTCAGCTCGCAAGACACGAATCTGGCGGCGCACTTCAAACGTTTCGGGATTCAGAAATTTCAAGTAAGCCGTTCCGTCACTGAGAATCAAGTCTGTCCCATTGGACGTCAGCCCCCAGCCTTCACCCTGGTAGCTTCGCTCGCCAACCTTGTTGAAATCTAGGTCGTAGACAAACGCTTTGCCAGCTTTCCAAGTCAGCTGATAGAGCAACCCATCATGGTAGGTTAGGCCCTCGCCGAAATATTTCTCTTCCAAGTCCATTTGCTTTAAAATCTCCCCTGTCTCCAGGTTGATTTTACGGAGTGAAGACTCACCGTTACGTCCAGTGCTTTCCCAGAGAAACCCACCATGAACTTGCAGACCTTGCGTAAACGCAGCTGGATCGTGCTTGTACGTTTTGAGCACTTCAAAGCCGAATCTCGGCACCTGTGTCCGCGGTCGCATTGCGATCGCAAGATAAGTCCCACCAATGGTGATCGTCAAAAATAGAGCCAACAAATCCCAGCGCACCGGACGCTTGGTCGGACGCATATCCACAGATGATTTTTGGGCCGGCTTCTTTTCCGCAGCCGGCGGAAAGCCGGGTTTTCTTCGCTTCTTATTTTTCGAACTGTTTGCCATCTAAAGTCTTTTAATCCTCAATGTGATCTCAAGATTTCTATACGAACCTTGCTCGAATATGATCGTACCGAAGGATTCGGCCGGCGCGAATAGAACTGATTTCGAATTACCATTGGGGTGAAGCTGCCAACACGGCGAAGTTCCGGATCTGGCTTTAGATAGTTGCTTTCAACTGAGCATAGCTGCGCAAACCCAGCATGACTGAGCAAACCGAGCCTTTGGCGGAAAAGCCCAACATCGGCGATATCGATCGGAATCTCTTGGGTCACCTCCGATTCCTCTAATCGCTTCCTAAACTATTCCGACTCTCCTGATGGCTGATAGTCGGCTTCGCAATTCCAGCAGACCGCAAATCCTTCGTCGACGTCTTCACCACATTTGCAAGTCCAAGCTGGAACAGCTTCGTCTTCCTGAGCCAACAACTCCTCCATCAACTCATAGGCTTTGTCGTAATCGTCGGGAGAAACAAAAAGTTCAATCTCAGGATCATCAACGGCTCCACCAAAAACCGAACCGCCGGCATCGAGGCCACGGACCAATACCTTGATCTTTTGCTCTTCGAGAAAACCTTTGGCCACCTGTGCTTCAATCTCTGTTTCACAAACCAGTAAGCGGACCAGATCTAGCTCTTCTTCCATTTCAATTTCCTCATTCGAACGTGAACTGCACTGACTAATCGCCCAACCGATCTGAATTGACCGGATACTAATCCGGTTTTGCTACGCCATTGAGTTTTAACGGACCACTAGGATGATTCGCCAGTCCAATGGGATGGAGGAAGTCTAACCGATTTTGTTAAGCGATCAATTTCCTTTAGTTCTTCCTGCGAAAACTCTCTGTTCTGAAGCGATTTACAGTTTTCGACTATCTGTTCAGGACGACTGGCCCCACATAGCACGCTGGTGACTTCAGGAAGACGCAAAATCCAGGCGATCGCCATTTGAGCCAAGCTCTGCCCACGAGCCAACGCCAGTTCATGCAGTGACTTTACGACGTCGAGAACCCCGTCGATTAGCTCATCGGGTCGTAGCAATCCTGGCGAATGCTCAGCACGCGAATCTTTGGGAACTCCATTGAGATACTTGTTGGTGAGCAAACCCTGAAACAACGGACAGAAAGCGATGATCCCCACTCCCGTTTCGCCGCACGCGTCGGTCAAGCGGTCTTCAATCCAGCGATTGAACATTGAGTAGTTGGGCTGATGAATGATGATGTTCGCCCACCTGTTCTGTTTACAAATTTCGACTGCCTCTTGGGTCTGCTGACTCGAGTAACTACTAATGCCAACGTACAACGCTTTGCCTTGTTGCACAGCCGTGTTGAGCGCACCGAGTGTTTCTTCCAGCGGCGTGTCGGGATCAAAACGATGGCTGTAAAAAATATCAAAGTAATCAACGTCCACGCGTTTGAGCGACTGATCAAGACTGGCCAACAAGTATTTTCGAGAACCCCACTCACCGTAAGGCCCCGGCCACATGTCATAGCCCGCTTTGGACGAAATCAGAATCTCGTCTCGGGGAAGATCCTTGAGGATTTTACCAACATTGATCTCGGCGCTGCCGTAGGGCGGACCGTAGTTGTTGGCCAAATCGAAATGCGTGACTCCACAGTCGAAGGCAGAGAAAATAATCTGGCGTTGATTTTCTGTCACCACGTCACTGCCGAAATTGTGCCAGCAGCCAAGCGAGATTTCAGGAAGCTTAAGTCCCCAACGTCCTGAGTAACGATAGCCCATGCGTCCGTCATAGCGGTCGGGGTCGGGTGCATACTTGGCTTGATTAGAGTCGGTCACTTGTCACCCTTGCATTTGGGATGTCGAAACAAAATTGAAGTTAGTAGATCCTGAAATGTTTTCCGTGGCTACTTAAATCGTGCACGCTGAAGTCGCCTTCTGCAGAATCGCCTGTCGCTGCGTGGCCGTGATTCTATGGAAACATGGCCCAACAAAACCAGCCGTATTGGGCGCTATACTGTTTTACCGTATTGTGTGAAAGTCCTGGTAGAAGAGATCTCTTTGCAGCCAACGGAAGTCGAGGACAAGTAGTCGGTTGCGCGCTCACCTAACCGTCAGGCATGGCCATGTTGGCGACTGGCATGAATTGACAAGCAACGTTCTGCAATGGAAACTGAAACTAGTGGTTTCAATCCTGAATGAAATGAATAGCAAAACGGGTGCCATGCTTCACGCTTGCGTGAGCATGCTTACG
>CAYSQZ010000395.1:0-3155 GCA_964433035.1 uncultured Pirellulaceae bacterium | reverse complement strand
AGCGTGAAGCATGGCACCCGTTTTGCTATTCATTTCAGTTTTGACGGACCACTAGATCGTTTAGTTGGCAACATTCTTTATTTTGGCCAATTCGTTTTTCCATTTCACTTCACTTTCAGAGTCCTTAGTTAGCACAGCAAGCTTGATCAATCGCTCGACTGCCTGACTCAATATTTCCACCCGAAAGGATTCGGGAATCGAGTCGACTTGTTGATTCAAGCCTTCGAATCCTGAGCGAAGTGGTCCCTCGGCTTTTTCAAATTCTTTCAGCCCCATGATTGCTTCGCCCAAAGTCGATTGCGTATCGAACGTTCGCCATGAATCGGGAGCTGCCTTTTTTCTTAGCTGGAGGCATTCCCTCAAAACCTTCTTTGCGCGTTCGAACTCTTGCAATTCGACTAGCTCCGCTCCGGAAACCGCCAATAGCCCATGCCATTTTGGAGATTCGACTGGCAATCGTTCCCCAAAGAATTCCAACTCTTCGTCCAGAATTTCGTTGTACCGGGCCACATCGCCAGTGGAGGCAAGCGCGGAGCGAAGTCGACTGAGCCCGCGGCTAGTGCTTGGGTGGGCCAGGCCGAATAATGCCCGGTACTTTTCGAGACTGGTTTCGAGCAACTCGACTGCTTGCTTCTGATCGTCGTCGGTCGATCTTCGATCGTTCAATAGCGAATTGGCAAGACTGGTCATCACATGCAGCGTATTGGGATGGTCCGGCCCCAATGCCTTTTTCATTCTTCGAAGCGTATCCTTTCTAAGCTCAATCGCTTTCTCAGTTTGCCCGATTCGTTGAAAAAGGGATGAGAGATTCGATTGCGTAATCAAGGTCTCGGGGGCGTTGCGGCCATGTGTTTTGATTCGGCCAGCCAAGGCCTTTTCCATCAACGGCAAAGCAGCTTCGGTTTCACCAACTCCCATAAGCGCGGCAGCTAAATTTCCAATCGCACGGAGCGATTCGGGGTGCAGCGGTCCGTAAACTTTTTCAAACCCAACCATCGTTTTTCCGAAGATCTTGATGGCTTCGGTATGACGGCCACTATCATCATAGGCAACAGCAAGTGCGTTAAGCGCCATAAGCGTATCAGGGTGGTCTTCGCCAAAAACTCGTTTGGAAATTTCATATTCTTCTTCGTGAATTGCCAGTGCTTCCCCAATTCGGCCCATACGTGAAAGGCATCCACCCAAACTATTCATCGTTCGAATTGTATCCGGATGCTCTTTCCCAAGTTTTAGTTTGCGGGCTTCGAATGTCTCAATAAGCATTTTCAACGCGACCTCAAATCTTGCATCATCCTGCAAAAAATTGGCTAAGTTATTCTTGATCGTCAACGTAGTTGGATGGTCGCGTCCAAGTGATTCGGTTACGTTCTCCAGGCATTGCTCTGTCAGTTTGACAGCCAATTCGCGCTTGCCGACTGCACGGTAAGCGTTGGCGAGGCTGTTTTGCAATATGACAGTATCAATATGGCCAGGGCCAAGGGAGATTTCTGATTGCTCAAACTCTTCTTCGAGAATCCTGATTGCTTTTTCGACCTTGCCAACTCTGAGGTATTCAGCTCCGAGATTACTTCTCCATGTAAGGAAGTCAGAAATTTGCTCTGGCGAAGCGTCCCCAGTTGCCTTCAACTTTTCGACTTTGGCGATCAAAGACTCCAGGATTTCGATGCCCTCATTGCTTTTACCAACGCCTATCAACGCGCTTGCCATCCGGCTGCGCGCCCTGTCGGTGATTGGGTCCTCGGCACCGTGAAGCCGTGTTCGGGCTTCGACGTCTTCCCGCGCCGTCTCTAACGCGGCCCTGAATTCTCCTAAACCGATAAGCGAACTGGTCAATGTGCTGCGTAGAAGTGTTTGGCCTTCGTCGTCAAGTTCGGAGTCTTTTAAAGCCAATTGAGCGTTGAGCAAAACATGTTTCGCGCTCATCTTCGAATGAGCGCCCTTATTGGGATCTGTACTGCGGAATGCATCCGTAACAATTTCCAGGACATCAACGGAGCGCTTGGCGTTTTTTTCTGATTCTTTGCGAGCAGTCTCGGCACGATCAGCATTTTTCCGCGCCTCTTCAGCTCGTTGATCAGCGATTCTTGCGTTTTTGATTGCCAGTGCTTCGGCTTCTCGCGCACGTTCGGATTCGGTGTCGGCTCGATCCTTTTGAGCAACAGCATTATCGCGTGCTATTTCGGCTTTCCAAGCAAACCAGCTTGTCGCCGTCAAGCCTCCGATTAAGAGGGCGGAAATCGTTGCCAGCGCAGCGACGAGTCCACGGTTCTTTCGAATAAATTTCCCCGAGCGATAAGTGAACGAAGCTGGGCGAGCTTGGACAGGCTCATCGTCAAGGTAGCGTTGAATATCGACGGCAAATCCGTTGGCCGTTTCGTAGCGTCGATTGCGGTCTTTCTCAAGCGACTTCATCACAATCCAGTCAAGTTCGCCGCGGAGAATTTGCTGGAGTTTTGCAGGCTGGATTTTCCGCTGGTTGCTGATGCTGGCGAGCGAGTCTGCGGATTCGACTAGTCGAGTGCTTGGCCGCGGCGGCTCTTTTTCGCGAACGAGTTCAAGGACTTTCAGGATTGCTGCATCACCAATCGTGCGTTTATCAATTGGCGTGCTGCCGGCGAGTAATTCGTAGAGGACCACGCCAAGCGAATAAATGTCAGTTCGAGCATCGATGTCGGTTCCTGAGTCGGCTTGTTCAGGAGACATGTATTGGATGGTACCGACCACCCGACCAAACTCGGTGAACATCGTTTTATCAGTCAAACGTGTGGTGTGCTGCATAGCTTTGGCAAGTCCAAAGTCGATCACCTTTGGCGTCGGGACACCATCGTTCATGCCGACAAGAATGTTGGATGGCTTTATGTCGCGGTGAATGATTCCTTTATGATGGGCATGTTGAATTGCTTTGCATACTGGGATGAACAACTCCAATCGCTGAGCGATATTCAGTTTATGGCGATTGCAATATTTTGAAATTGGCACACCGTTGACCAATTCCATCACAAAAAAAGGGTTGCCGTCGTTAGTCGTTCCTGCGTCAAGGACCCGCGCAATATTTTGATGATCCATCATCGCGAGCGCCTGGCGCTCTGCTTCAAACCTTGCGATGATTTGCTTGTCGGCGATTCCCGGCTTGATTAACTTTATTGCGACCCGTC
>CAYSQZ010000394.1:0-3181 GCA_964433035.1 uncultured Pirellulaceae bacterium | reverse complement strand
ATTCGGGGTTGTCTTTAACGGTACTCAGGCTGGTCCAACTTTAACCGTTGAATCGGTGGGTACGACGGCACTTCGTGGTGTCGCACTTCAATTCAGCTCCAGCGGTGGACCACCTGTTGGTGCCGCGCCTCCGATTGATCCAATCGCAGGCCCGAATTGGGTGATTGATGATTCCGAAGAATGGGCGGAGGCGATTGATCAAGGCAATAGTGTGTTCACTACAGCCGACGGGTTTGCAACTTCGATTGGAAGTAACGGCGTATTCCAGAGTCGCGTGCAGCTCTTCACCCAAATGCAGACCTTTGAAGAATTGGTGATCCGCCAGAACAAGCAATGGACGATTAATAAGTGGGGTAACCCTTCGCAAGTCGACCCTGGGATTTACAACAATGACGATGTTGGCCCGGAGCTTGGCAATGATGGTGATATTGATGCTGTGGTCTTTTTATTGGTTCAAGATGGCGACTACTGGGTGTTTGATCGTCAAGCCGGCGGTGGCAGTTCGTACCATGCTTACCACAGTACGGACATGCAGAATTGGGTCGACAAAGGTATTATCGGAGCGGGCTTCGATTGGGTGACCACGTCTGAGTTTCACGATGGCAAGATTTTCATTTACACCGACCGTCCCAATGATCATGACCCAAGTCTCGTAACGATTGACTATGTTGCGGGCTCGGGACAGGTTTTTGATAGCAACGGAAATGAAATTACCGGGACCAGTATCAGCACCATCAATTCGAACCGAATTGCAGTGACCGATCACGGAGTGATTCTTGCAAAGCCAGAAGTAACCGTTAATGGCACAACTTTTTCATTGGCAGGCGGGTCTGACAATTGCGTTTTCCGGGATCCTGATGACGGCCAGTTCCACATTATTCATGAAAATTGGTCTCATCAAAACGCTTCGCGTTTTAGCTTTGACTCGAACATTGCGAGTCATGCCATCAGCCCAGACGGCATCAATGGGTTTGTCTTTGACGAGGCGACCCGTCCAATCGACTTGCCAGGGAACTTCATCACTCAAAATCAAGCAACCGATTCGGCTTCCTTCACTCAACGCAACGGCAATGTACAAACCGTCGATTTGAATGGGATCTTGTTCCACGTTGGTGATCATCCCAACCGACTCCACCTGTTTCGTTTGACCGATCAGCTTCATGCTTGGGGCGATTACTCGATGATTAAGGTCGGTCAGACCTACTACTTGTTCGCCGACGATGATGATGAATCCGGAATCGGTTTGAGTTACTGGTACGGCGAGAGTCTGAATGAAGGATTTACCTATGGCGGTCGTCTACTGAATGGGCTTCACCCAGATCCGGGCGTTGGTTTTGCCGAAGGGAATTTTTTGTTGATGCTTCAGCAAAACAATGGCGGCACTTATGGCAACGATTTGCTCAGCAATGGGCCTTGGGTGCGAGGCGTTGAAGCACAGGCAGGCGTCGATGTCGATGGTGACGGAGAAATTGATCTGTGGTCAGATTGGCAGGAAGTAACCGAGAGCTACTATCAAATCGATGGTTTCTCGAAGGCTTTTGGGATTAATGAAGCCCAATTGGACACGTCGACTTTGCCTGATGGATATGGATTCGCATTTCGATTGCGATCCGCATCTGGAGGCGTTTTGTTTGACAATGTCGCAATCAGTTCTACGCTGGCGGAGTTTGATCTGGGAGATGTCAACCGGGATGGAGACGTGAACTTTTTTGATATCTCCCCATTCATTGCGGTACTTTCAGCGTCAGTTTACCAAATCGAAGCTGATGTTAACGAAGATGGTGTGGTGAATTTTTTCGACATAAGTCCCTTTATCCTTCTGTTAAGCCAGTAGCGGGCGCAGGGCCGAAGTTTGAGATCCAACAATATTTTCAATCGCAACTAGAAACCAGTGATGATTGATAGGTAACTTAACTTTAAGTAGATCTATTTTAAAAGGGGTACAGCATGAGACAATTTTTCTTTTCAATTGCATTACTAGCAGTGGCAATTATTCCAGCGGCATCCAACGCGCAGATCATTGTTGAAGTTGGAGGATCGTCAAATGCCGTTCCAGACCCAATCTCTGCTACCGAACATGATCATGTCTTTCTATTCCAGGACGAATTTGCGTTTAACGCTGGAGTGGGCTCGGCTACCATAAGCGTTCCTGACCCAACAATTGGCGATTTTACTTTCGATATTTCGATCGAGTTGACCAACGGAATTCAAAGCGTAGATTTGGACGCCAATGATGGGCCCAACGCCGGCAACAACTTTCTTTCGGCAGGAATTGAGCCAGCTGCCGACAACGAATTTGCAGATGGCGATATTTTTACAATTACAGTGGACAACGTGACCAATGGCGTAATTTTCGATGGCTTCACCAACATCGGTACTGCGGATACGGCTGAAGGTGAAGGTATCAGCATTGGCGGAACAAGCTTTATTCGAGGTGTAGATACCAATGGCGACAATGATCCAAGGAACGGTGTTATCTTTGCCGATGGTACTCAGGCTGGTCCAACTTTAACCGTCACATCGGTCGGAACGTCCGCTCTGCGTGGTGTCGCACTTCAGTTCAGTGACCCTTCGGGGGTTCTTTTGGGAGATGTCGACCAAAATGGAGTTGTCGACTTTTTTGACATCCAACCATTCATCGACCTGCTGACTAATCAAACGCTTCAGGCCGAAGGGGACATCGATGAAAATGGGGAAGTTAACTTTTTTGATATCCAGCCATTCATTGATATCTTGAGTGGAACCCCTTAGTCCAGTCCGTTGTTGACGGAATCAAGAGCCACCGGATCAACATTGTCCGGTGGCCTCAGATTTAAAAAACGCCTGTCCAGCTGAGCTAGTTGGCGATCGCTGCGTCAATTGCACCTTGCACAGCTTGGTTGACGATGCCTTGGACTTCGCCGCCCACTGTCGGTCCGCCCAAGCCTATTTGGGGAGCTGCTTGAGTCGGGTAGGCCGCACCGCCGCCGTAGCTGCCGCCATAATCGACTGTGGCACCGCCACCGCAGGCGCCTGAAGCACATCCTGAAACGCTGCTTTGCATACCGACGTTTCCGTACTCAGGTCCGACAAACTCATTGAAGTACCCGCCTGGTGCTCCGCACTGGGAAACGCCGACGGAATAGGTCGGAGCACTTCGCTTACAACCCAAGCATCCGCCGCCACCGGTGTTAAGGAAGCT
>CAYSQZ010000393.1:0-3226 GCA_964433035.1 uncultured Pirellulaceae bacterium | reverse complement strand
CGTGAAGCATGGCACCCGTTTTGCTATTCATTTCAGGATTGAAGGACCACTAGTTGCCCCAAACAGACAGTTCATTGCCGCCCGGTTCGATAAACTGAAACCGACGCCCCCCGGGAAACGAAAAAATATCTTTACAGATTTTCCCGCCGTGGAGTTTCACCTTTTCAAGCGTCGCCTCGAGATCGTCACTGTAAAAGACCACCAGCGCTCCACCAGATTGAGTTGTCGATTGGACATCGGACCTGAAAAAGCCGCCATCCAGACCCTGGTTTGAAAACGCGGCGTATTCGGTGCCGTAGTCAACGAACGACCAACCAAACACGGATTCGAAAAAAGATTTGGTGGCAACTAAGTCGGCCGAACCAAACTCGACATAGTCAATTTTTTCGTGGTTTGGCATGTTTGATTTTCGCTTTCAGGTCAAGTTTCAAAACCGAAGCTCCCCCTCGGCAGGGCTTGGAGCAAAAATTTCTCCGCTTTCTGGCAACGCGGCCGCATCAGCTTCGGTTGTTGCGCGGCTCCTTCATGGCACCAATCATTGAGCTTTGACAGTCGCACTAACCTCAAGACCTGGCCGAGGCATAACCATCAGCCAAGTACATCAAGCAACCACAGCCCTGACAAAAGACTGCTTTTCGCAACATCAATTCGCTGACAAACTGCTTACTAATCTGTTGATTACAATTGCCACATGTAGACGTGTCGGTCGACCCAAGTGCGTCCTCACCTTTTCCCTTTACCAAGCGCTTATACTCGCCGATCAAGTCGAATGGAATTCCCTTCTCGGCTTCGGCGAGCTCTCCAGAAATCCTTACCTTTTCCGACTCTAACTCTTGCAACTCGGCCTTAACTTTAGCCACGATCGCCTGGGTGTCCGTCTGGGACTGGGTATGATTCTTTTGAGCTTCTTCCTGGGCTGCCTGCAAAACGTCGAGCCGCTCCAGCAACTCAAAAATCTCGTCCTCTAAAACACTATTGGCCTGAGTGTCAGCGGCGATCCGATCCTTGAGGAGCTGAAACTCCTTGTTGGAATCGCAGGCATTGAGCTTACCTTTTAAGTCCTCAATCTTTGCCTCCCGCTCTCCCAACTGCATCTGTTTTTCTTTGCAAGCCTTTCGAGTTGCCAACAGATTTTCCTTCGCCTCATCCAGAGCCGCAAGAAATCCGGCTTCGTTGGATTTCACAACTTTTACCTTGATCGGACCTTTCCGCACCTGCTCATCGATGTCAGTGAGCAATCGAAGCTTGAGGTGTAGAGCTTTAAGCAGGTCGTAATCCAAACTCACAATTAAACTCCACTCTGGGGGCTGACGGTCTTTGTTTCCAACTCAATTCTAACAATAAAAAAACCGTTGACCATAACCGGTCAACGGTTCAATTTTCGAGTTCAAGCTAGGTAACGTTGCCTAGCCGGTTGGCAGATCAAACAGCGGCATCGAACCGACTTCTGAATCCTCGAATGTCTCCAGTGAATCGAGCGATTCAAACGTTGGAGCATCCGCGTGAACAGGCAAATCCGCAGGAGCGTTATCGAAACTGGAGACCGATAGATCTTCAGTTTCCGTCTCATCGTCGTCCTGGTGCTGAGTCCGCAGTCGCCCATCAGGCACAAAACCTTCCAGGACAGATGACCGAACTGGATTTTGAAGCTTAAGTACAGCTTTGGCTTCGATTTGGCGTACACGTTCGCGAGTCACTTTGAAAATCCGGCCGACTTCTTCAAGCGTATAAGTGTAGCCATCTCCCAGCCCGTAACGTAAACGAATAATTTCCCGCTCACGATAGGTTAGCGTCTTGAGCAAGCCTTCAATTCGATCGCGAAGAATGCAGTTGGACGCCAGACGGAACGGGTTCTCGGTTTGTGAGTCTTCAATAAACTCACCGAAACTGCAATCGTCGCCTTCTCCGACTGGCCGATCGAGGCTGACTGGATGACGACCGATGTCCATCACCCGACGAACCTCATCAACATCCATTTGAGCTCGAGCAGCGATTTCGTCCATCGTCGGTGGACGCCGAGTTTCCTGATGAAGTGCTTTCTGAATATTCCGCAGTCGCGAAAGCACATCAATCATGTGCACCGGTATGCGAATCGTTCGGGCTTGATCGGCAATCGCGCGAGTGATCGCCTGACGAATCCACCATGTCGCATAAGTCGAGAATTTGAAACCACGGCGGTATTCATACTTATCAACCGCTCGCATCAGTCCGGTGTTACCTTCCTGAATCAGGTCCAGAAAACTCATCCCGCGATTACGATATTTCTTGGCGATCGATACGACCAGTCGCAAGTTACAACTGGAAAGCTCGCGCTTGGCGTTCTCAAACTCTTTGTAGTATCGTTCGCACTTGCTGACTCGTTTTTCGAGACCGCGTGGACTTTCCTGACAAAGCAGAACCAGTCGTGCCAATTCGCTCTTGAGCTTTTTTCGCTCTACTTCAGTAAGCCCATTCTTCTCAGTGCTAGCCAACTGCTCTTTGATGACCTGCATGCGATTAGAAAAATTGCGAAGCTGCTTGATCAGCGGACTGATCCGTCGAGACCGTAGGCTAAGCTCTTCCACAAGAATGACGAGCTTGGCCCGGCGACGCAGAAACCTTACACGGGCCTCTGTTTTTTGTTTCGCAGAAGAGCTCTTGCTGACCAAGACTCGAAAATCTTTTCGATTTTCTTTTTGCAAGTGGTCCATCGTCCGAAAGTGATGTGGCATTCGGGCCTGGATTTGCTCTTTGGTCAAGTTCTCGGTCAACGAAACCTTGATCGTCCGATCGAACGGCAACTCGCCCGCATAAACACGCTTGAGCGTCTCCAAGGTCGCGGTCAGTGAGTAGTTGCAAGCCACAACCGAACGTCGATACTGCTTTCTCGCAATCTCGATCCGCTTGGCTTGAGCGATTTCTTCTTCACGACTCAGCAGCGGAATCACGGCCATCTGGCTCAAGTACATCCGAATGGGATCGTCACTGGGACGCGGGAGCTTAACCACAGGCGCGGCAAGACCAGGCTGCTCTTGCTGCTTATCCCGCTTGGCGGACGGCGGTTGTGCCTCAGCCTTACCAGGAGCGACATCGCAGAGTTCGATGCCCGCATCTTCTACCGCCGCGATCAGCGAGTCCAATTTCTCTGCGCCGACCGTTTCGTCGGGCAGGTAAGCCGATACTTCAGCGTAGGTCAAATATCCTTGTGCGGTGCCCTTTTTGATTAGTGCACCCAATTCTTGTTCAA
>CAYSQZ010000392.1:0-3230 GCA_964433035.1 uncultured Pirellulaceae bacterium | reverse complement strand
CAGGCTGTGTGCCTGACAGTTGACCGACAACACTGCATCGTGTCAGGCACAGCCTGACCTACATCTTTTGGCAGTGGGAAGAGTGGAAACGCGCGGGGCGATGCCCACGCGGTTAAACGAACCGCGTCCCTGCTCGTTTAACCGCGAGGGCATCGCCCCGCGCGTCATGTCGTAGTGACTTTAGGGACAAAGCCTGGAAGCAGCCCAAGCCTGAGTTTTAAAAGGACTCTAAAATAGTTTGAAATCCTCGCGATGAACTCGAGTGGCTTGATGCATCAGGACTGCATTGGCTAATTCTATCGCCATGCGTGATTCCAACGCGACTCCGGCTCGAATTGCGACGCACGGATCGTGTCGCCCCTTGTCTAATTGGTAGTCGATCTCAGTCAGGTCTTTTTTAACGCTTTGTTGCAACGTGTGAATCGTTGACGTCGGCTTGAAAGCCACGCGAGCCACCAGCGGGGCTCCCGTTGTGATCCCGCCCAACATGCCACCATGATGATTGCCCTGGTATCCGGTGGAGCGGATCGGGTCGTTGTTTTGGCTGCCCAAACGCGTCACAACATCAATCCCCGATCCGATTTCAACGGCCCGAACCGCATGCAAACCGCCAAGCGAACCCGACAATTTAAGCTTCAGACTGTTATAAAGCGGCTGCCCTGCCAAAGCCGGCACGTTGACCGCAACCACTTCCACAACGCCGCCCAGTGAGTCACCTTTTTTGCGAGTCTCGATGATCAGGTCAGCTGCTGCGTTGGCGAAGTCGCTATCGATCGAATAGATTTCCGCTTCGGCAAGTTGTTTTTCAATTGCCGTGATTCTGTCTGCACCAACCGCTTCCACGCCAAGCGTTTCCGCGAGCGAGGTTTTCGATTTTAGCGTGCCCACCTGAACGATGTTGCTGAGCAACACGGTATCAAATTGTTGCTGAAGAAAGATACGAGCAATCGAGCCGCCGACAACATCGCTAATAGCGCTACGATAGCTGGACCTTCCACCACCTCGATAGTCGACGAAACCACTTGACTGATGGTATTTGACCAAGTCCGTGTGCCCCGGTCGGACTTCACCTTGCGGCCCAGAAAACTGAGCGTAATGTCCACTCTTGGAAGACGCCGTGGCCACCAGAGCAGCGATCGGTTCGCCGGTGGAAAAGCCGGATGAGTAGGTTCGCACAGCGGCTTGTTCGCCGATGGTGATTGTCGGCCCGGTCAACATCGCTTCGTGGTCGGCGTCGTTGAAGATACCAGAGGTCAGCACAACTTGATCGGCTTCGTTGCGCGGGGTGCCATGTTTGTTGGACCCAGGCCGCCGTCGGTTGAGAAAGTGCTGAATTGCGTCTCGACCGATCTCAATGCCAGCGGGACAGCCGAAGGTGATTGTGCTGATGCCCGGTCCGTGCGATTCACCAGCACCCGCAACACCGAAGAGTGGCCCGCCCAAAATTTCCATCGTCTGTCCGTCTGCATTTGGAATGAATTCATCCCCTGGCCGCAACGTAGTGGCTGGTTGATGACACTATTCTAATCCAGGTCGCATGGTTTGCGAAGTCTCGCGCTGACCAACCGATCTGCCAGGCACAACTGACCGACTGGACGTAAACGAATAAACCAGTGATCGATCACAAACACACAATCCAGCCCAGCAGAGAAAAGTTGAACTCGCCACTTCGGCGCCGATGATTAAAAGCTTGGTGGTGATAGCATCAGAAACTACAAACACCCATAAGTTCAGTTTTTAGCCGAACTTCCTGTCGCCTACTGAACTTTTTGACAGCTCGATCAAGCAATGGTTCGGTTGAAAACAAACCTAAGTCGAAATTCTCTTCAATTGTTATTGGTAAATCGGGCCTAAACCTTCAGAATTGTTTAGCACAGTGCCGGACAACCCAGCCATGACAAGGAAGTCAGCTGATGAGCGACAACCAACGCCGAATTTTTTGCCAAATTCTATTTCTCCTGCTTTGCATCCTACCCACCGCCGTCGTGGGGTATTGGATATGTCACCCGCAGACCGCCAGCGGATGGGAACTAACCCTCCGCGCCAAACTCGGCGTCGAAACAAGCATCGACTCAATCGAGACCCCGGGGCCTTACGTAACGATTTTGCGTGGCCTTGAGCTTACCGACCCTGTGATCGGGACTTTGTTCAAAGCCGTGGAAGCCCGGATCGAATTTGGAACTGATAGTAACATTGTCTCCATTCCCTACCGCGTTCAAGGCTTGACCAACAAGGGACTGGCGAGCTTGGTTCAGACTGCAAATCAAAAATTGATTCGTTCTCACAGCGTCGACAAGCCCTGGCAGATCCGCTTTGAGAAAGACACAATCGTCAGCCACAGTTCTATCGACTTAGACCCCAATCTGCCGCCCGACGTTGCATACCTTCCGCAGTTCCCAATGTCATCCGTCCAACTGGATATCTTCCCTTTGGTCGACGGCACCCAGTGCAACGCCAGCTTCAGGGTCCCGATTTCTGATACCCCTCAAAAGCTGGTCAGTTGTTCGCTTTCTCGGACACCCCAATATGATCAATTGCTACTGCTGGACACCAATGATGTAACGCTACCGTGTTGGCTGGTCGCCGACAGCGTGCCTAACATCACCAGAGCGTTGGGAACCGAATCTCGATTTCGCGGAAGCTTGGAGTTAGTTCCAGCGCTTGGCGATTCCCAAGTCCACGTTGATGGCGTTTTTGAAAACGTTGATTTGGAAGCCACGCTGGCGATCCCATCATCCGAAGCTCGTTATGCAACGATTGAGCTGGACGATTGCTTTTTCGAACACGGTGCATTTTCCAAGTGGGACGCAGCGATCGTTCAGGGTAACTCACCCAAAATGCGAATTGGCAAGAACCTTTTGTTCTCCTTTACTCGCCAATTTTCTCCTGGCGAAGCAATCAAGGAAGCCATGATGAAACGCTGGGCCAATCGCGTTGTCGATCAGCCAACCTATCGCTAGTTGTTGCAGCCTGAACATCTGTTCGACATCGTCGCCTTTGGCTTCGTGAAAGGTCAGGCTGTGCCTGACGTCGAGCTGGTAGATTGACGCTGATGTCAGGCACAGCCTGACCTACTGGTGCGTAGTAGGAGCCGTCGTCGCCTTTGGCTTCGCGAAAGTAGCGATCTCGACGCATCTTTCGTGGAGGCTGACATTCTATTGGTAACCCGACGCGTAAGCGAGGAAGAAGCGGCAACTGACTTCGCCTCGCTAACGCGTCGGGTTACCATT
>CAYSQZ010000391.1:0-3273 GCA_964433035.1 uncultured Pirellulaceae bacterium | reverse complement strand
AATCCCACTATTGCTCGCTGGCTTCAATTAGCCGCATCAATGGTGGTGGGCGTGTTCGGCTTCGCTAACGATGGGCAATGCCTTGTCCATACCCAGCAAATGTCTGGACTTAAGCGACAGTTGGTCGCGACCCGATAGTACGCCTTCTTCGGCCAAAATGCACTCAGGTTCGACTTTCATCTTTTGCAGCATCTTCCAGTTCATCGCGAGGAAAGACTTGATGCTGCGGTTGCCGTCGAAGTCGAGGCAACTGGCAAGTCCAGAACATTCGAGGAACATTTTTTCAATCCGCGAAGTGTAAAGCCGAACCAGATATCGGAGTTCCTTGCTTTCACGACGCATTTTCAAACGCGGAAGATCGACTTCACAATCTTCGATGTCTTCCTTGGCCAGGAAGACTTTGTTCTGTTTGGTGTCATTGACAAAGCTCGCAAGCAGTTGAGTCAGCATCGCAGCTTTTCCGCATCCGATGGCATCCACTTCCCAATCGTCTTCGATTGGCCCCAGTACCGGAACTACCGCCGCCATCGATGCCCCGCCGACTTGGCTGCAAAACGTTTCCAGCTCATCGAACGTTTTAAACTCACGAGTTCGAATCCACTGATCGGCGCCACGAAGCGGATCAAAAAGATACTGTTGAGGGATCTTGAATTTATTTGCAGTATCCGCCAAAGCTGCCAATTCGACGGTCGCACACTTGCCTTGCATGGCGTCGCTTAAGTCGTCTCGCATCTCATGCCAGATATCCAGCGAAAGCCCATCGGCACTGTCCAGATCCAGCAGATCAATCGTTCGCATCAGGTTAGACAACACAGCGTCGAGTCCACGACGTTGCTCGCCGGGCATGTTGCTGATCGGCCACAGCTGACCCTTGAAAAATTTCTTGACCGCGCCTTTGCAGCTTTTGTAGCCACGCTCGATAGCAGCAGAGTTGAGTTCAATATGTTCTCGAGATTCAGGCATCGTGATCTTTCAGGTATGGGGTGGCTACTTTTTTGGCAGGCTCAAGCTGGTGTGCGCGAGCTGCTGGTCCAAGCGGTTGGGGCAGCCACTAAGTTAACCAATCCTAAACTCAATCGAAAGTGGTACGTTTTATTGCGGAAGTTGTTGTCTCCCGTAAATCTTGGCGGTCGAGTAAGATAGAAGGGTCGGGTTGATGTCGAAAATTGGATTTTCCAGTTTTGGGCGTCGAAGACTTAGAGAGCCGTGCCGCAACACCGCATTCTTTATTCACCCAACCGATTTCGGGGCTTGGCCCTGAACCTAAACAAGCAAGAGAGTATTATGAAGATCCTGTTAGCCAGTCCACGCGGTTTTTGTGCGGGCGTCAACATGGCAATCGAGAGCCTCGATTTGACGTTGCGAGAATTTGGCGCTCCAGTTTACGTGTATCACGAGATTGTCCACAACAAGTTTGTGGTTGAGTCGTTCAAGGAAAAGGGCGCTGTCTTTGTTGACTCGCTTGAAGAAGTACCGCTGGGATCGGTTTTGCTTTTTTCGGCACACGGAGTTTCTCCTGAGATCCGGCAGATTGCGCAATCTCGAAATCTAAACGCCATCGATGCGACATGTCCACTGGTGACCAAGGTTCACCTCGAAGCAGTCAAATATGCGCGAGAGGGCTACACTATTTTTCTCATTGGACACGAAGGTCACGACGAAGTGATCGGGACGATGGGCGAAGCACCGGAGTCGATGATCCTGGTTGAATGCGAAGAAGACGTTGCCAAGCTCGACATCGCGACCGATGCCAAGGTCGCTTACCTGACTCAGACAACGTTGTCGGTTGATGACGCGAATCGAATTATTGCAGCGTTGCGCCAGAAGTTTACCAATCTCGTCAACCCGCCCAAGGAAGACATCTGCTACGCGACTCAGAATCGCCAGGAGGCTGTCAAGAAAATCGCCGCCGACGCTGATATCTGTTTTGTTCTGGGCAGCCAGAATAGCTCTAACAGTCAACGCTTGCGTGAGCTTGCCGAAGACGAAGGAGTTGTGTCGCATTTGATCGACGGTGCTTCGGACATCGATCCAAAGTGGCTTCAAGACGTCGAAACGGTGTTCATAACTGCTGGAGCCAGCGCGCCCGAAGTCGTTGTCAACGAGTGTATTCAGTGGCTGCAGGATCGTTACGGTGCGACTGTCGAACCGGTGATCGTTCGCGAGGAACATGTCAGTTTTCCGTTGCCCAAAAAGCTTCGGCAATTGGAGTCGTCGAAATAGTTGGAGGTTCATGTCCCAACAAGAAAATAATACAAAGCCTCGATCGGTTCAAAGCCGGTCGAGGTTTTTTATTTGTTGCGGGTTTTCTCACTCTCCTATCTGGTCAGTGAAAATTGAGAATATCGGCGGGCAAGCGGCTAACGGTGACCTATCTTTAAATGGCTTGTCCGCGTTTTGATCGGGTTGCAACGATTGAATCGAAAAAATGGACAGGACTCGACTCTTTCCCCTGCCCTGTCTAGATCAAACCGTGTCCCAACAAATCATAAAACGTCTTACTCGATTGATGGGGCTCATTTTGATGCTCGTCATCGTCGGTTCGATTGGCTTTATCATTTTGGAAGGCTGGTCGATCGCTGATTCGTTTTACATGACCGTAATAACGCTTTCGACGGTTGGGTTCGGGGAAGCAAACGAGTTGAGCCATGCCGGTCGAATTTATACTTCGATCTTGATTATCTGCTCAATGTTGATGGTGACTTGCTGGACAGCCGGCATCACAAGCATGGTGGTCAATGGTGATTTTTCGCGTGCATTTTATCAATACAAGGCCAACAAGATGGCAAAGAAATCAAAGCAGCACACAATTGTTTGTGGTGACGGACAGTTTGTTGAACTCGTCCTTCGTCAACTTCTCTTCGAAGGTGAGAAAGCCGTCTTTCTTTCTTCAGATGAAACTCAAATCAAGAAGATTTCAAAGCAGTTTACTGGTGTTCCGGTAATCGACGGTTCACCGTTGATTGAAGATTCGCTTTTGGCCGCCAGTATCGGCAGCGCTTCGAATCTTGTCGCTGTATTGGATTCCGAACACGACAACCTGTTGGTTTCAATGACGGCTAAAGAGCTTAATGAAGATCTGTGTGTGATGGCCAAAGCCGATTCGGATCCCGTCGCAACCAGAATGCGTCGTTTTGGAATCGAAGGCATTATCAGCCCGCTGAGACTTGGAGCCAATAGTATCTCAGCCAAAATCAAAGAAGCTTCGGCGCAAAGAACCTTATCGGAGGGAACCTTGACCGAAGGAACCTTGACCGAAGGAACCTTGACCGA
>CAYSQZ010000390.1:0-3274 GCA_964433035.1 uncultured Pirellulaceae bacterium | reverse complement strand
GGAGTGAGCAATGAAGCTAGAAGAGCAGTTGCGGCGCGAAATTAGGGGGCCCAAACAGGGCCTAACGGTCGCTTTCCTTCATCACGTTTTCAAGTGGCTCAGACCAATCGATCTGGTCATCGTTGATTTCCGAAGCCACACTCTGGTCCTCGGGCCTCAGCAGATCGGTTATCTGCAAATCATTGAGCTTCAAAACCGGACATGAGTCATCTGGCAATCCGGGCGTGACTTCGAACACGCCATCGATCGTGGACAGCTGCCATTGTCCTCCACCAGGGCCGTGAATGTCCAAGCCGATTTTGAACAGCTTGGTCGCACTGCCAATTCCCAACACCCTCATCGTCTTCTGAGCAGCTAGAGCGATCTCAGTAAGATGGGATTCAATCCAGCGTGCAACACGAGGCGGTTGAGGGCGAGTTTTACCCCAATTATTTTGCTTCCCAAAATCAAGGAACCGAAAAATCATCGCCTTATCGATTGCCGGACAAACTAAATGCCCTGCAAACTTGTTGACATTTGACTTATCAAACTGTGGATCGTCTGTTTCGTACGAAGCGTAAATACTTGTGTTCTCAAAAAGCGTTTGGGCGAACTCACTCTCGGCCTTGCGCTCAGCTTCACTACCGCAGAACTCAACGCCACTGGAGTTAAAGTATTCGCAGCAGCACTCGATCACTTCGCGAGGTGTCGTGCATTTATCAGGGACCAAATGATAAGTCCGACCGAATGCCTCAGGCGCACAAGCCAAATGAGCAATGGTTCTGGAAACCCAATCGACGGGTACCAGATTTCGCTGCTCGTCTCCGTTCATCGGCAATCGAATTGGCGTCTCGATCACTCCCTCTTCGTTGGGCTGTAGCCCAGGGACAAGCATTGCAAAGAGTCTTAAGTAGAGAAACAACCCGTGATAGGTCGACGTATAACCAGACTCGGAATCGCCAACAACGACGCCGGGACGGTAAATTGTTTTGGATTCGAAACAATCGGCTTGCCTGACCAACTGCTCAGCCTCAAACTTGCTGATCTCGTAGTCGTTACGAAACTCCTGTCCACAGTTCAGTTCGTCTTCGGTTACGACTTCGTCTCGCCGGCCACAAACATAAGCAGTCGAGATGTAATGAAAGTGCCTGATCCCGACCCGACGTGAAAATTTAATCGCGTTTCGAGTCCCACCCACATTGGTTCGCCAAGGATCAGCATTGCGGTCGGAGCCGCTAAACTTGAGAACTGCCGCTCCGTGGATCATCTGGTCACAGTAATCGGCAACCCACCGAGATTTTTTTTCCGAGAGCCCGAAATCCGGCTCGCAAATTTCTCCGCTTAGAATTACTGGTCGAGGCAAGCGATGCCCAAGCTCTTGCTCCCACATCTGCAGAATCGCTTCGACTCGTTCTCGAGCCAGTGCTTTTTTGGACGGGCGAACCAAAACGGCAAGTTTTCTGCCTTGCAGCAAAAGGTCGCGCATCAGGTATCGGCCCACCAAACCGGTAGCTCCAGTTAGAAGCGTGTAATGCTTACTCGACCGGCGTCTGTTAATCTCGTTAGAATCAATGCTGGAAAGTCGGGTCACGAATACGCCTTGCTACTCGGAACGCAAAGAGACGCATGCCGAACTAAAAGTGTTACAATCTTGTTGCAGATAAAATTATGTAAAATCTTGATGGTTTCAAACAGCTCAAAGGCAACGACAATGTGACAATTATTCGTTTGTGCCTCGAACCACAGAAGCCTACGATTATGCTTCAAATCTGCACAATTACAATTTGATCATGCCTTATCGGACGACATATGACCCCCAAAAGTTTCAATGATTTGATCGCTAAACCCCATCCTCCAAACCAGTTGCAACGATATTTCCGATCGTTAAGTTCGATTGTGGCTGGGGGAAGAAATGGCCTATTTGGGCTCTGCGTGCTTGCCTGTCTCACCAGTACCTCTTGGGCGGTTCAGGATTCGGCCAAGCCAAATGGCCCTAAACCAGATTCAAAATCGGAAGTTATCTCCCCCCTTTCAGAGGAGATGGTTTCCGATGGCTGGATCTCATTGTTTGACGGCCAGACATTGTTTGGCTGGCAAGCGGTTACCAAGGCGAATTGGAAAGCTGAAAACGGCGAGCTGCATGTTTCAGAGGGCAAGGGAGGTTTGCTCAGAACGACAGCCCAGTTTGATGATTTTGAATTGAAATTTGAATTCAAATCCGACGAGAGAACCAACAGCGGTGTTTTCCTGCGCACCAGCCCCAAACCCAAAAGCGCCAAATCCCATTGCTATGAATGGAATATCGCCAGCCCCAAAGATCACGACTATTTCACTGGTGCGTTAGTCAGCCGCGCGAAAACGGAACTGAAGGTTGCTGCCGACACCTGGCATCAAGACCAAATTGTTTGTAACGGAAACAAAGTTCAAAGTTGGGTCAACGGTCAACAATCCGTTGATTACGAAGATGCTGATCCGCTGGGCCGAGGCTACATTGGTCTTCAATTCAAATCAGGAAAGGTCGCTTTCAAAAACATCTTTCTCAAGCCACTCAACTCGGACCATTTGTTTGATGGCAAGAATCTCGATCATTGGAAGACGGATCAAAGATTGGAAAGCACGTTCAGCGTCACCGACGATGGCGAGTTGCAAATTATCGGCGGTAAGGGCCAGATCGAATCGAAAAACCAGTACGGCGATTTTGTCTTTTCGATGCAATGTAAAACTAATGCCGACGGGCTTAACTCGGGAGTGTTTTATCGCTGCATCCCGGGCGATGTGATGAACGGTTACGAAAGCCAGATTCAAAACAAGTTCAAAAACAACGACCGGACCGATCCAGTCGACTGCGGCACTGGTGGCATTTTTCGACGCGTCAACGCGCGATACGTTAACGCTGACGATCAACAATGGTTTTCCAAAACGATCATTGCTACCGGCTCGCATGTCAGCGTCTGGGTCAATGGCTATCAGGTCACCGACTGGACTGACAAACGAAAGCCCGATGCCAATCCGAGAAGAGGGCTACGACTGGAAAAGGGAACCATCATTTTCCAAGGCCACGATCCAACGACCGACATTTTGCTCAAGAACATCCGCGCCAAGGAAATCACTCCGCGCCGTGCTGGGAAGAAGAAGTAGCGATCAACAAATGGTACGCTGATTGACGGGCCGGGCTGTCTGGTCTGCGTGACACCTTTTACCTTGGAAACCCGAAGCGTCAGCGAGGAAGCCGAACAGACGAATTCCTCGCTGACGCTTTGGGTTACCATTGCTGGCGGCTTTGCGTCTAAAGCAA
>CAYSQZ010000389.1:0-3306 GCA_964433035.1 uncultured Pirellulaceae bacterium | reverse complement strand
CCCGCGCGTCATGTCCTAGTGACTTTAGGGACAAAGCCCAGTGGTCCAACCGACCTGAATTGACCGAATGCTAATCCGGTTTGCTACATCATTTTCAGATCGAAAACCTTGCCTTGACTGGTCAATTCTGTTTTGACGAACCACCTAGGTAGCTTAACGCTGACAAAGAGTTGGCTGACTATAGGAAAGCTGTCGCCGCGTGTTAAACTGTTAGGATGAACATTTCCAATACCAGTTTTCGTGCAAACTCACCGACGGTCGATCAAGTCGGCGTTGTTGAACGGGCGAAACGTTTTCAGACCCGAAGTATCAAGAAAGATGCCAAGATGGAGGGCCTGAAAATGGTCCTCAATATGATCGACTTGACGACGCTTGAAGGGATGGACACCGAAGGTAAAGTCAAACAGCTTTGTTACAAAGCCCAGCACCTTCACGACGCAGTCCCCGATTTGCCTACTGTCGCTGCAGTCTGTGTCTATCCGACTTTTGTTGGTCTGGCCAAGAGTGAAGTGGCGGGCTCGGGAATTAAAGTTGCTTCAGTAGCGACCGCTTTTCCCAGTGGTAACTCGTCGCTGGAAATCAAGCTTGATGATGTCAAAATGGCGGTCGATCAAGGGGCGGACGAAATCGACATGGTGATTTCTCGCGGCCGGTTTCACAAAGGCGATTACGAATTTGTGCATGACGAAATTGCTTCGGTCAAAGAAGCCTGCGGAGCAGCGCGGTTGAAAGTCATTCTGGAGACCGGAGAGCTGGGGACGCTCGATAAAGTCAGATTGGCGAGCGACATCGCTATTCTCGCCGGAGCGGATTTTATCAAAACATCGACCGGAAAGATTAAACCTGCCGCGACCCTGCCGGTGACCTTGGTGATGCTCGAAGCGATTCGGGATCATTACTTCAAAACGGGAGTGATGGTCGGCATGAAGCCGGCGGGAGGAATCTCAAAAGCCAAACTGGCGCTGCATTATTTGATCATGGTAAAGGAAACTCTGGGCGAGGAGTGGTTGACCAATCAATGGTTCCGTTTCGGAGCCAGTTCGTTGGCCAACGATGTGTTGATGCAGATCGTCAAGCAGCAGACCGGTGCGTATCAGTCGGCTGATTATTTTTCACTGGATTAGATAGACTTTGTGGTAGTTGCCTTTGGCTGCGAGGCTGTGATTTTCCAAGCGCTTGGAGCAATGAGTGTAAAAGGTAACCCGACGCGTAAGCGAGGAGCCTCGGTGATCCTCCTTATTCCTCGCTCACGCGTCGGGTTACCAAAACGTCAGCCTCGCCGCGAAAGTAGCGTGTCTGCCAAAGGCGACTATGACCAGAGAGTAAGTCAGGTTCCTGCGTCGTTAGTTGAGAACTAAAATACCGACGACCAGAAGCCAAGAATTTGACCTAAAATTTCGACGACGAGACTTGGGAATTGATATGAACGAAACAACTGCCACTTGGGATCTTGCACCGGCACCCGAGAGTACCTCGCACGTTCAACTGGAAAAGTCTTACGGCAACTTCATCAACGGTAAATTCGTTGAGTCGGCCGGTGGAAGTAAATTCAAGACGACCAACCCGGCCAACGACAAGGTGATTGCCGAGATTACCGAGTCAACCGAAACCGATGTCGACAAAGCCGTTAAGGCGGCCCGGACGGCTTATGACAAGACTTGGTCCAAGATGCCTGCCAAACAGCGTGGCAAGTATATTTACCGAATCGCGCGTTTGATACAGGAACGCGCCCGCGAGTTTTCGGTCATTGAAACGATGGACGGCGGCAAGTCGATTCGCGAATCGCGCGACGTTGATATTCCGCTTGCGGCTGGTCATTTTTTCTATTACGCCGGTTGGGCCGACAAACTCAATTATGCTTTTCCCAATCGCCAACCCAAGTCGCTTGGTGTCGCTGGCCAGGTCATTCCCTGGAACTTTCCGCTGCTGATGGCGGCCTGGAAAATCGCTCCGGCTCTGGCGACCGGAAATACTGTGGTGCTCAAGCCGGCTGAAACGACTTCGCTGACCGCACTTAAGCTCGCCGAAGTCATCCAGCAGGCCGATCTGCCGCCGGGTGTCGTCAATATCGTGACTGGACATGGTGAAGTCGGTGCAGCGATCGTCAATCACAAGAACGTTGACAAGGTTGCGTTTACGGGATCCACCGGCGTCGGGAAGATCATTCAAAAGGCGATCGCCGGTACGAAAAAGCGTTGCACGTTGGAGCTTGGTGGCAAAGCGGCTAATATTATTTTCGAAGACGCCACAATAGATCAGGCCGTAGAAGGAATCATCAACGGTATCTACTTTAATCAAGGGCACGTCTGTTGTGCCGGAAGTCGGTTATTCGTACAAGAATCCGTCCATGATGAGGTGATTCGAAAGCTTAAACACCGGATGAAGTCATTGATCGTGGGTGATCCGCTGGACAAGAACACCGACATTGGCGCGATCAATTCCAAAGGTCAGCTCAAGACCATCAACAAGTACATCGAGATTGGAAAGCAGGAAGGTGCCGATTTCTATCAGCCCGATTGTGCTTTACCTTCAAAAGGCAATTGGTGTCCGCCGACGTTGTTCACCAATGTGGCTCAATCGAATCGAATTGCTCAGGAAGAAATTTTTGGTCCCGTATTGGCGGTTCAAACCTTTCGCACGGTCGCTGAAGTGATCAAGAAAGCCAACAATACACCGTATGGACTATCGGCTGGTGTTTGGACGGACAAAGGTTCGAAGATCTTCAATATGACTTCGCAGATGCGGGCCGGTGTAATCTGGGCCAACACTTACAACAAGTTCGATCCGGCTTCGCCGTTCGGCGGTTACAAGGAAAGCGGATTTGGGCGAGAAGGCGGTTTGCACGGCTTGGCGGCTTATTTGGAAGTGTGATTGGCGGGACGTGTTAAAGGTTGGCTTGGGATTTTTATTTCGACAGAATGAAGAAAACAGAACAATGGCGAAAACAAACGGGGCCGTTAAAAACGAACGGATCGAAGTCCTTAAAACCTACAAGGTTTTTATTGGCGGCAAGTTTCCACGTACCGAGTCGGGGCGATTTTACTCACCCGAGGCGGGGGGCAAGCCGCTTGGCAACATCTGTCTTTGCTCGCGCAAAGATGTGCGCAATTCAGTTGTCGCGGCTCGCGCTGCTCAAGCCGGTTGGGCGGCCAAGACGGCTTATAACCGGGGACAGATTCTCTACCGAATCGCGGAAATGATGGAAGGTCGCTCGGAACAATTTATCGCCGAGCTGCAGACTCAGGGATTGACGGCTGCCGCAGCAAAAAAGGAAGTCACTCAGTCGATTGATCGGATGATCTACTA
>CAYSQZ010000388.1:0-3361 GCA_964433035.1 uncultured Pirellulaceae bacterium | reverse complement strand
ACGCGGCTTGCGTTGTCGATCGCGACACAGACATTGCCGAAGCGGTTGAGCGGATTGTGATCGGAGCTTTTTATCAATCCGGGCAAAGTTGCATCGGCGTGCAACGAATTCTCGTGCACTCGGAAATTTACGATGCGTTTCGTGACGCCTTGGTTGAAAGATCGAAAGCGTTGATTGCTGGCGATCCCAAGAACGAAGATACGTTCATCGGTCCAATGATTTCAGAGAAAGAAGCAGCCCGTCTGCACGGTTGGGTTGAAGAAGCCGTCGCTGCTGGCGGAACGCTATTGTGCGGCGGTAATCGAGAGGGAGCGATGTTGGAAGCGACTTTGCTGGAGAAAGTCCCCAAGCAACAGTCGATCTGTACTCAGGAAGCCTTTGGGCCCGTCGCGGTGCTGAGCCCGTTTGATGATTTTGAAGCAGCTTTGGACGAAGTCAATGACAGTACGTTCGGTTTACAGGCCGGTATCTTCACTCGCGACATCCACAAAGCGCATCGAGCTTGGGACAAGCTGGACGTTGGCGGAGTCGTGATTGGCGACATACCTTCGTGGCGAGTCGACAATATGCCCTATGGTGGCGTGAAGGACAGCGGACTGGGTCGTGAAGGAATTAGTTTTGCAATCGAAGATATGACCGAAATTCGGAATCTTGTGATTCGCACACTTCCATAATACGGCTGGTTGGTTCAGAATTGTATTTCGTTTGCCGGATGCTGCTTATTCTCCAGTTAGGATTTTGTTCACTATGATGAGTTTCTTTGTCACTGCATTTCTCAGCAGTTCGATGCTCTTTGCCTTTGCAACGACTCCCGTGCCAGAGAAACCAGTCGCCCTGACCGGTTCGATTCAACCAGACTCCTCGGGGGCTAATCATTTCACGGTCACCGTGCAAATGGATATCAAAAAGGAATGGCATACTTATGACGAAGTTGCCGAAGGCGCGGAGCAACCCACGTCACTCAAATTAAAGTTGCCCGAAGGCGTAAAATCTAAAGGTGACTGGGATCGACCCCAAGGGAACGAAGGGCACGAAGCGGAATACCGGATATACAAAGGGCGGGTGAGCTTTTCCAGGATCGTTGTTGTCGAACCAGACGCATACGGCAAAAGTATCGACGTGATTGTTTCCTATCAAGCCTGCACAGATGAGTTTTGCAATCCGCCTCAGAGTAAGACGGTCAGCATCGCGATCCCAGTGGGTAGTGCGGAGGCGGGCACGAAGATCTTTGAAAGCCCCATTCGAATCAGTAAGGATGGCAAACCCCTCAATGCAGAGGCGAAGACAAGGTTTCCCTCGCCCGGAATTTTTGATGTCGATGGCGATGGAGCGGCGGAACTCTTGATCGGGGGACTCACGGGAAGTCTTGATGTATACGAAAACCAGAACACATCTGGAAAAGGGGATCCCGAATGGGGCTCGCGGGAACCTCTCAAGGATGCCAAAGGTGAGAAGATTCGTACATCCAATTGGTGATGCGTGGGCGCGAGTCCACAGTTTGTGGACATGGACGGTGATGGAATCCAGGACATCTTGACCGGAAGTTTCAGTGGTGCGCCACAGTGGATCGTACGCACAAAGGAAGGTTACGGCGAGCCAACGCGCGTCGAGGACAAGAACGGCGACCCTGTCGTAATCAGCACTTTTTGGGATACCGAAGCCGATGATTGGGCGGAAATAGAGAGTACGGGAACCACTGGTTTATGCACCTCTGTAGCCGCCGTTGACTGGGATCACGATGGCGACATGGATCTGCTGCTTGGTGGTTATCGAGAAGGCGGGCTGTTCCTTCGATTGAACGAAGGAAGTGCTACGGAGACGAAATTCGCTTCCACCAACAAGCGTATCGAAGTGGGCGGTGAACCAATCTCATTCGCTGGTGGAATGGGTGCTCCGCGAGTCGCCGATTGGGATGGCGATGGACTCTTCGACATCGTGATTGGCACAATCCGTGGCGAAGTCGTCCTGTTTCGAAACGCCGGAGAGAAAGGGAAGCCCGAGTTTGCCGAGATGACCACACTGGTCGAGGCCTTGCCAGGGGCTTCTGGTTCCAAACAAATCAAGCGAGTGCCTGCCAAGGATGGCGCTCCGATTGCTCCTGGTTCCTCGTACCACATTGAGGTGGTCGATTACGACGATGACGGCGACCTCGATTTGCTCGTTGGTGGGCGAGCCGAATGGTTGACCGGTCCGTTGAAAGAACCAACCGAAGAGGAACTTGAGCTCGCAAAGAAACTAAAGGAAGAGTCACGTGCTTCCTATAGAAAATTCGCAGACTTGAAGAAGGCAGCTGAGGGTGAAAGTGAGGAAGAAATGGAAAAGTTTGTGGCCTCAGACGAAGCCAAGGAATTGCTGTCGAAGTATCGATCGTTGTTAGCCGAGTCATTTGCTGTCACTTCTGATCCCATCGAGAGAGCTGATTTCGTTTGGTTGTATCGGCGAAATTAGGACCGGAGACTGCCAAGCCGGCAAGTAAATTGCCTGACAGAGAGATTGTGGATATGGGCATCGCACTCAACGAGTTGACCAACGTCGCCAAGCACTTCATCGAGACTGCCGTCAAAGCGCTTCGCCCGGGAGGCCGATTGATGCTAGGCTTTGTCCCAAAACCATCACAGTCGCCTTTTGCTCAGCGAAAGCAGCGCGGAACGCATCCTTTCGCATTGGGAAGAGTAGAAACGCACGGGGCGATGCCCACGCGGTTAAACGAATCGCGTCCCTGCTCGTTTAACAGCGAGGGCATCGCCCCGCGCGTCATGTCGTAGTGACTTTAGGGACAAAGCCTGGTATCAAAACATCCCAAATGGTATCAGAAGAACATCACACGCTGGTTGGAAGAATGAGTCTTTCCCAGCCGCCGATATTCGATGGCAACCGGCATCAAGAGCTAAGCCCGCGAGGTTAAAAGGATGGAGAAAAAAACAAAGACTGAAGATCTACAAGTTCGACCAAAAAACGTCCGTGAGTCAGACGACTATAGCCATGTAGTTGCCGGGCGAGGAAAAAATGACGCGCTACGCTCGCTACTTAAGTGGGGTTTGATTGATCAAAAAATATCTATTCCCACTAGACTGCGGTTTAGCCTCAAGTCGCTCATGGTTGTAATAGCATTGGCGAGTTTCGCGAGTATTTGCTTCAAAGGCTATGTTGACTATCGCGATTCAGGTCGAATTTCAATTCGACTTGAGACCGGGTACGAAATTGTTTCGCATGAGGATATTGTTTCGGTAGATTGGGACTCTCAGACCTACTTGCTTAGCAAAGGCACCAAGACTTTACTCTACAACACTTATTTCAAAGGATCCCCCCCTGATAGCTATCTTCCTTTTGATTTTTGCGTAGACGAAAAGGTCTTATACTC
>CAYSQZ010000387.1:0-3368 GCA_964433035.1 uncultured Pirellulaceae bacterium | reverse complement strand
TTGGACCCTTGGTCGAAGGGCCAGGCGATGTCTACATTTGTGGAGATTGCATTGAGCTGTGCCAGTCTATTCTGGAGCAGGAGCAACGTCGTCGAGGTCCGGCAAAACAGCTATTCAACAAGATTCTGACACCGCGTGAAATTGTTGCCAGGATGGACGAATACGTCATTGGCCAGAATTCTGCAAAGAAAGTTCTGGGCGTGGCGGTACATAACCACTACAAGCGTTTGTCGCTTGGCTGGGAAGGAAATGACGTCGAGATCGACAAATCCAACATCATGCTGGTCGGACCAACTGGTTCGGGCAAAACGTTGTTGGCTCGCACATTAGCGAGGATCTTGAATGTACCATTTGCGATCGGCGATGCGACGACACTTACCGAAGCTGGTTATGTAGGCGAAGACGTTGAAAATCTTCTACTGAAACTGCTACATGCTGCGGACTTTGATGTGGAACTCGCCCAACGGGGCGTGATCTACCTCGACGAGATCGATAAGATCGGCAAGACGAGCAACAATGTTTCGATCACTCGCGACGTTTCAGGCGAAGGCGTTCAGCAGGCCCTTCTAAAAATGTTGGAAGGGACCGTTGCCAATGTACCACCGCAAGGTGGGCGTAAGCACCCGGAACAACAGTACATCCAGATTGACACTACTAACATTCTGTTTATCTGTGGTGGTACGTTTGTTGGCATCGACGACATTATTCGAAAGCGACTTGGAGATCGCACAATTGGATTCGGTTCTGAATCAGGCTACCGCGAGGAAGCCGAAGTCGCCGAACTCCTGCCTCAAGTGACCAGTGATGACATTCTGGAATTCGGGCTGATCCCGGAACTGGTTGGTCGTCTACCGGTGACTACGGCACTGGCACCTCTTGGAGAAGAAGGACTCATTCGAGTTCTGACCGAGCCGAAAAACGCACTCGTGCGTCAATTCGAATCGCTTTTCCAAATGGAGAATTGTGAGCTCTCATTTACCGAAGGTGCGCTGAAGAAAATCGCCGCTAAGGCGACGGAGAAAGGAACTGGAGCACGAGGGCTTCGTTCGATTCTTGAGCAGGTCATGCTTGACATCATGTACGATCTACCCGACCAGGCAAAAGGCTCGAAAATCGTTGTGGACGAAGAAACCGTAGGACGGGGAATTAATCCGAAGTCGTTTAAGATGCCAGAGAGTAAGAGTGCGTAAGGTCGTTTGAGTCTCGACGCGAACTTCGCATTGACCTCACTTGTTTGCCTGGAAATTTCAGGCAAACATCCAGTGAAAGTCGATGCGGAATAGCTTCGAAGAGCGACAGATGTTCTCTTTAAAGTTTGAGTTGCAGTGTGATTTTGAGTTGAACCGCATCTATGTTAGTTCGCCTAGTTCTCAATCAAAGTCACGGAGAGAAATCGAAATGATTGAAATCAAAGCCCCTGATATTCTTTGTTTTGAAGTAATACCGGAGTTGAGTATTTGAGTTAGCTTGACCAATCGAAGACTCATCAAGCCGAGCGGCATAAAAAAACCGCAACGCGATTTGAAACGCTGATCTAGACAGCAACTTCGAGCCGTAAGTTTAAGTTGAAATTCAACTCGTAAGTCCGAGTAGCACCGGCACCGCCGAATCAAGTCCCTGTCGATTAAAGACCGACAGGGATTTTTTTGTTTGATCTACAGTTGAGTAGAAGGTAGAGCTGAAGAGTTAGTTTCGTCAACGCTGAGGTCACCATCAACACAGGGCAATTGTGAGCAAAGTCTGCTACTTCATTTTCGTTTCCGGATTTCTCCTCGCTTTGGTGCCGGTCCGCAGTTGATAAGCGACGCCGAAGAGTATTTCGCAGATCGCGCCAACAGCGGGGACTTTCTGGATATCTCGCCCTTCATTGCGATCCTCAGTGGGCAGTAAATTTACTTGCTACTGCGAACCGTAAGCGTTACCCTGAAGGGGTCAGTGAATTGCATAGCGGCGTTTCGATTCACATACTCTAAGCTTCGCATTTTTTTAATTTATGGGGAAATCTGCCATGTTTCGAAATCTTAGCATAACCACGATGCTGTCTGCGATGTTTCGGAAAAGCCGAAGAAGTGGCAGGAAAAGATGCGAACTCCGTCGCTGTGAATTTTTGAAAAGCTGAAACACTGTTGGCTGGGGCACATTCCAAAGGCCAAACTATGAACTCGATATTTCTGATCACCTTCTTGTCGCTATTGCTACAGGAAAAAAAAGTTGAGTACGATCCGTTGTCGACTTCGTCAAAAGTGACGGTTGTCGATGAAAGCTTTGGTTACGACAACGACAAAACGGTGCCGCTGCGGATTTACTTTCCTGAAGTGGTATCCAAGTCACCGGTGATCTTGTTTAGCCACGGACTCGGTGGATCGAAAGAAAACAATCCCTATCTCGGCAACCATTGGGCGAGTCGCGGGTACGTTGTTGTTTTCATGCAACATGTCGGCAGTGACGATCGAATCTGGAAAGACATTCTCGAACTCAAGAAGTTCAAACCTATTAAATCTTCCGTCAGCAAGGCAAGTTTCGACCGACGGAAAGCCGACGTTCCGGCGACTTTGGATCAGCTTGAACAATGGAACGAAGAGGGAAAAAAATTCGCGGGCCGATTTGATATGGACAGAATCGGGATGAGTGGGCATTCGTTCGGCGCAATCACGACTCAGGCGTTATGCGGTCAAAGTTTTGGTCGTCAGGGGCAGGCGTTTACCGACGCTCGTATCAAAGCTGCGATTCCAATGAGCCCAAGTCCACCGCAAGATGGCGACGATAGAAGAGTTTTTGCGAAAGTTCCTGTCCCATGGCTGTTGATGACCGGGACCCACGATAGTCCGGTCATTTCTCCTTCGGATCCCAAAGTTCGGTTGAAGGTGTTTCAGCACTTGCCGGCGAAAGGTCACGTTTACCAACTAGTCCTGGACGGAGCCGAGCATAGTGCGTTTTCCGATCGGGAATTTGGCTTGAAGAAGCCTCGAAACCCCAACCACCACAAATCTATCCTGGCCTTGAGCTCGGCATTTTGGGACTGCTATTTGAAAGAGGATAGGGCCGCCAAAAAATGGCTAAACGGTCGAAAAGCTAAAAAGGTTCTAGAGCCCAAAGACAGTTGGCGCAGAAAGTAATGATTGATACCTGGCGAGCATGCCTGTTCGTAGTAACGCCTTTAGGCCGATAATTTCCGCCTGAAGGCGTACTACAAACTTTCAAAACCGGTTTTGAAATGCCCTCTAGTTGTCAGGCCCGCAACGAATGGCCCGCGGATTGCACGAGCACCTCTTGGATTCTTCCGGAATCGGGGTCGGCCGTGGGCAGAGCGGCCCACTTGCCTTCTTGTCTACAGACGGACTGGCTCAAACTACTCACCCAATAGCCGA
>CAYSQZ010000386.1:0-3414 GCA_964433035.1 uncultured Pirellulaceae bacterium | reverse complement strand
GAAATCGGACCGCGAATCGTAGAGTTTAAGGCGGTTTTGCGACAGGTTGATTGAAACTTGAGTCGCGTTTTCTGGCTCGGTAGTTACCTTACCAATAGGTTGGAAATTCTCGCTTAAAAGCTAGATTTTGAATTGGTAAAAAATGCTAGCTACAGGAGTTGAGCCAAGCGTAACATCGAGGTGTTAGTCTCTATGTTTTTTGATGCCGTGCGCCCAAAGCAGTTCACTGGCCTCCATTTCAGCAAATAGACTTTGCCAGTTTGTTCAACCGGTAACAGGCGACGCATAGGTAGGGTGGGCATTGCCCACCACCGCCAACTAGTGGTTTGCTTCAGCTTGCTTTTCGGATTGAAGAGTAGGTCAGGCTGTGCCTGACTTCGGCTAGCGGCGCGAAAAAAGCCGGAAGAGTAAAAGAGTCTTCCGGCCTGAAAATAACCAATGGCAAACGAGTCAATGTCTGAGAGATCATCAACTCTCAATCTCAACTTTCATTTGCGGCTTCATTCAATACGACTGGTTTGTAGCCACCAGTCGCGGCATAGTAGATCATGATTAGCAAAAAGGCGACCGCCATGATCATTGGCAACACGGCAGCGACCTTCAGGCTGCTTTGAGATGTGACCGTCAACTGGTCATTAAGAACAGCTTTTCGATCTTCATCAAGCAGTTTCGCAAATTCACCGGTGTTCACTGAATCGTAGTTAACGCCGAAGAAGTTCTTGTTGGTGTAAATGGGTTTATCAATTGGATTAGCTGGGTCAGTCATGTCCTGGAACATTTTGTTCTCTGCTTTGACTGATGCAAAAACATCGGCTTCTTTTGCGACAACCGCCTGCGTCGTGTAGTGATCCTGAACCGCCCCGAGGAAAGGGAACCCAAAGATTCCCACTGTTAGTAGGCCCATTGCAGAGACGGTGTTGAGTGTCATTGCTCCACCTTTTGGGAATTGTTCCGAGACAAGCCCAAGCATTGTTGGCCAATAAAAAGTTTGCCCAATCGCGTAGAGTACAAAGGCACCGAAAATCATCGCTCCACCGACCGAAGACAGAGCATACAAACCTGCAATTGAGAACAATGAGCTCACCAAAAGTAAAGTCGGAGGGGACATGAACTTGAGCGGAATTCCGGCGAAAAATCTCAGCGTCATCATGATTGCCGCAGACAACACAATCGCCCATCCCGCGAATTTGGCACCCAGAATCGGCTTCATCAGGGTCTGAATCCAGGCGTCAGTTGCCAGTTCAGCCGTAGCAAGCGGCACCATGATTAGACACAAGATGAAGAACAGCAACTTTCCAGGTGAGCCAACTATGAAACCAACAATCGTGCCGATGATCGCTCCGATGGCAAGACAACCATAAAGCTTGTAATCACCCATTCCGAAATTCATGATCCCGGCGCCTTCAATTTGTCCAATCAATTCGTAGGCCAGGAACGTTGCGGCCAAAAATGCTCCCAAGCCACCGAACTCACGTAGCATATCTCGCATTGAAACATTTGCTTCGACACGCTCATCAACAGGGAAACGAGAACACATAAGAAACATCACGCCATAAGCAAGCACTGGCAGAAGCATGACGAAAAAGATCCATTTCACATTGGCCCAATTCGTCGTCTCGGCCGAAGGATCGATCATGAGCAGATAGGCAACTCCACCGAGCACAATGCCAGCTGGCCAGGACGCGTGCAGGATATTGAGCATCTTGCTTTTATTGTCGCGATAGATCGAGGCACACAACGGATTAATAACTGCCTCAACAACACCATGTCCCAGTCCGGCACACAGACAGGCCCATTTCATCGACGCGACGTCAGTGGCCATGTAGGTCAGGATGACAGAAGCAGTTTGCAGCGTAAAGGCGAAGAACATCGAAACCTTGTATCCGATTTTGTCCACCAGGAGACTAAACAAAATCATGGTGACTGCAATTGGCCACAGTGCAGCTCCGGTCAAAGCTCCGACTTCAGCTAAAGTTATTTGAAACGAATCCGCCCACATATCGGGGATCATGACACGAAAAACAAACCCCACGCCGGCAGCCGTAAGCGCCAAAAAACTCGCCCAAAACAACTTGTGCTTGTCGGACTCTGAGAGATTCTGCGTCGATTGGTTCATCGTGTCCCCGATAGTATCTGGAATTCAACAGCTGAAAGATTCGGCTTGGTAATCTATCAAAGCTGAATGAAAAATGGATGCCTCAAAGCGCCATTTCTCGCCCGCCACTGAGGGGGGCATTGAATACAGCTTCAGCAAGCTACCAATTGCCGAAATTGAAGTCACGATTATAGCTCACGAACTGTTGCGATGCTATTTGTGATTTTTTCAATTCACTGCATTGTTGGCGTTAAAGTCTGCCTCACTTGCAGAGCTTGGGCAGAATTTACTGGAAGCTTGATATGCTCGAAAAGAAATATCAGCTCGCGTACGCGCCGCGCAAAGATTGGCTGAGCGTCGCCAGATTTCCTGCTCTGGAGAATCGAATTCCGCCCGGCAGATTTAGCACTCGGTTTGCTTTGTCGCTTGGTTTTGGCGCGGTGATTTCCGCGCAGATCTTTTCCCACCACTCAAACCCCATGGCTTGTCTTGGCCAATTTTGTTTGGTCCAGACGCCTACCAGAAACTGACGCACAAGCATTGGAGGATGGGAGCTGAGCCGAGCGCAGTTGAGTTGGATGGAAGTTGCTGAACTGCTGACCACCGCATCGGAAAGCGATTGGGATTGTGATTCGATAAACTCATTGGCTTGAGACGCTTGGTGGCTCAGTCGCAGCAAAGACGACTCGAACCCAGGGCCAAACCGAGACTCAATCAACGGGATGAGTTCGTTGCGAAGATAATTTCGTTGGTATTGAGAACTTTCGTTTGAGCTGTCGGTTCGGAAATCCTGCTTGATTTCTGCGAGATAGGCTTCGATTTCCCGGCGGCGGGTTTTCAGTAGCGGGCGGACAATCGACACCGACTCGTTGCCCAGGCGAATTGGAGGTATTCCGTTCAGGCCTGCGATTCCTGTCCCACGAAAAATCCGGAACAGGATCGTCTCGATTTGATCGTTGAGATTGTGCCCGGTAACAACATATCGTGCTCCCAATCGCATCGCAGTTGCAAGCAAATTGTCGTAGCGGAAATTCCTCAGGCTTTCCTCTGAATGGCTTGTTCCGACCAGCGCTGATGTTTGAGCATCCAAACCGGGCGAAGAACCAAGCGGGATTGAATTGGCCATGACAAACTCAAGTCCAAGGTTCGCCGCTAACTCCCTCACAAATTCCGCTTCTCCCGTTGACTCTGCCCCCCGCAAGCCATGATCGACGTGCGCGACGATCAGGTTGTCTGGTTTTTTGTCGCCATGACGATTGGCAATCGACAACAGGCCGCGCAACAGCGCAACACTGTCGGGCCCTCCGGAGACCGAGACA
>CAYSQZ010000385.1:0-3422 GCA_964433035.1 uncultured Pirellulaceae bacterium | reverse complement strand
TTCTGATTCCTCAATTAGTAAAAGCCCAACCAGTATTTGAATCCGGCATTTCCGATTCAACCCTCTTTGACACAGTCACGAATCTGCCGGCCGACCAAACCAGCCTTACCGGTTACATTAGCCCTCCTTTTCCAAACTTCAGGCAAGTCAACTTGCAAGCCGGTGGAAGCATTGGCGATGTCTCTAGTGCAACTGACGCAGTCGAGATCAACGTCAACGGTGGGAGTATCGGGAATGACTTCGCAGTTCTTTTCGGTGTTGAGGTCAATCTGGTTAGCGGGAGTATCGGCGATAACTTTATATCGCTTGTATCCGAGGTCAACATCAGTGGTGGCAGCATCGGCAGTAACTTCCAAGCGTTTGCAAGCCAGGTCAATATCTTCGGCTCAGAGTTTCTACTCGACGATGTGCCCTTGACGTCCTTGATCCCCGACCAAGCCTTCACGGTTGACCTATCCGCCAATTCGACTCTTTCAGCGACACTCCTCGATGGATCGCCGTTCAATATCGACCTTTCGGCAGTTGACGGAGGTAATTCGATAGTAACAGTCACGCAAGCGGTTCCCGAACCTGCTTCAATCATTCCACTGATCGCAACAATCGGTGGATTTGTTGCTAGACGGCGTCGAAGCGCTGTTGGTTGGAGTTGTTGAATAGCTCAACCGCTGGAGAGGCTATCTTGCCTGCCACAGTACCGTGGACCAGACATCTCAAGCGATCAACAAGGAGAGCCCTCAAACGGCGCTCCTTTTTTCGTGCCCGTCTCGCCGTTCAGTTTTACGCCAATCAATCTTTTTCCCGGCCGACTGACTACTTGCCGAAATCTTGAAATCGTTTTTGGACCGCAATAGCGTCCCTATCCGCGCTGCGCCATGCGGCTAGTTGCGGTCCCTCACCGAACCCGATTGAGCAATAGCAATTTCAGATTTTTGAAATTGGAAAATGGGGAAACCTGCGATCAGCTCCCTTGATGGCAAATTTGCGTCTTAGTCTTTCGAAATTGAAGCAATCCTTCTTCTCCCACCAGATGATCGCCAAGACTTAGAAACTCTTCCGGTTCTATTGCGACGGGAAGTGCGGTCAAAATTAGTTTTTGCTCAATCTGTTTTGGTCGGACGTGCTGGCCATCATAGGCTGCCTGTGCCAATGGGACGCAAGGCAGATGCATAGTTAACTTTATTTTATGTCAAAAATTTCATCCTTGGCCCCAATAACTGAAATCGGTTTCCCAATACGTTAAGTGCTGCAACGTCAAGAGTTTCATCTATCTTGTCAAGCATCGCATTGGTAAATAACGGTGCCGTTCTAATTTTTATTATTTCGCGACGTCGTACATTTGAAGCAGCATAAACTTCTCATAATTTTTTCTGAATTGCGAGTTTGACTTGCAACTTTAGGATCAATTAGGGTTAGAATGAAACAAATTAGCAACGTTGATATGTAAAACAACATCCTCTATTTACTCTACTCTAATGGTAAAGATCATGAAGCGATTTTTTAGTTTATTAGCGGGTCTGGCGATCGTCGCCGCCTCATCCTCGGTTCAGGCCCAAATCGACTGGGCAGCCGGAGCACCCGGTGGGACATCCGGGGGTTCGATACAACTTGGTGCTGATGGCATCGAATCATTTCTACCAACTGGTATTTCCGCGGCTCTCATTGCTCCTACTAGTGGAGCTGACTACACCATTTCAGCTTGGATCAATTCATCACTTGCAGCTACTGACCCAACCGTGGCGGGAGCCAACCGTTGGTGGTTCGGTACTGGAGATCAAGGCCTCCACTTGGGAGTCCAAACACAAACAGATATTAACGGACTGGATACTAACGGACTGACATCCGGTCACTGGAGTAACGACAGTACCGGTGCAACAACTGTGCCCGTTGACCAATGGGTACACGCGACCCACGTCTATCGCAATGGTGTCCATGAAATTTACTTCAATGGCGTGCTTGAATCCCTGAATTCTGGCGGTGCTGTCGGCGCCCCGAACAGGGATGGCTCTGACCTGATGATTGGCTCACGAAGAAACGGAAATAATAATTCACTTGGTCCAGGTTGGATTGGTTTCATTGACGACTTGGCGATGTTTACTTCAGCGCTTTCAGCTGAAGACATTGCCGCTTTGGCCAACGACAGTTCTCAAGCAGTCGATCTGGGCGCTGTTGCATATTACAACTTCGAAGACCCGCAGACGGGGACGACGGCTGCAAACTTGGTTAGTGTTACTGCCAGCGGTTTGACAGGTACCGATGGTTCGCCCGCGCTGCAGGAGCTTGACGGAATCGGTGTTGCCCCACCTGAACCACCACCGGTAGCAACTTGGACTGCCGGTGCACCAATGGGAACTACTGGTGGAGCGTTAAGCTTCTCCGGTAACGGTTCACTTGACAGTGGTATCGCTGCGAGTTTAGTCGGTGGCAATCGCGGGTCCATGGATGCTCCTACTTTAGGTTCTGATTACACAGTCGCAGCGTGGATCAACTCAGCCGAAGATGACGGTATGGGAACTGCCCTCTCCAACCGTTGGTGGTTCGGCACCGGCAACCAAGGCCTTCACTTTGGTATCTTGGATGGTAACCTTCGACACGGTCACTGGAGCTCTGACAATAGCGGAGTAACATTGGTGCCTGCCAATACCTGGGTGCACGCCACCTTCGCTTTCGATGCCGATGGCGGATCGCTAGGGACTGGTGAGGTTACCATTTACTTAGACGGTACTGAGGAAGGTACTTTTGACACAGTAGCTCCAAACGTGTCAGGCACAGACTTGATAATTGGTAGTCGTAGCGGCGCCGGAGGTCCAGCTTGGGTCGGCGCGATCGATGATTTAGCAATCTTTACTTCGACTCTTTCGGCGGCTGACGTCGCCACATTGGCAGCGGATGCTTCTGAAGCCCTATCGCTCGGGGCTGCTGCTTATTACAACTTCGAAGATCCTCAGACAGGAACGACTGCTGCGAATCTGGTTGATGTTGCTGACAGCGGCTTGACAAGTACCGATGGTTCGCCTGCTCTCCAGGAGCTTGATGGAATTGTTCCGAGCATGACGGCGCTGAAGGGAGATGTCAACTTGGACGGTGGCGTTACTTTCTTTGATATCCAGCCGTTTATTGACGTTCTCGCTAACCAAGGTTTCCAAGCCGAAGCGGATTGTAATTGCGACGGCATGGTTAACTTTTTTGATATCCAACCGTTTATCGACATTCTGGCTGGATCGAATTAATTATTGGTTTGGGTGTAATTAAAAATATTGGGGCCACCTGGCAAGGTGGCCCCTTTTTTCGTGCGATGAATACTAAAAACGGAAATTCATATTTCAAAATTGCGATCCAACAACGAAAGCAGCACCCGATGGAATCGCGGTAATGTTATTCTGGTATCTTGCTTGTCATGAAATAATCAGATTTCAATCTGGTAT
>CAYSQZ010000384.1:0-3462 GCA_964433035.1 uncultured Pirellulaceae bacterium | reverse complement strand
CTTACGCGAGCGTAAACATGGCACCCGTCAATTCAGATCTGACAGACCACTAGCGTCTTGCAATCGGTCAATTCAACTTTGAAGAACCACTAGCCCTTCGACCGTATCGAGCTCTTGCTACTCAGACGATTGCGAACCAAATCGCGGCTTACTCTGGGTCACTGATCTTGAACAAGAATTCGGCCAGGCGGGATTGGGCGTCCAGAACCTTTTGCCATTGTTTATTCGTCAGAACAACTCGGTTAAGGTGAGGATCAATTTCAACATCCGAGACAACGTTGCGAATGTGCATGTGCAGATACTCGATAACCTCGGCCAATTGTGCTGCTTGACCGGGTGACATTCGCTCGGGCAACCGAGGCGGTTCGAGCCCCAAAAGCGCCAACTGATAATTCGGATCGTCTTGCCAATCTTCCGGAACGGCGAAGTCACCAGAAGGCCTGGAGCCGGAGTCATTGATGTCCAGTGCCCGGTTAGCCTTGCTGAGTCGCTCAAGCCGCTCGTTAATCTCAACTCGGGATCCAAAAATCAATGTACTGCGGCCAACTGAGATCAGATCACCATGCCGCAGAATTCTCAGCCGAACGTCTTCATTGTTGACTCGGGTGCCATTGGTGCTTTCCAGGTCAGTCAGCACTAAATCATCGTGATCTTTTTGGATCTTGAGGTGAAAGCGACTGATGCGTTCGTCATTGAGCTGAATCGTGTTGCCTTCCTCGCGGCCGATCGATACGGGCACTTGAATATTCTCAAAAATCTTGCCGCGGTCAGCGCCGTCTAAGACTCGTAACGTCATCGTTGCCATTGAATGGGCCCTGAGTAATCGCGTTGAGATGTGAAGGAACGTGAATCTTCGCAAAGCAGATTCGGTGGTCACGACTGACCGATCACCTTCGATTTGCACCCCTTATGTTGATCAGTATCAAACTATATCACAAGCTGGATTTGGTTTCGCAAAACGAGCTTCAAAAAGGACTACTTTTGACAGGGAATTCAAGGAAAATACGGGTTAATCTGCTTGGCGCTTGAATTTCAATTTGGTTAAGCCGGCCACTTTGACTTTGTGGTTGGCCCGTCAGACCTCTCGGTAGCGACTCGTGGCAGGCAAACGTTTGCCCAAGCGAATCATTTCAAGCCAAACCATCCAACGTTGGTTGAATTTAGTTGGATCTTGAAGAACTCTGTTGTTTTTTTAGATTTTTTTAGCGCAAGCAAACCAACCCTGCCGAATTTCGAATCAGAAATGAATTATTTCGTCAGGATGGCTGTTGAATAAAAGCCGAAAAATCGTATCCTTTTGATTGCTAACGAGATGTCGTTAGCTGATCAATGCACCCGTGGCTCAATTGGATAGAGCATCGGTCTTCGGAACCGAGGGTTGGAGGTTCGAATCCTCCCGGGTGTGCTCAGCCGCGTTTCCATGCCCTTGAGTGCTTGGGAACACGGCTTTTTTTATTGGAGTGCTGGTTGGTGCTCCATTGTTCTGAAAACTATTTGAAAACTTTTCGATGCCAACCTCTGATGCCTTCTGAATGTCGGCAGGTGTAACTTGCAGATAGTGCTTTTGAGCCACCGTTGGCGAATTGCCAAGCCAGGTCGTTACGGTGGTTAGGTCGAAGCCTTGCCGAACCAAGTACGTCTCGCAACTCGAGCGAAGATTCATAAACGGCTTCACCCAAGGTTGCATGCCGGCCTTGGCAATTGTCTGACTAAGCTTTGGCACCAGTTGGGTTTGGCTCGGGCATCGTATTGTTATCACGCGTCGAACCTACAATTCGGCGGGAAGACTTGCAATTCGACTTGATTTCTCTGTTGTTTTTTTCCCCAACTGCGATCCATTGATTTGGCAATCGCCAGTTGTTGTATCGAAGACAACCGATCGGTTTCCGCTCGCAACGTAAAGGACACCATTGGCATAATCTGTATCCGCGCTGCCCCAATACCAATCTTCGTGATCATAGTAATACCATCGCCACTGTCCGTCTCCATCATCGAAGTAAATTGACGTGTTGAATGGTTCTCCAGTGAATTCTTGTATTATTCGAATCCGAGTACCGTTGGGCAAATCCTCTGATACCACAGTGCGAGTCGCAACTGCATCTCGCACAACGCAAAAGCATATACATGCGAGGGCGAAAAACGTCACAACCGCGAACAAGTGTTTCAATCGGTATTTCACTGTTGGCGATCCAGATCCGAGGCGATTAGTTAAGTGTGATAACGTCCGCGATCACCGAGCCCGAACGAGCGATCTTCCATTCCAAAACCACGCGCAAGTCAGGCTTCGCGTGCATCGCATTGATATCCGGCTATCGAGAAAATGCTCCATCGAAAGCCGGAAGATTGTGATCACCTCTTAGAATTTCGCCCGCAAGACGTTCAATTTGAAAAGCTCGCACCCACCGGTCGCTCGCGCGCTGTGCGTGGGCAGACTGAGTTACCGCGTTTATCAATCCGTACATGGTAAAATCAGCATTGTCATTGAATGCCGCCTGAATTTCAGATTGTTCATCCTCGTCAATCAACTGCTGTGCAGTCAAGTGACAGAGGAATTCATATGGCGTAACAAGCATCTGATTTCCAGTCACTTCGAAACGGCGAAAATCCAGTCTTAACGCACGGTCATCGAAGGATCGTTGAATTACTTGCGCAACCTGTGACGCCCAGTCTGCAGTGGGTTGTTTTGCAGTCGCGATCGAGAATGATTGCTCCTTGTCACATTCAACCAACATTCCATTGGCACAAACGACACGGTAGAGTCGAGTGCACACCAGTGTTTCGAAGCGGCATGATTCAGAGTTTCGTATAAACAAGCCACCACGGAGTTCATCGCCAGCGGCCACATCGTATCCCGAACCTGCCGCAGCGACGGAAAGGTGAAGATCGCCACCTGATTCGTGGCAGTGAGTAACGAAAAACGGTGCTGTTATGTCGCGGAGAGATTCAGCGACAGTGTCGAGCAAGTCTGAGTTTGAAATCGCAAATTCAGAGTGTCCCGACGGGCGTGACCGGAGCGATTCACGGATATCAGGGTACGGTTCGCGTGGCGATTCGTCGGGTGCGAGGGGTTGGTTCGGGAAGGGGTGCAGTGAGTAGTTCATTTTATCTTTCCCTATGCGGATAACGTACGCGGTAACCGAGCCGCGGGTGATGTTGTATTTGTCGAAGCGGATAAAATAGCGAAGCTATCCGCGGAGACCTCATCGGACCGGTCCCCAGCGGCTTCGTGTTCATCGCATTGTTGTCAGGGCAAATTCCCAATCATAACGTATCTCCTTTGATACCCATCATATCTGCAGAAACACCAGAAACCGAGAATCGCAAATCGCGGCTGCCAGACCCAAAAGCATCGCCAGCGTTGTTGAGGAAGGTAGTTGTGCTGTCTCGAAGCAGAAAACGTCCACCACCATTATTATTTCCTTCATACTGCGAGAATGCAAAGTTTGTAAACACAAAGACTGT
>CAYSQZ010000383.1:0-3465 GCA_964433035.1 uncultured Pirellulaceae bacterium | reverse complement strand
CCGATACAGATTTAGGGCCAAATTTTTCAGCCATTGAGGGTTTTTTGTTGTGTGGTTTTTATCTTCACCGACAACCAAGCTCAGTTGAGGTAGAAGTTTGTTAAATTCCTGTTAGTCTCTGCGGCTTGATTTATATCCGCGGAAAAGACCTTAGATCGGTTAGAGTCAATCGCATTGGGTTGGTCGGCGTTAGCCTATGGCAGGCACTTACGTTGGTTTCTTTGCCGCGATAGTGGCGGCATGATGTAAGCCCAATGGCGTAACCTTTAAGTCCGGGGACGATACAAGAAATGCCGGTGGCGTAGCGACTGGGTCAGTCATAAACAGAAAATCAGCCCGAAGCGAGGAAAATTCGGTTTGGAAATAGAGTATTTCACCGAGTTGGAATCAAAAACGCTGCTTCCTTTCAATTTACGATTGTGGGGCAGCTGAATTACCGATATCCTAACTTCTCGAAAATCGTTGCGATTTTGTAACGATTCCAATATGACACTTTTTAACTCACTCGGTGCTGTTCCTGCTTTAAGGTCAGCGTAAGACATCTCAGACGATGTCGATAAAGCCGGACGTGAAGGAGAACCTATGGCCAACGCGCTAGTTCAAGATCTAATCGATTCGGGAGTTCACTTCGGCCATCGTGCCAGTCGCTGGAACCCCAAGATGGCTCCGTATATTTACGGACGTAAAAATCAAATTCACATCATGGACATTCGCGAGACAGTCCGTGGTCTTCTACGAGCCAAGAAGTACGTATCCCAAGTCGCCAGTGGTGGCAGCCTTGTCCTGTTTGTCGGGACCAAGCGTCAGGCTTCGGCGGCGGTTCAGCGAGAAGCCGAACGGGCCGGGATGCCTTACGTTAGCGAGCGTTGGCTCGGTGGCGCGTTGACCAACTTTCGCACGATTCGCAGCCGTATGTCCCGGCTCGAAGAGTTAGAGTCGATTCGCGAAGGCGACAAACTCGCCGACTACTCCAAGAAGGCCCAGTCCTCTCTCAACCGCGAGTATCGCAAAATTTACCGGAACCTTAATGGTATGCGGTCAATGAACCGTCTTCCTGAGTGCCTGATCATTGTTGATCCTAACAAAGAGAAGAACGCGGTTCTGGAAGCCAAGAATCTTGGTATCACCACAGTTTCATTGATCGATACAAACTGTAATCCCGATCTGATTGATTTGCCGATTCCTGGTAACGACGATGGAATTCGTTCAATCGAGTTGATTATGAGCCACATGGCTGATGCGGTTATCGCGGGTAAAAAGAACATCGTCGCCAAGAACGAAGGCGCTGATGGAAAGCCGGCTGCAGCCGCCAAAGCCAAATCAGAGCCCGCAGCTGCTGCGGTTCCTGACAAGGACGCTGAAGCTGAAGCAAAACCGGCTCAAGCCGAAGCGACCAGCTAACGTTTTTCCGTTCGCCCGACCTTTCATCTGGACTTTCGGGCGAACCATCTATTTTCCAGATTGTCTTCGCCGTCTAGCCGGTGAAACGAAGCACTTGGCCCCAGTGCCAACCAAACATTTATTTGAATTTGAGGAGAGATCATGGCAGTTACTGCTACCGACGTAAAAAATCTACGTGAACGCACCGGCGCTGGAATGATGGATTGCAAGAAAGCGCTCGCCGAGGCCAACGGTGACATTGAAGCTGCTTTGGACTGGCTTCGCAAGAAAGGTCAAAAGGTCGCGGCCAAGCGAGCCGATCGCGATGCCAATGAAGGCGTCGTTGTCGCGCTTACCGATGATAGTGGCAAGACTGGAATCGTTTTGGCGCTTAGCTCCGAAACAGATTTCGTGGCTCGTAACGACAGCTTCATTGCCCTTGCCAACGGTCTGGCTCAAATGGCGTTGGAGAAACTCCCCGATACTCTGGAAGAGTTTCTTGCCTTGCCGTACGACGGTGCTCCATCGGTCTCTGAAAAGTTGATCGAAGAAACCGGTCGAATCGGTGAAAAAATGGAAGTCTCTGATTACCAAAAGGTCAGTGGCGACAACATCGCTTCCTACATTCACGCAGGTAGCAAGATTGGCGTAGTTGTTTCTTACAAGGACGGCGGCAGCTCCGAAGCTCCAGCTTTCTTCCGCAACGTGTGCATGCACATCGCCGCGATGTCGCCTCAGATCATGCGTCCCGATGAGTTCGATGAGGCGTTCGTGATCAAGGAGACTGAGGCTCTTCAAGGTGCGATCAAGGTCGAGAACGAGGACCGCGAACGGCTGGGGAAGACACTCAAAAATGTTCCGCAGTACGCGAGCAAGCGTCAGTTGACTCCCGAAGTGATGGCGGCGGCCGAAGAAGCGATCAAAGCTGAACTCAAGGCCGAAGGCAAGCCAGAGAAGATTTGGGACAAAATCGTCCCAGGTAAGCTTGAGCGCTTCATTGCCGACAACACGTTGTTGGACCAGGAGCGTTGCTTGATGAGCCAGTTTTTCGCTTTAGATGATTCGATTACCGTCGAGAACGCAATCAAAGACTTGCATCCAGAAGCTGAATTGATTGAGTTCAAGCGAGTTGCGGTCGGATAAACGCTTTTCCGAAGATTGAAATTGAGATTAAGCCCTGCTTTTAGCTGGGCTTTTTTTGTACTCTAATTGCCGAAACTCGTTGGGCGGTTCACGTGACAGACCAATGTTTGCGAACGAATTTTCGCAGTTGCCGATATCGTTGAATGAGTTGAGTCGAATCGAGATAAAATAATTGGCGATTTGCAGTCGACTACTGCCGATAAAAGACGTGTCTTTGAAGTGGCTTTACCGCTGCGTGCAAGTTTTCATCAACCTCCACCTTCATTCAAGTGATCTTAAAATGGCCAAAGCGAAATACAAGCGAATTATCCTCAAGCTTTCTGGAGAGAGTTTTAGTCCCTCCGGCGAGCGCGGTATCAGCATGGAGGAGGTCGTGCACATCTCCAAGCAGATTTTTGAAGCTCAGAAGTTGGGTTGTGAGATTGCGGTTGTAATTGGCGGCGGAAATATTCTTCGCGGAAGCCAATTCAAGACCTCCAATCCGATCGTCGAAGAAGCCACGGCTCACTATATGGGGATGATGGCAACGATCATCAATGGATTGGCCCTTCAGGACGCCCTTGAGTCTGTTGGTTGCGAGACACGGTTGATGAGCGCCATCAAGATGGACGGGGTGTGCGAGCCGTACATTCGCCGCCGTGCCCATCGGCATCTCGAGAAGGGACGGATCGTAATTTTAGGTGCCGGAACCGGTGGGCCATTTGTAACCACCGATACTGCAGCGGCGCTGCGAAGTATGGAGTTAGGCGCTAACATCTTGATGAAAGCGACCCGGGTCGACGGCGTCTACAGCGAAGACCCTGAAAAGAACCCGCACGCGGTTCTATACCCGGAGCTCGATTTCCAGACGGTCATCGCCAAAAACCTTCGGGTGATGGACTCCACTGCGATCTCGCATTGCATGGAGCACGATATGCCGCTGATGATTTTTAACTTCCGCAA
>CAYSQZ010000382.1:0-3480 GCA_964433035.1 uncultured Pirellulaceae bacterium | reverse complement strand
CCGACGCCTACAGTTTGATCGAGCAAGGCAAAGTCGAACGGATGCTCTCGACCAGCCCCAAAGATCGACGAGCTATTTTTGAAGAAGCCGCCGGGATCAGTCGATTCAAAGCCAAGAAAACCGATGCCCAGCGGCGGCTGGCCCGTGTCGAGGGCAACCTGATTCGTCTGGCTGACATCGTCGAAGAAGTCGGCAGTCGCTACCGAAGCGTAAAAGCCCAAGCCTCCAAAGCGGCCAGATACAAAGAGCATTCGGACCGCTTGCAACAGCTGCGGACGTTCGTTGGGCTCAAAGACTGGACTTCGTTCTCCGAAAAACTTGAGTCGGCCCAGACAGAGTTGGAGGCGCAAACCGAAGCCGCCAAATCACTCGAAGCAGAAATCGAAAAGCGGAGTCAGGCGACCAAAGAAGTAGAAGCTCAGCTTAACGAAATATCCGAAGGGCTGGTCAAGCATCAGGAGAACGCTGGTTCGGTCCGCGAAAAAATCGCTCAAGTCGAATCGCAACTTTCGCTCAATCGGGCGCGGGTTGAGGATCTTGATTCTCGCAAGTCGCAGATGAGCGAGCAGTATGAGCGAGCCGGCAAGCGAACCGAAGAATTTAAAACTCGAATCCAAAAGGTTGAAAAGGAAGCCGAAACTGCTGAGCTTGACTTCCGGGAAGCTTCCGACAGCCTCAAAGAACTCGAAAGCGAACTGGCCCAGACCGACAAGCAGATCCTTTCTCTGAGCTCCAGTTCCGAATCAAAACGTAACAAGTATACGCAGCTCGTTGAGATGATCACGCAGATTGGCCGGCTCGTCAGTGCCGCCGATTCACAGGCTACAACTTACACCGAGTCCAAGGGCCGCCTTGAGCAGACGGTCAGCAACTTGACCGCTGAGATCGAATCCCATCAGGCTTCGTTCGATGAGCATCAACAGCAACAGCAGCAGTTGCAAGCCGAAGCGGAATCCAAAGACACCGTGCTGGCTGACGCCCGAAAACGTTACGACCAGTACAAAGTCGAACTGGCCGATAGTCGCGAACGACTGGGCGATTTAACCAATCAAGCTGCCGGCCTGGGCCAACGGGCTCAGGTTATCGAGGAGCTTGAAAAAAGCCTCGAGGGTGTCAACGCCGGTGCCAAAGAGTTGCTTCGACACTCCAAGTCTGGCAAGAAAGGCCCGATGTCCGATGTCGTCGGGCTGGTCGCCGATCTTGTTTCTGTCAACGTTCAACACGCCGCGATCGTTGACGTCGCTCTTGGCGAGATGGCTCAGTTTGTTGTTGTCGATGGCGAAGATTTGATCAACCAAGTCGCGGATCAGAAAATCAAGCTTGGTGGCCGCGTCGGACTGATTCAGCTTGACTCACCCCCTTCCCTCGGTGCCGACCCCAATGTCAACCTCAACGGTGCGTCAGGAGTGATTGGCCGGGCAGATCGACTGGTTCAGGTTCAGCAGCCCTATGCCGCTTTCATTCGGCAGCTGTTGGGTGGAACTTGGATCGTTAAAACGCTTGGCGACGCATTGCACCTTCATTCCAGCCACACCGGTGGCGACCAGGTTCGTTTCGTTACCCTCGACGGAGAAATCGTTGAGTCAGACGGGGCTGTCGTTGTCGGCCCAAAATCTATCTCTGGCGGTTTGGTTTCGAGGCGAAGCGAACTTCGCGCTCTCAAACGGGAGTTGGAGAAGCTTGAGGGTGAGGTGAAGCAGTGTCGGCAACAAGTCGAAGACTTAACCAAAAAGGAAGCGGCTTCTCAGGCTGAAGTTGATCGCCAGATCGGCGAGAACACCGAGCTTGCGACCCGGCTCTCGGAGCAGGCAAGTCAGGCCAAAGCGGCTGAGCGACAGATTAAGCAGACGCAGAAACTGCTTGAGCAATCCCAGGGCGAACTGCGCGAGTCGGTTTCCAAACTCGCCGAGGTGGAAAGCAAGCTTGCTGCTGATCGAAGCCAGTTGTCGGTTCAGGAGTTGGAAGTCGCCAGTATCACGCAGTTGATTTCTTCTGAAGAGACTCAAGGCAAGGAAACACAAGCCAAGCGGATCAAGATTGAACGGGCGACTACTTCGGCAAAAGTCAAATTGGCAAAATCTGAACAAACGCTCGAAGGTGTTCAAGCTCGTTTGAATCAGTATCAACAGGAGTTCGAAGAACAACAGCAGGCCTTTGAGCAGTTTAAGCAGCAGATGTCCAGTGACGAGGATGCGGGCAAGCAAGCCAAGCTCGAAATTGAAAAGTACTCGGAACAGCTTACCAAGCTGAATCTTGAGAAAGATGAGCTCGCCGATGTTCTGACCAAGTTCACTCAGGACCGTCTCGAAATTGACGCCCAGCGGCGCAAGCAGTCTGGTGAATTGTCGGGGCAGCGGGACCAGCTTCGGCTCGCTCAAGACAAATCGCATCAGTCAAAGATGCGGATCGAACAGCTTAACATGCAGCGTGAGCAACTCGCTCAGCGGATGGAGGAGGATTACGGGATCGACATCGCGTCGGCCGAAGCTCCGCCAACGATGGAGGAAATTGCCGAACGAGAAAAGATCGACGCTGAGATTTCCAACCTTCGAAAAAAGATCGGCGGCATTGGGTCAGTGAATCTTGATTCGCTTCAGGAACTCGAAGAGCTTGAAGGTCGCTATCTGGCGATGGACGGCCAGTACCAGGATTTGGTCGAAGCCAAGCGGACGTTGGAAAAGATCATCGCCAGAATCGACAACGATAGTCGAAAGTTGTTCGTTGAAACGCTCGAAGCGATCCGTCAAAACTTCCAAAAGCTGTTTCGACAGACCTTTGGCGGTGGTAAGGCGGACATTATTCTTGAGCCCGATGTTGATCCGTTGGAGGCAGGCGTGGAGATCATCGCGACTCCACCCGGGAAGCCGGAGTTTAACAATTCGTTGCTAAGTGGTGGTGAAAAAGCCCTGACTGCGGTTTCGCTTTTGATGGCGATCTTCCAATACCGGCCTAGCCCGTTTTGCGTTCTCGACGAAGTCGACGCTCCGTTCGACGAAGCCAATATCGGACGTTTCATCGACGTGCTAAGAAGCTTTTTAGGCTGGACCAAGTTTGTGATCGTGACTCACTCCAAGAAAACCATGACCGCTGCGACGACGCTCTACGGCATTACGATGCAGGAGTCGGGTGTTTCCAAACGCGTCAGCGTACGCTTCGAGGACGTCAGCGAAGACGGCCACATCTCCGACGAAGCAATCAATCGCGCCGACGAAGATGCGGCTTAGCCTTTACAGGTAGTCTTGTAAAAGACGCTATCAAAGCGGCTAAAGAGATTGGTAGCGCAGTAGGCACTCTATACGGTCCGCGGGACCTTTGTTTTGTCCAGGCAAAAGGTGTCGCAGATAAACTGGTCAGGCAAAATAAAAAGTGTCAAGTCATGCGCAAACAAAAGGCGTCAGTAACATCCGAATGATTTTGAAACAGAGGCGCAGAGATCACAGAGGAAGTTCAGGACAAAAACTCCGTGACCTCTGTGCTTCT
>CAYSQZ010000381.1:0-3493 GCA_964433035.1 uncultured Pirellulaceae bacterium | reverse complement strand
ATCTTGAATAAATCCCATTGCAAACACTCCTAAACGTTCGTTGGTTTATCCCATCGCTGGGAAGACACATTCTTGTTACTGTTGGATTGTCCAACACTTCTGAACAACATCGCCAGATGACAATGTTATGAGTAGATATTAGGTAGGGTACGAATCAAAATTCAAGCGAACCTTTCCTAACCAATGTTTCAAGCAGAAACATCGAGTTAACGACGTTGAAAAAGTGGCGAATAGCGTCCGGTGTTGAACTGGGCAAGTAGTAGCCATATCAACCAGACAGTTGCGCAACTCGGCTTCTCAACCCGCTGCTACACAGGTATTTAAGTATCCTGTCCTCTATCTCGTTATGATCGCCATCGGTCATTCGGTTGGCATACGAAAGCCAAACCTTCGCAATTAAGAATAATGCTCGGTTACTGATTCTGTTTCCTTTCCCAGTTTCACATCCTAAGCTTGATCAGGTCCTGGCAACGTCTGATTGGATACAGAATATTGGCTGCGATTAGCGACTCTGAAAAGCTTCAACAGCTCAAGTGTGGACGACGAGCCGATTGATCCGACTTCAACGTCGCTCAAAATCTCGCAGCGAGTTTGTTTGTCTTGCGAATCTATCTTTCTAGTGACCCAGCGATTTGTTCGCCACCTTCATCGATGCGATTCTGATCAAACGAATGTCACGAGGCACTTCTGTCGAGGAGTTGATGCTCACCTCTTTGCCGTTTTGGGTTCTACTTCAGGTACGCCTACCAAGATAATTTAATTGTCAGCGAAATTTCTGACAGGTGCCATGCTGACGCGCAGCATGGAGGCCTCCGCTAATTCGAGGCGACTATGACTACGCTGTGCCTTAAGCACGTCACCAATTGAAATTACCGGAATCCCTGACGCGCAGCATAAGCATGCTCATGCTACGCGTGGCACCCAACTCGTAGTTGACATCTAACGAAAGACAAACCACTTTGACCACTTGTAAAGTCGCTCCCTTTAGCTGGTCTGCAACGTCAGGCACATTCCCACCTACAAAGAGTAATTAGACCTCCAAGCTGGGATTGCCAGATCCTTCGATACTCGGGAAGATGTTAGCCAGAAGATAGTTCCCTTTCGATCAAGGCTCAGGTTCCAGCCAGACCAACGTTTGAGTTGGGAATCACCGTTTTTGGCTTCCTTAATTTATCAACCTAATACAACAGGCATCCCGTGGGCGAAAAAGAAGACATCGAGAAGCGCACCAAAGAGATCATGGAACACCCCAGTTACGAGCTGGCCTATTTGGACAATGAGTTCATGCAGGGCGATGATCTGCGTCCACTGCGATTGGAGCTTGAACTACTCAAGCCCGAGATGTTTCTCGACAAACTGGGCATCAAGTCAACCGTTGTTGCGTTTGGCGGTACTCAGGTTCTCCCTCAGGAAGAAGTTGGCCCGATCGTTGCCGAGGCTGAAAAACTGGCGGCCGAGAAACCTGATTCTCACGAAGCCAAACGGGCGATGATTCGTGCCAAGCGTTTCCAGTCAAAGGTTCGCTACTACGATGAGTGTCGTGAGTTTGCCAAAATCGTTACCGACTATAACAAACAATTCCGCGATGGCGAATTCATCATCAAAACCGGCGGCGGACCAGGAATCATGGAAGCCGCCAATCGCGGTGCGTACGACGCCGGTGGTAAATCGATGGCGCTCAACATCACGTTGCCCTTTGAGCAGACGCCCAACTCGTACATCACGCCGGGAATGTGTTTTCAGTTTAACTATTTTGCGATTCGCAAAATGCACTTTCTGCTACGTGCCAAAGCCATCGTTTGCTTCCCCGGCGGCTTCGGCACCCTCGACGAATTGTTCACTGCGTTGACGCTTCGACAAACCGGGCGAATGCAAGATGTTCCTATCATTCTTTACAGCAAAGAATACTGGGACGGAATCATTGATTTCCAATTCCTTGCCGACGAAGGCGTCATTCAGGACAAACACCTGGAGATTTTTCAGTACTGCGAGACGCCTCAAGAGACCTGGGATGTTATTAAGAAGTTCCATGGCGTGAAATGAGCGAATTGGTTGGTGACTTCAAGTCACAGCGAGCGCATCAATTGATTGGTACGCTCCCAACAAACCGGCTCGTCAGACTCGACCGGCTCTGGCCCGAGAAAGCTGACGTCCTCGATCCGGTTTGAGCGTTAACAATCGAGTCATCGAAAGCACGAATACCAACATCGGAACCAAAGCCCCAACCAGCAGCCAATTCCTCGCTAACTTGTGTTGCCCGTCGATCTCTTCGCGTAGTGACGTGACGACTTCAAGCTCGCCGCCATCCTGGGTCGCCGTCTTCTGATATTCGTTGAGAAATTTGTGTTGAGCTCGTTCGATCGAAGCTTGAGCGAATATCCAGCCGACCAGCAAGAACAAAGCGACCACACCGCAAGTCGCTGTCAAACCATCGATGGAGCGAAAGAAGTTTCGCTTGGCGAACAGTCGATAAAGAGAATTCAAAAACTGAGTCGCCCCAAAAATCATCAGGCACAAAGTAACCAACCAAAACGCCCAGCCGTAGGTCATAAAGAAAGTTTCAAAACGTTCATTGACCTCGTTCAACTCCCAAGAGCCAAAATTCCCTGAATACATCCGGTGAAACGCTTGCGACAACCCCGAGGTTAACCACTGATGGATGATTTTGAACTTTGAAGTCATTGCAAAGACGCCAAACCATACTGCTAACGTGCCTGAAAGTAGAGCTGAGAGAAAGCCAACAGGTGAACCTTTTCTCTTGTTTGGTGCCTCTCCACCGCTTTGCGACTCCCGATCCCGCGCTGGTTCAGGTGGTCGCACCACAACTGGCGATGCATCACCAACTCCATCAAGAATAGACTCCAAATCACTATAGCTTTGATTGAAAATGGGCTCCTCAGCGGCCACTGGTTGATTTCGGGAAGCCTCGATTTCGGAAGCTTCAACCGGACTGGGGTCGGGCCGCGAAGCATCTCTGTCAGACCGGGACTGTTTCTTAAGCGACCGATTTTCGGATTTGGTGGAGCTCTTTGATTGGTCCGGGTCGCGGGGTACTGCTGAAGCACCGGAACGTTTGCCAAGCATCGCATCGCCCAACAACGCATCACCCAATAGCTCATCACCTAGCAAATCGACTTGCATCAAGTCATCGGACAGCGGATTCGAATCGCTGTCGCTGATTTTACTTTGCGATTCGCCAAGTCTCACAACATGGCCGCAAGCGCATTTGGCTTTCTTGCCACGGAGTTCGGGCTTGATATTCCTGAATTGTTTGCCGCAATTGGGGCAGGAGACACTTAGCGACAATGTTCTCTCCAATCTTTTGATCGCCCAAGGTACAACACTACGAATGTCTATTCTATCAAATCACCGTCATCGGAGTGTTGATACCATCGCCTCGACTATTTCTCCACGTTCTCTTCAGCCTAAAGTCAAGTCGGCAGGCTTAGGCTTGGTTACCTGTCTTCCATCGAAGAAGAGGAAATAAAGCCAC
>CAYSQZ010000380.1:0-3506 GCA_964433035.1 uncultured Pirellulaceae bacterium | reverse complement strand
CTGAGCACTGAGCACTGAGCACTGAGCACTGAGCACTGAGCACTGAGCACTGAACACTGAACACTGAACACTGAACACTCGGTACTCGGTACTCGGTACTCAGTACTACCAACTAACCTACATCGACTCACCTTCCCGACCAACGGCGAGCAAATTCCAAGATACCCATCATGCTAAACGAACAAACATTCGAATTCAGCCAAGCCCGGCTGCAACTCAAAGACGCGCTGCGCTTCACGATGCGTCAGAACGGTGATGCGATCGAGTATCTCGTCGAAGACGAAGTCACCGGTCGATTCTTTCGTGTTGGCTTGGCGCAATACTCGTTTCTAACAATGCTCGATGGTCGCCGAACCGTCAGCACGGCATTGATGAAAACCGCGACGCTGCTCCGCGAGCACGCGATTGACGAGTCCGAGGCTGCCAACCTCTGCAAGTGGGCAATCGAATCCGGACTGGTCGAATCCGAAACTGGCAACTCTTCGGCCCGTCGGCTTGAACAACACGAGCAACAGCAACAACAAAAAATGGTCTCGTATCTCAACCCAATGATGATGCGAATGCCGCTTTTTAACCCCGACCCGATCGTTTCAGCTGTAGCGCGGTTCGTCGGCTTTCTCGTTAGTCCCGCCGGCGCGATCATTTGGCTGACCGTTTGCATCTACGGATTTTTACTGTTGGCTCAAAATTGGTCCGAGTTTATCAACGATCGCGTCAGCTCCTTCGGAGGGATGGACTTCGTTTGGATTGGATTGACCTGGGTTGTTCTCAAGCTCGTTCACGAACTTGCTCATTCAGTGGTTTGCAAGAAATTTGGCGGACGGGTTCAGTCGTGCGGAATCCTGTTGCTTTTGATGATCCCAATGCCTTATGTCGACGTTACCAGCTCCTGGCGATTTGATAACAAATGGAAACGCATATTGACGTCAGCTGCGGGGATGATGTGCGAGGTCTTTATTGCAGCAATTGCCTGCTGGGTCTGGGTCAATAGTGCGCCTGGGCCGCTTCAATATCATGCGGGTAACGTGATTATCTCAGCGACGCTGCATACGCTACTCTTTAATATCAATCCCTTGATGAAGTTCGATGGCTATTTCATGCTGGCTGACTGGCTTGAGATTCCCAATTTGGCAGTTCATGGTCGCGCATGGCTTAAAGGGAAGTTCAAACGAGCTTATTTTGGAAACAAGCCCGCTAAACTCAAGGAAACGGGATTCCGCGCCCTGGCCGTTCGGGCTTACGGCGTGCTGGCGATGGCGTGGTTTTTCTCAATTGCGATTGGACTCTCGCTGGCGGCTTCAGGCCTGATCGAGGGATTCGGGCTCATGGTGGCGATCATTGGTTTGATCATGTGGGTCGGTGTGCCTTTGTACAAGCTGGTGAGTTACCTGGTGGCGGGAACTAAAACGGAACGCCCCAATCGCATTTGGTTTGCCTCAGCGATGACGTTGACGCTATTGCTGGCCGCCGGATTCTTTTACTTCTGTCCAAGTCCATCGGTCGTCTCTGCTCCGGTGGTTATCGACTTTGAACCACTGCATGTCGTGCGTTCAAACTCAAAAGGATTTATCGGTGACATTTATGTTCGCGACGGACAATTGGTCAACGAAGGTGAATTGCTGGTCAGTTTGACTAATCCTGAGTTGAAGCATGAACATAAGTCGTTGCTGATCGACATCCAAATTTCAAGATTGCGTTACAACACGTTTTTCAACCAAGGCGAGATCAGCCAAGCTCAGTTGGAAGAGAAGTCTCTGGAGTCAATGCTTAAGCGCGAAAGCGAATTGAGCAGTAGAATCGCTGAGTTGGAAATCTACGCGCCTTCTTCGGGAAGTGTATTGGCCAGAGATCTGGATTCGATGGTGGGCCGCCACCTTGAGCCGGGCGACGAGATTCTTTCACTGGCAACGGCAGGTGAAATTCAAGCCATCGCCTTGACCAGACAAGACGATATCGAATGGGTCGCCGATAATCCGGAATCTGAGATTGAGCTTCGAATTTGGGGACGACATCAGCGCGAGTTGTTGAAGGGTCGGATCAAGCATATCAACCCCCGTGCCCGTGATGATCTTCCTCACGAAGCATTCGCTGCCACAGTCGGTGGTCCCTTGGCTGTTGTGCCGAGGTCGCAGGTTGAAGATGGCGGCGGTGAATCGGAAGATGATATGATGTTGTCTCAGCCGCGGGTTCCAGTCGAAATTGAACTCGAACCGTTTGATCGCGAGACCCTCGTTGCCGGTCAGACAGGTCAATTAATTGTCCGTAGCCGCAAGCAAAACATGGGCGGCTATCTGGCGCACAATTTAGTTCGCTTCATTCGGGAAAATAATTTCCGGACTCATGGCCTTTAAAGTCAGAAGCGGAATCTTCTCTGGTTGACTCTTTCTGGCGACTTCAACTGACGAATTGAGTCAGGCTGAAGTCGCGTTCAGCCAGGTCGTGCAGCGATAAAAATGCGACAGGTCTTTCGATACGAGCAAATCAACAGGTTTCCTTGTTCCGGATATTCCGACGCGCCATTGTAATCGAGTTCCATCTGTATGGATTGTTACTTAAACGCGAGCAATCGAAGGCTTCAAATCGACCAATTGAATAATGAGCAGGATTTGTTGGTAAGCCGACTCGATTCTTCAGCGTCAATTTAGTTCTGCAATACTACTCATGAGTTAGGAACGAAAATGAAATGGAATTTAAACTCAGCTTTGGGCATCGCTATTGCTGCTTTGCTCTTGATGCTGGTTTCAACCGATGATGCAAACGCTCAAACGCAATGGAACTCTTATTCGACTCAGTTCTCACAATCAGATTACGCGTCCAATCCAGTTGCGCCCAGCTACGTGCCTGATATTCAGAATAGTTCCGTTACGGTGGTATCTGGATCACCATCCTGGAATCCAGTTCAAAGCCAAACAACACAACCCCAGATAAAAAACTCCAACAGCCTTCATCAGAGCAATGCCATCCAATGGGGCACGACGAACCAATATCAGAACAGTGCCATTGAATATCAGAGCAATGGGGTCCAACATCAAAGCAGTGCGATCCCATATCAGAGTAACGCCATCGGGCATCAAAGCAATATTGTCCAACATCAGACTGAGGCATCCAGTTACGCGCCCAGTCCGCCAGCCTATTACTCTCCGCCCGCCAGCGCGATAGCCTGCCAAGCCAATTCATGAAGCCAACGTTAACGACTTGAGTTTCAAGTCATTCGAAGTTGAAGCTGAACGCCCGTTAATTTGGATCGGCAAATATAAATTTTCTCAATTTGGAGTCCCATTCAACGGGAGATTCGATTTTAGATAGTTTTTTTACGCTGATCTGGATAATCAATTGCGTTTCGTCGTTTGGCTGAAAGGACGATTGAGTTATCTCTTTGTTGTAAAAAAGCAGTTCTTGTTGCTCAAGGGCATTCAATGCTTTGATCAGAGCAATTTCGTGCCGTGGATTGAAGTGATGATAAATTTTGACACCAGCAACAGATAGCAAGGCGGCAATGGTGATAA
>CAYSQZ010000379.1:0-3515 GCA_964433035.1 uncultured Pirellulaceae bacterium | reverse complement strand
GCCAATGCGGAACCGTTGTAAACAAGGCCGCCACAACCCCAACCGCCAGCCCCATCAGTAGCAACCAAGCGTTCTCCAGCAGAATCATCTTGGCGAGTCTGACTCGGCTGAACCCAACGGCTCGCATCAAACTAAGTTCTTTCTTTCGCTCGATGACTCCGCGTACCTGGACCGCCGCCAAACCAAACGTCCCCAGCAACAGTCCCAGCGCTCCGAGCGTTTGAAAGGTACTCAAGTAGGTGTTCTGAACCGCCATGAAACTGGACAATAGCTTGGGAGCTGAGCGTGCATCAAAACCTTGATCACCATATCGATCCTCCAGCTTGGCAATGTCGTTTGACTGCAGCCCCGCCTGGTCGGACCCCTGGGACTTTGCAGCTCCACCGCGAATCAGAAAGTACTGATACCCAGCTGAACTAGGAAACGCGTTCTCAAAATCGCGCTCTGACATCACCAGACTTCCCTGCAGAATCGTATTGGCGAGGAAGCCAACGACACGATAGTGAATCGATTCGCCCGAGTCATAGTCGACACGCTTAACGGTCCCCAGCAAATAAATCTTGAGGCTGTAGTTGGCGGTGTTCTTGTCGAGCACAACCGGAATCGGATCTTCCACGGTACCTTGATGGACAACTTCTGATTTCAGTAATTGCCAAGGATTCTGTTGCTCGGATTCCGTTTTGGCCAGGCTTCCTCCCCAAGCGAACTGCAGCGACTGGGCTGAATCAAAGTCGTCAATAAAATGATCAGGCACACCCAACGCCCGAGGCTGAGTTGACTGGTACAAATTATTGCAACTGGCATCTTCCCCGGATTTGAAACGTATCGATATCACGTTGATCCCTTGGTCCGGCGATTCTGCGTCGGGCAAATCAAAAATCGGCTGACTGCTCTGTGCAACCCAATCGAAACCAGCCGTTCCAGCGTCAGAAGGAGAAAGCCGAAACGAGCTGACGGCGGCAATCAGAAAACTCGCCACCGCCACCAACCCAACCGTCAACGTGCTGCGAAGCGGATTTCGCTTGGCATTGAACGCCGAAAGGCGGGCCAAGCTCAGACCAGCGCCCGCATTTTCAATATCGCTGGACTTTCCCAACCACTGATAAACTGCCATCAACTGAGCTGTTAAGATCAGAAAACCCGCACCCATGAACGACCCCGCCTGCGCTTCGCCAGCCAACTGAGTCGCCATCACGGCCAGGCCAATTGCGGCCAAGACCAGAATCAGTGGCACAATCCTGGCCCATCCTCGACGTTTTTTCCAACCTGATCCTGATTCAAGTCGTCCCTTCAACAGCTCGCCAACGGTTTGTCGTCGCGTCCGGCGTAGCGACCAAGCGATCGTCAAAATGCAGATCAGCAGCCCACTGAGCAGTCCGCCAATGAGGCTTAGCGGCGACACATGTATCTCCAAAAATGGGCGCGAGATCGCACCGACCCACCAATTCGTAAGACCCCAAATCATCGCCCAAGCGTAACCAACCCCCAGCGCTATTCCCACTATCGCTCCAACTCCCGAAACGATCACCATTTCCGATAGCCAAAGTTTACGAATTCGTTTTTGGTCGAATCCCGTCGCTTTGAGCAAGCCGACTTCCGATGCGCGCTGCTCAAAAGCAAGTCGAAACAGCAACGAGACCAAGATCAACGCTGCTCCAATAACGAACATGCTCAGCGCCAAAAACAATACATCAAATGGAGTCGATCCAGAAGAAGCCGCCAATCCACGTCGCTTGATCGGCACGACATGCATTCCCAGCCGAGCATCGTCGGCCTTAATTTGATCCAGAAGTTTCGCGGTTAGAAGCTCACGCGATCCCGCATCGGCCGGAATACGAAAGCTTGTTGTCACACCGAAACGACTATCCCAGAGTTTTCTCCCGGTAGCCAAAGAAACAAAACCTTTGGGCGTGGTTCGATGAAAGCTCCAGTAGTCATCATCCTGAGCCCGGATTTTGCCAGCCGTCTCAAATGGCAAGTCCCAATTCTCAATCGATTCAGCGTCAGTGACCCCGGGAACTTCGGGGGTCAAATCTGGATCGTTGGCAATCGTTGGGGCCAATGTAAATTTGGCAGGACTGAGCCCATTTCGTCGGCTGAGGACAAAAGGTTCTTCGGGCTGGGTAAGCTTGGCGATGTCAATGAGCTTAAGCTGAGCCAAAGACTCGAGCTGGTTCCCATGAGTCGTTTCGGGCTCAAAGTAAGTCATCGTGATTTCGTCGCCGATTTTCGCGCCAATATCGTCGGCCGCCCACTGATTAAGCACAATCTCGTTATCGCGCAATTCGCGGATCGGCTCGTTGGTTTGAGCTGAAATGGGTCTAAATCGCTCTCCAAAATCAATCGCTGCAACCATCGAAAATGGAACACCCGAAGGCTCGTCGGATTTACGGATCTCATTGGCCAAGTAGGTGAAAACCGGCGTAGCGTTTGGAAACGCTTTGACGATCGAATCAACGGCTTCACCTGAAAGCACGAGCTTGTCTGACGAGAGACTCCAATAATCAAAAATCGGCTCGGTTTGTCCGTCGGCGTTGAACGATTGTTTGACCCGCTTCAAAACCAATCCATAATCGGCCAAACTCGGACGGATAGCGCTGCGAAGCTGCTGCGAAACGGTTTCGCTGGGCGGCGTTTTCGTCTTTGAAGCAGCCAGCAAAACATTGACTTGAGCCGGGTCAGATTTGTGCTTCAACACCGTTCGCTGCAGCGATTCTTGCAGCAACTTAATCGGAACATAAACGTTGAGTGGATCGGCTTGTGACGGGTGAAGCCCAAATCGTCCCAGTCCAGCCGTCGGAACGATACGCTCGACCTTGATATCGACGAGGCTTTCGATCAAGTCCGTCTTGCGACCCAGCGCACTGTCCGCCGGAAGCTGAGTCTGCTTGGGAATCCGGACGGTTATTTTTGCTTTGCCCGAATCGACGTCCGAGGTTTTGATGTTCAAATCATCGGCTAACGCCTGGTTGATGATCGCTTGTTGGCCGGTCAAGCCCGCAAGGCTCTTTGGGTCGAGTTTGCCAGAAGTATCGTAGCCCCAAAACTGGTCGTCGATTCCAAGCACGCTAACCTGCCCTGCCCGATTAGCGATATCTTCTGGCTGATACTCTACCGTGCCACCGGGAAAGATGATCGCCGACGTGACGCTTTGATAGTGTTCCTGGAACTGCTCAGTCGCTGAAATCTCCTCTGCCAACTTGGCTCGGAAAAAACCGTCAGAGACTATCAGTTCATCGATCTCGCCCAATCGCTCCATCGTCAATTCATGAAGACTGTGGCGCATGCTGTCACCAACGATCAACGCTCCGGTCAAAACTGCCGTCGCGGCAGCGACCCCCAGCGCGATCGCCACATTGGAGAGCAGGTAATGCCTGAAGCTACGAGTTGCGATTTGCCAAATATTCATAACGACGGTTGAGCCTCTTGTCATCGGTTTTGTCTGAAGTTCGATGTCAGGCACAGCCTGACCTACTACCTGTAAATGTCATGCGAGACTTTGGGGGCCATGCTCA
>CAYSQZ010000378.1:0-3525 GCA_964433035.1 uncultured Pirellulaceae bacterium | reverse complement strand
GGCGAGCACGATCATCACGGCGAGCATGCTGGTCATGCCGAAAAGTCTGGGATCGAAAAGGCGATGGACCATTACCTTGGTCCCGATCATCTGATTGGTCACGTTCAGGACGCCTACTACTTTGAGGGTTTGGGCTACCAAAATGTGATCGATGAAGCCACGGGCAAAGCAAAGCTTGATGCCGATGGTAATCCTGTTAAGGGATGGACCAAGAACAAGATTGAGATTCCTTGGATTTCGCCTTGGACCGAAGAGAAGCCTTTTCTTGGTGAGAATGGGCTCATTAACGTTAAGCCAAACCAATTTCTCGACACCGCAACGTTTCAGCCATCCAAGTTCGTTATCCTCGAGCTTATTGGGGCGCTGATTCTTTGTGCCATCTTTATCCCGTTTGCTAACAAGGTTAAGGGCGGGGATCGTCCCAAGGGTCGGCTGGCAAACATGCTCGACGCAACGCTTTGTTATGTCCGCGATGAAATCGCGATCCCGGGAATTGGGTCACATGACGCCAAGCGTTTTCTGCCATTTGTCTGGACCGTGTTTTTCTTTGTGCTGGTTCTCAATCTAATCGGTATGATTCCGGGAATGGGTGCCGCAACTGGATCGATCTCTGTGACTTCGGCACTGGCACTGGCTGTGTTCCTGGTAGTTGTCGGTACAGGGATGAAGAAAATGGGAGTCGTTGGGTTTTTGAAAGCCCAGGCGCCTCATCTTGATATTCCTCCAGCGTTGAAGCTGGTTTTGTTGCCAATGATTTGGGCGATCGAAGTGTTTGGTCTCATGATCAAGCACATGGTTTTGGCCGTTCGATTGTTCGCCAACATGTTCGCGGGCCACTTGGTCCTGGGCGTGTTCGTGGCTTTCATTGGTGTTACTTGGGGTTCGTCGTTGTCCTGGGGTGTTGCTCCGGTCGCGATTCTGGCCTCGGTCGCAATTAGTTTGCTTGAATTGCTTGTTGCATTTATTCAGGCTTACGTTTTTGCGTTTTTGACTTCGTTGTTTATCGGTGCGGCCATTCACCCACACTGATTTTGAATACGCTTTTGATCAAGTAAATGCACATTTGCACTTGGAGAATTTTGATGGTTAGGTTTTTGTTCACGTTGATGTTCGTTATGGGCGGTTTCCTGTTTTGCTCACCAACGTTTGCCCAGGAAGTTGGGATCGACGGTCTGCTCGGCCAAGGTGCTGAGTGGAAATTCAAAGCGATCGGTGCCGGCATTGCTGTTATCGGTGCGGGACTTGGAATCGGCAAAATTGGTAGCGCGGCATGTGAGAGCATCGCTCGTCAGCCAGAAGTCGGTGGTCAAGTTCAGAGTGCCGGTATTATCTTTGCGGCTCTGATCGAAGGTGCTGCTTTCGCTGCGATCCTGCTTTGTCTTGTCTTCTAGGATTGGTTTCTGAGTGCCGCAGCAGTCCTTGCCGTGGCAGTTCATTGATCAGTTTGTTGAAGTTGATCAGTTAGTTTTAAGGTGATGAATATGTTGACTGACCGTCTGATCAGCACGGGAATGTTGTTAATGGCTGAAGGCCATTCTGCCCCGCCGTTGGCGTTTCGCGTTGACACGCTGGTTTTTTCACTTCTCATTTTTGCCGGGATGTCGGCAATCCTGTTGAAGTTTGCCTGGAAGCCAATCATGGAAGGCTTGGATTCTCGCGAAGGCCGAATTGCGGACGACATCGAGAACGCTCGTGTCGCCAATGAGCAGGCTCAGGAAAGTCTCAAGACCTACCAAGAGAAACTTTCCGGGGTTGAGGGTGAGGCTTCAGCGATTATCGCCGAAGCCAAGCAAGACGCGTTGGCAGCCAAGGAGAAGATCGTCACCGAGGCCAAAACCGAAGCTCAGCGTGAGCGTGACAAGGCACTTGCTGATATCAGCGCTGCCAAAAACGCTGCGGTTCGCGACCTTGCTGAGTCGAGTGTTGATTCGGCTGTTTCGTTGGCTGGTAATATCGTTGGCCGTTCGCTCAATAAGGATGATCATTCCAAGTTGATCGAAGAAGCGGTTGAGCGATTTAAGAGTGGTGCCAGCGCCTAATTTAAAATGGCGGTGAGTTTCGAAAGTTTCGTTAGCTTTTGGCAAAATTATGGCTGAAGAAAATCAAAAAATTCCAACGGTGTTCGATACCGACAAGGCTTCTCTGGGCGACGTGTACGCCAAGGCTTTGCTGGGTGTGGGCAGCAATTCGGGTAAGTCCGAGGAGTTGATCGATGAACTCAAAGCCGTAGCGAAGGTGGTTCGTAAACTTCCGAAATTGCAGGCGACCTTGGAGTCGCCGCAGGTTTCGAGCGACGCCAAGCATGCGATTTTGCAAAAAGCGTTCGACGGAAAACTTAGCAAGGACATGCTTAACTTTCTCAAGATCGTTGGCAACAAAGGTCGGTTCGATTGCCTGAGCCAAATCAGTTCGTCCGCAAAACGTCTTCATGACGAGATGTCGGGTAACTTGCGGGCCGAAGTGATCACCGCTGAAAAGGTGGAGAAATCGGTCATTGCTGATATCGCCGCCCAGCTGGAAAAAGCACTTGGCAAAAAGGTGTCGGTCAAAGCCGTCGTCGATCCCAAAATTATTGGTGGGATGGTGATCCGAATTGGAGACACGATTCACGACGGCAGCGTTGTAAATCAGTTGAATCAGGTTCGCGCCAAGGCCATCAAAGGGGCGTCGGACGCGATTCGTGGTTCGCTTGACAAATTCATGGGCGCATAACATTAAACGTTTTTCCTCAGGTCGCTAAGACTTGAGCGTTAACAATACGAGGATTCAAATGAAAATCAGTGCTGACGAAATTGCTTCTGTGATTCAGCAGGAAATTGAGCAATACGAAAGCCAGACCGATGTTTCAGAGGTCGGTACGGTTCTTGAAGTCGGTGACGGCATCGCCCGAGTTCACGGTTTGACGAACGTCGCCGCGGGCGAAATGGTCGAGTTCCCCGGCGGAATTATTGGACTGGCGTTCAACCTCGAAGAGAACTCCGTCGGTATCATCATTCTTGGTGATTACCTCAAGATTAACGAAGGCGACCAGGTCAAATCGCTTGGAACGCTGTTGTCCGTTCCAGTGGGTGACGCGGTTGTTGGTCGCGTTCTTGATCCGCTTGGAAATCCGCTCGATGGCAAAGGCCCGGTCAATGCGACTGAGTCTCGCCCGGTTGAGATCATCGCCGCTGGTGTTGCCGAGCGTAAGCCTGTAACCGAGCCGATGCAGACCGGTCTTAAGTGTGTCGACGCGATGACACCCGTTGGTCGTGGACAGCGTGAATTGATCATTGGTGACCGGAAGACCGGAAAAACCGCGATCGGTATCGACGCGATCATCAATCAAAAAGGTTCTGGCGTTAAGTGCTTCTACATTGCTGTAGGCCAGAAGGATTCATCTGTCGCTGGTGTGATCAAAGTTCTCGAAGAGAGCGGCGCGATGGACTACACCACAGTCATCGTTTCGGGGGCCAGCTCCCCTGCCCCGCTTCAGTACATCGCGCCTTACGCCGGTACAGCGATGGCCGAAAAATTCATGTACGA
>CAYSQZ010000377.1:0-3527 GCA_964433035.1 uncultured Pirellulaceae bacterium | reverse complement strand
TGATAAATCCGACGCGTAAGCGAGGAAGAAACTGACTTCGCCCTCGCTGACGCGTCGGGTTACCAATCAAATGTCAGCCTCTTCGCGTAGAGCTTAAGAGACCAAGCCTTTGGTAACCATCATGAACACATCTTCGAGGTTGGGATCCTTTTGACCGAAATTGATGACTTCGACTTCATTGTCGATCAAGGACTTAAGCAACTCTGCCGGGTTGTGTTCGGCTGAATCGAATTCAATATTGATCTTGGAACCGTCGACTTGAACGTCACGAACGCTGGGATTACTGCGAATAATTGAAAGACCCTTGTCCAGATTGGAACCGAAACGTGCTTCCACAACCTGATTGCCGCGGATTCGACGATAGACATCTTCGATCGGCCCGTGCATCAGCAACTTGCCACGCTCGATGATTCCGATCGAAGTACAACAGTCAGCCAGTTCCGTCAAAATATGACTGGAAATGAGAATCGTTTTTCCCATCCGACGAAGCTCTTTGAGCAGCGCTTTGACTTCGACACGAGCGCGAGGATCCAAGCCACTGGCAGGCTCGTCAAGAATCAACACAGGCGGATCGTGAACGAGCGTTTTTGCCAGACAGAGACGTTGCTTCATACCGCGCGACAATCCATTGACAAAGTCATCACGTTTATAAGTCAGATCGAGCAATTCGAGCACATCGCGAATGACTTGCTTGCGCTGCGTCCGTCCGATTTTATAAGCGACCGCGAAGAAATCCAGGAACTCCCAGACTCTCATGCCATCGTAAACACCGAATGCATCAGGCATGTAGCCGACGCTGCGTCGAACGTTCATGGGGTCTTCGGAAACACTGTAGCCATTAACAGTGCCATCGCCGCGAGTGGCTCGCAGAAGGGTTGCGAGAAAACGGATGCTCGTACTTTTCCCGGCACCGTTGGGTCCGATGAAGCCAAACATCTCGCCTTCCTCGATCTTTAAATCGAGGTTCTCAACCGCTGTGAATTCACCGTAGTCTTTACCGAATCCGCGTAGTTCAATCATAGGTCTAAGTCACATGTTCTCTGTAAGATAAAAATCGGACAAGTCTGGCCGGGTGCCTTAACTCGATGTCTTCCTTAAAAATTCATTGACTCCAGCTCTTCTAATTCTTCTTCGACGTTTAAATTCGAGCGGGCAGACTTGTATTCTTCGAGCGAGTTGAGATCAGGTTTTGCCTGAGGCAATTTTGGGTGTTGGAGGTGAACTACGACCAGCGTTTGCTGATCGACCTGAGTTGAATCGGGTTGGAATTTGGTTTTACCCAGACGTTGGCTACTTGAACCGATCAAACGGTATTCACCCGGAGCAATCGTGAGGTTTTCGGCAACGGCATCGAACAATCGACCGACGCTGATCTCGGTGTTGCTGTTGACCGATTGATAAACTCGCTCAAACTGTCGCTGGGAGTAAATTTCGGGACTGTTGGGATCACGAGCACTTTCCTGAATGAACAAACGCTGATACTGGGGCCAGCGATCGGCGAGCTCGGGAAAGGTGCTGATTACATCGAGCGTTGCAGAGTCGTTATCCTCAACGTTGGCTTTCCAGATTGTTGCCGCAGCGCGTTTCGTGTTACCAAAAGCCGAGATTTTGAGCCAAGGTTGTTTGAGCTTTTCCAACGTAGTATCGGAGAATGAAAGCTCTGATTCATCCCCCGCAGCGAGGTCGCCCAGCCAAGCGATACGGTACTCTCCCTCTTCAGTTCGTCCAATCACACCAGCATTGGAGATATCGATATTGGTCGAGTTGGTGACCAATCCCGATTGCAGATCATCATTGGTGGGCGGAACGAAGGAGACGATCCCTGCCAGGTCAAGCAGATACTCGGTGTGAACAAGCCCAGTGGTGTTGGATTGAATTTGAAAACCCTCCAAACGATTTTTTACCGTTCGTCGCAACTGGACTTGGCTTAGCGTTTCTCCGGGCTTGTAGTTTGCCGGATCATCATCAATCGCAAATGGTAGTGACTGGGCAGTCAGGTTGTCCAACTCAGCGCTATAGCGAGTCGACAATGATGTGTAGAGCGCGGAGTACTCAGCAAGATGTGCTCTGGGATAGTCGGCTTGGATTTCCAGAATTCCGACCTGCGTGTTGCTGCGAACGAAGCCAATATCCAACGAAGCAAATTTGATGACCAGGAATGCACCCGCGATCGCGATCAATGGCGCTGCAATCCAAGCGTACTCAACGCGACCGATCATTCGAAACAAAGCCCAGTTCAACGGAACCAGCACCAACAAATACGCCGCCAGCATCTTGAGTACAAAGCCAGAAGAAGGAGGCTTGATCCCGGCAGCCAACTTAAGCGTATTTCGAGCGGCCACAGATATTCCACTTTGGTCGTTCCAGCCAGCAACGCCTGACTGTGGTGCATCCTGAAAGCCACCGTAGTAACGGTGGTTTTCCAGGTTTCTCTTGAGTCCGGAGTTTCCGGAACGATGGAGTCTCAAATGCGGGTTTTCACTATAATTTTGATACCCCCAACCAAAACCCGTATTACCCGTATTCAACGGTACATCGTCTTCCTCTCCGATTCCAGATTTGGAGGAGACGGAATGTGCAGTTCCCGAGCGCGAGAGGTCTCTGGAAAGAAATCGAAGTGTTGAACCTAGTAGCGGATCAAGCAACGAGGTCGGATCATCAACCCATTCGAAAGCCACGGTATCGGGATTGTCTTTGATCGGGCCGAAATTTCGAGCGGGCTTTCTCAGCAACGCCCCATTGAAAAAGCTTTTGAAGCTTCGCCATTTACGAATTGACTGGGATTGAAGCGAGAATGCGGTAACCACGATTCGTCCGCGCCCCAGTTTTCGCTCGATGGCGATCTCACCTGTTCCATCGACAAATCGCGCGTCATCATGTGGTTTAAAATCGACTCCCAGCAGCGGAACCGAATCAGAGATTTTTAGCTTGCGTTCTTCAGCCGGATTGCGTTTGAGCTTTACCGTCCAGTTTTTGTTCAGCTCTTCGAGGTCGGCGCCGGTCAAGTTTCGTGACCGCTCGAACTGTGCAGGAAGATATTGAGCCAGGAAACTGTTTTGAAGTTTATCCAGTGAATCGGGGCCGCTGACGATCAACTGCCCGCCATAATGGATCCAGTCGAGGAGGGCTTGTTGGTGCTCGGGTTGGAGTTGATCGGGGTCGTAGTCGTCCCAGACAAGATACGCAATGGTCGTCCAATTCAACGCGTGCTGAGGAAGCGGCACCGGGTCGCCAGGAATTGAAGGCACAATCAGATAGAACGGGGGAATTCTGCGACCCGTCACGGTGAGGTCTCGTAGCCGAATACTGTCGGTAAATTCGAGGAAACTGTAGATGTCAGGTCGAGTCGTCAAAATCAGGAAATGAAACTGATGCGGTTTCATCAACTGTGAGCCATCGAAGCTTTGAATTTGCGGCAGTCCGCTGGCGGTTCGATTGATCTGATAGTTGATGTTTGCCGAACGCGCATTAGTGTTTCGCGTTGGCAAAAAGACAGTGGTTTCGAAGTTCTTCCATTCACCTTTAGG
>CAYSQZ010000376.1:0-3542 GCA_964433035.1 uncultured Pirellulaceae bacterium | reverse complement strand
TGCTCACGCAAGCGTGAAGCATGGCACCCGTTTTGCTATTCATTTCAGGATTGACAGACCACTAGCAACTCAAAGTTCGTTTGGCGATTGAACGTGAAGGTGGAACCCGATTCGATGAAGAGATGGTGCCGATTTCGGCTGAGCGGATCTTCTGTTCGTAGTTGCTTTGACTCCGAGGCTGACATTTTTAAAACGCTTGGGGCAATAATGTAATGGTAACCCGACGCGTCAGCGAGGGCGGATTCAGTTGCCGCTTCTCCCTCGCTTACGCGTCGCGCCGGTTTTCAAAATGGTTCTGCAGCTTCGTTGCTTGCCATTGGTTTTAGCGTTTGGAATTATGGCGATTTGGATCCTATCACCCCCGTTGATCGCCCTCGTTCTCTGGCAAAGCTCTATCAGGAAACCAAAGATCACGGTTTCCGGCCTTACTACGATTGCAGAGACATGGACCGCTTTGCGGACGTATTTAAAAACGGTTAGCTCAGAGCCTTGAATCCCAGAACTAGCTCGCGGTCCTTTACTGTCCAGCAAGCAATTCAATAAAAGGGCTGATGTCGAGGAAGTTCACTACACCATCTTGGTTGATATCGGCTTCCACTTGAAACTTGCTCGTAGACAGAGCCGAGATAAACGGGCTGATATCTCGCTCCCGAAACAAAAAACTGCTTTGTCCTAGTGTCACCTACCTGTTGGTGACAAACAAACAGCAATCGTCACGGATAAAATTTAATTTTTATGCTTTCAAGCTTTTTTTTCGGGAGCAAATCACGTGTCGCGTTGCAAAAAATTTCGGGCGTTTTGACCTGGACAGCTAGGAAGAAACGCGGGTAGTAGTTTCCTCTCCGACCAACCGGAAAGGCTTTACTGGCTAGATAGCGCAACAACGAAAGGATTAATATCCAAGGAGTCCACGTAACCGTTTCGGTTAACATCGGCTTCTGCCTGAAACCCGCCAATAGACAAAACGGAGATAAACGGACTGATGTCCTGAAAGCTAACCGCATCATCTAAGTTGACGTCGCCTAAAATAACCGGGCCGTCGAAGTCATTGGTTTCAAAACCGATATCTCGCAATACTGCCAAGTCCAATTGAGCGAGACCTTGCGGGTTACCAATAATCACAACCTCTCTCTCCGCAAAGGTGATAGGGCCCGCGACTTTGCCGAGCCAAAGGCAACTATCCGGCACGGTTATTTCCCGACCCAATCCAGGATGTTCGACAAAAAAAGCACCTCGAAAATTCGAAGTGCTTTTTTGGTTGATCCAAAGGTTGATGCGATTAACGCTTGGAGAACTGAGTTCCGCGTCGAGCACCATGAAGGCCAGGCTTCTTACGTTCTTTCATACGAGAATCTCGAGTCAAGAAGCCACTGTCACGAAGGGCTTCGAAGTGCTCCGAGTCAAAATTGACCAAGGCACGAGCGATTCCCATTTTGCAAGCTCCAGCCTGACCAGTCGTCCCGCCGCCAGAAGCAGTGATGCGAATGTCGACTGAATCTTTGACACCGCAAGCGTTAAGCGTATCAATAATTTGACGCTGAGCACCTGCGGTTGAAAAATAAACTTCCAAAGGCTTGCCGTTGATGACGATGGTGCCTGAACCTGCTTTAAGGCGAACTCGAGCGACCGAAGACTTACGTCGACCTGTACCAAGTGCCTCACCAGTTTTTTGATCTACTTTTGACATGTTTATTTGAGCTTTACTCAGTCCGTTGATTTACTGATTGATTTGTGTGATTACTTGAGGGTACGACCGCCAGTGAGCGGTTTGGGGTTTTGAGCCTGATGCGGGTGCTCCGCGCCAGCGTACAGTTTAAGCTTGGTCAGCATTTGATAGCCAAGCTTATTCTTGGGAAGCATCCGGCGAACTGCGTCACGCATGATCTGTTCCGGCTTTCGCTTTAGACGATCACCCGCCGCCTCGGTGCGCAGGCCAGTGTAACCGGTGTACCAAGTGTAGGTTTTTTGCTTCAACTTGTTTCCGGTGAATTTAATCTTGTCGCAATTGGTAACGACAACAAACTCTCCGGTATCAACGTTGGGAGTGTAGTTTGGACGGTGCTTGCCCATGAGTACCATGGCGATGTCCGACGCAATACGTCCGACGATTTGATCTTCAGCATCGACGATCCACCAACCCTGCTCAAGCGTGTCAGTTTGGGCGTTGTATGATTTTGTGCCAGGCACAGGATTCTCCAAGCCAACGATGTCGGCCATTTAAACTGGGAACTATTAAGGCACCGATTCCGCAAAACCGGCGATTTCTTATCCAATTAGAATCAGGGATTTTATCTACTTCCCACGATCCCCACAAGGGTCAACTGGAGTTTCACCAACGTTTTTGCCTTCATAACGGGGCAATGAATTGGTCAAATTTGGCTCTTTCTGGGTATCGGCCGAATTTACGAAGGGCACCTTAGTTTCCCGATCGGCGATTGCGTTTATCTCTTCACGCCTTGTTCGATGAAGCTCCTTTCAGTGGAACTCCCGTGAATCGCCACGCCAAAGAGCCTTTACCCGGAGAACCCGAAATACCGTTGAAACTTGCCCTTCACAAACACTTTATCTGGATTTGGTTTGGGTTAGCTAAACCAGTCAATTTGTAGGACCGATACTGTTACAGCACGGCTGCGATTTGATTTTGAACGCCACTGGATGGTTTCGGCTCATATCCATGGTTCATTCTATGCCTACTCATACAAATTGCTCAGCAACAATTGGACAACCGCAGTTAAGCCTATTCTCTGTTCCCAAAATGGACGTCAGCGCTCCGCTGGCCCAACAGGTAAAAGCTCCTTGCCGGACATCTGAAAAGCTGATGTCACTATTTGAAGAGATCACCGGTTGGAAAGCCGAATTCCGGGAGTCGGGGGCAAGTTATCGTCGCCGGTCTCAGGACGTAGCCCAAGACCTCCCGGCGCAGGGAGAGTTTGCAATTGTCGACATGTCAGCCGATTGGCCGGCCAATCAGTTTACCGCCCACCGCGGCAAGTGCGACCAACTGATGAATTTGGTCAGCGATCTGGTCGGGGAACTACAATCTGCCAAGCTGGAGCTTTCCTGCGTCCGTAGCGCAATGGCGGTGATGTCAAACGAATCTGCAGAGGTTCTCGACGATGAATTATTGGTTGACAGTTTTGTGCCAAAGTTTAGTCGTGTCGAGACAGGCAATGTTGGATTCGAATCACAAGACACGTTCGGCCAAAGCGAAAAAGATTGTGAAGACGAATTTACTGTTGTGCAGTAGAAAGTAAGTTGGCTTGGAGGTCTGGCTGGCGTCTTGATTGAACTACCAAGCCCTGCCTCCCACAACAATTGAGCTTGCTGCTATAGCAATCGCTCAAGCGGCTTCCAAAGCCTGAGTTAGCTCGCTATGGCCAATTGATTCTTACACGCGAGCAGAAGCAACTAAATCGTCGCAATAGCGGGCATATTGCCGCTTGACCAAATGTAACGCTTCTACGTAGACTGTGGCTACCAAATTCACGCGGCTGTGGCGGAATTGGCAGACGCGCTAGGTTGAGGGCCTAGTGGGAGATAAT
>CAYSQZ010000375.1:0-3560 GCA_964433035.1 uncultured Pirellulaceae bacterium | reverse complement strand
AGGGAGGGTGGCGACATATATGCGTACATAACCACTAAATTGTGCGAAGAGCCCCCAGAGAGAGGGTGGCTTTATTTGTTCTCAATCACCCACTAAATTCCGCGAAGAGCCCCCACTGGGAGGGTCGAGAAAAGACGATGAAATCGGCTTTGATCGGGGAGGGGTGATGTGCTTGGCTCGAGCAGTTTCGCCTCCGACCTCGTACAACAAGAGGGAGTAATGGCGAACTTCTCCGGTTGGGCCTGGTCTACCGCTGCTTGAATTAAACACCTCAAGCAGAGATAACAGAGCCGTTATCACGAGCGTAAAGACTCGGGCGTCTCGACTTTCCAGTTCACAAACAATGGTTCAACAACATGTCTTGGGATGAAATTCTCGGCCACCAGTCTGCACTGGACCGATTCAAAAGGACTGTCGATCGTAGGCGGCTGGCGAGCACTTACTTGTTCGTCGGCCCCGAAGGCGTCGGCAAGCGAACGTTCGCACTCAAGTTGGCTCAGTCGTTGCTTTGCGATTCCAATCCTGAATCAAAATTGGAGCCCTGCGGCCAATGCCCCAGTTGTCAACAAGTTCGAGCAAAGTCTCATCCCGATCTGATTTTGATATCCAAACCCAAAGACAAAGCGTTCATTCCCGTCGAAACTTTTATTGGTGACAAGGAACATCGGCGACAACAAGGGCTATGTCATGAGATTGGTTTGAAGCCGTTTGGTGGCGGTCGAAAAGTCGCCATCATTGATGATGCTGACTTTCTCAATCTTGAAGGAGCTAATAGTCTTTTAAAAACGCTTGAAGAACCGCCGCCCAAGTCGCTGTTGATTTTGATCGGAACAAGTCAACACCGTCAGCTTTCTACGATCGTCTCGCGCAGTCAAATCGTGCGGTTCAGTCAGTTGTCCAGCCAGCAGGTGTGTTCGATCCTTCAGCGGCCCGGCGTTTTGGAATCCGAAGACCTCGATGCGGAGAAACTCGCCGCTTCATCCGGAGGTAGCGTCGCGACTGCAATTCGGCTTTCTGACCCCGAGACATTCGAATTTCGTGGTTCCTTTTTTTCCCAATTGGCCAACCGCGATCCAGCTGAAGACGATTTTGCCGCGTCCGTCATCGCGTTTGTCGACGCAGTTGGCAAAGATGCCGCCAAGAAGCGATTGCGACTGGTGATGGTTGGTGATTTTGCGATCGCATTTTACCGCCAGTGGTGTCAACAATTGGTGGGTGCTCAAGCTGAACAGGAAACTGGAGATCTCACCATCGCGAGGTACGTCGAAGACGGTATTGAACCGTGGGTTGGTTCAGGAGCCGATACAGGTTCAATGATTGCGGCACAGTGCATCGAGCGCACCACAGAAATGCAAACACAAGTGTTGCGAAACGCTGGGACAGCTAATGTAGTTGATGCTTGGCTAAGAGACCTTGGTCGCATCAACCGCAACACATTCTCATCGGCATCGCTGTAGCCGGCGGGACTTCTTATCCGTGCCGGACGATTTCCAGGAAAAACGAACGACACATGTGAACTTGTCTGCGCTTTAACGATTCGCTGGAACGTTGCCAGCGGGGTGGTTTCCAAAATGATGGTAGGTAGCTTGTGTCGGCCTTCCAAATCTGGAATCTGAGAAGTGTCCGTAAGCGTGTGTTGCATAGTACGGACGACCGTATTGAGACTCGAATTCAGAATAGGCTTGCTGTCGGACCTGTCCAGCCGACGAAGGCGAGCCGTGGGCAGGATAGCTGTAGGTAGGATAGCCGTTTGTGGTTGGCGTTTGGTAGTTTGGCACCTGATTGCCACGAGCCCGCAAGCGGTTGTCGCCTAAATGAATCGGAGCGCCGGGCAATGTTTGATGTTGATTGGACCAGTGATCGGCACTTTTTGAATGCTCCAGCCGCTGCCCAGGGGCCACGGCGTCAGGAGTGTTTGGGAAGCCCGGTGAATTGGTTTGCTGCGGGTAATTTGGATTGGAGAATTTGCTCGGCTCCAGCATTGGCGACGGCTGCGGAACGGCCGGCTTTTGAGAGCGCAGCGATGTTGGGCGAATGTTAGCCGCGCCGACGGGCGAAGCATTGATGGCTCTCTGAAAGACTTTATCAATGACAACTGCGTACTTTTGGCGGACGGCGGGATCAACGTCGAGCCGATGTGACATTTGCTCAACGCCCGGTCCATTTTTTTGGGTTGTCTGGTCGAGTCTCTGAATGAATTTCAACGATTCGACGAAGTTGTGATCAGCCGTAGTCCCGACAATCGGCTGAATCGTTTTGGCAATCAAACCAGCTGTGGCGTTGTCAATTTTAAGAAAGACATCCAACTGACAGGTCTGAGTTGCTGCGCCATCTTTTCCTGGTTGGTTTTCTGAACGCAAAACTATCACGCACTTGCCGTTGAGTTTTCGTTTCAGAATGGGACCTTCGTAGGTTCCGGTACCATAAAAGATATGCAAATTTTCTGTCCCGTAGACCAACTCAATCGAGCTTAAGGTTCCGGCCCCATCATTGGATTTGATCGTGTAAGGGCCCGTTCGTTCTGTTTCCATTTGGGTGACGCCCATCAATTGCCAAATGCTTACGACAACTTCCGGGTGACGAACAAGGAAACGAAAGTGATCGGGGTCCGCTAAAATCGAAGTCACAGGTAAGCGTCGGTAAACCGATGGCCTGGTCACGACGGCTTTAATTTTGTCACGGGTTTGAGGGTTCAACTCAGCAAGCGGTAACGAGCTGACGGTTTGCTTGCGCAGACTTTTGGCGCTCGAGCCGGAAGTATGCTGTTCTTCGCCAGCAGCAGATGCCACCAAAAACAATGACAGCCAAACACCACAAATCAGAGTAAGACCACAATGCAAAAGCCGTTGCACTGGCTCTTTGGCGTCGATTGAAATGGGTCCGATGATCATATTTTTTCCGTTGCCAAGCACATCGGCCCGCGGGAAGGCGTGTTGAGTTGCCGCGTAAATATGTGCGGCTTTGAATGATTATTCGGCCGATCGAAGTCCCCAAGGACAATGATTCTTATCCAGAAGTGAATCAAAGTACGTCGCTTGCATACGAATGGTTCTGTAGATTGCGCAGCTTAATAAAAAGTGCTGGCAGATTTGAGAAGGTAGCGAACCAGGAGATCGGTCTTGAGATGACTGCTACCCGAAGAATGGTCGGACAAGTTCCACGTCCGAACCAACGCGGACTCACGGGCCGACAGTGCCGCTGCGATTGCGTTTGGCGCCGAAGGCATCGGGCTTTGCCGTACCCAGGAAGGAGCGCAGATTAAGATTATTGACTCAAAAGAATCTGATCAAAAGAACCGTCGGGTCCCGCAAGTCTTGCAGAACGAAGGACGGAGAACTAATAAAAGTCCGAGAGTACAGATCGTCAGAATTATTTGTACCGGGACATTTAGCTTCAGCGCCGAGTGGTAATCTTCCCGACAGCACTGTCGGCAAAATTTAAGCTTGGATCTAGTCCTTCTACGACGCTTAGTTGGTTCTGCTACTAGGCCTGAATCAGATTCTAAATCGTTAGTTACACTAACCATCACACATTCACTCAATAAATTATGAGGTCTGCTA
>CAYSQZ010000374.1:0-3563 GCA_964433035.1 uncultured Pirellulaceae bacterium | reverse complement strand
CGTGTACGGTTGAACCGGCTTTCTCAGGCCTGTCGGACTTCTAGACCGTTTCCCAGCTTCGAGACTGACCGCTCTTGAGGACGGCATCGCAGATCTTCTGGGTTTCCAGGGCGTCGCGGAACGTCGGGCCAGCCGGCTTTCCGGTGTCGAGACCTTTGAGGAAATCTGCGACTTGATGGACGAAGCTGTGCTCATAGCCAATGTTAAGGCCCGGAACCCACCAGTTACCCATGTAAGGGTGATCGCCGTCGGAAATATGAATGCTTCGCCAGCCGCGCATGGGACCGTCGATACGATGGTCGAAGTATTCCAGTCGATGCAGGTCGTGCAAATCCCATTTGATGGAAGCATGCTCGCCGTTGATCTCGAACGTATAAAGCGCTTTGTGTCCCCGAGCGTATCGAGTCGACTCAAACAGTCCCATCGATCCGTTTTCGAATTTGCAAATAAATGCGCAAGCGTCATCGATGCCGACTTTTTGCTTTTGTCCGGTTTCCTGATGCACGCGTTCTTTGATAAACGTTTCGGTCATCGCAGTGACTTCGGAAACGCCACCGTTGAGCCAGATGGCCGTGTCGATGCAGTGGGCGAGCAAATCGCCAGTTACACCTGAACCCGCGGCTTCAGCATCGAGTCGCCAGAGTGCTTCGCCGCCTTGAGGAAGATCCTCGGAGATCGTCCAGTCTTGCAGGAAGTTGGCGCGGTAGTGAAAGATTCGACCCAGGTTTCCACTGTCGATAATGTTCTTGGCGTGGGTTACCGCTGGCACACGGCGGTAGTTGTACCAAACCATGTTGGCAACACCGGCTTTTTCGACCGCTTGGCACATGGCTTCGCCTTCTTCAGCATTCATGGCGATCGGTTTTTCACACAGGATCATCTTCCCGGCTTGGGCCGCGGCGACCGAAATCTCTTTGTGCAAATTATTGGGAACACAAATGTCAACCGCGTCGATATCGTCTCGGGCAATCAGCTTACGCCAATCGGTCTCGACTGATTCGTAACCCCAGTTCTCAGCAAACTCCTGCGCCCGCTCAGCGTTGCGAGCACAAAGCGCTTTGAGAACCGGTTTATGCTCGGTGTCGAAAAAGTTCGAGACCGTTGCATAGGCATTGGTGTGGGCCTTGCCCATGAATCCGTAGCCAATCATTCCGATGTTAAGCGGCTTTTTTGCCATCAGTTATTCCTGTGCTTAGTGTTTCTTTTAAGTTTCTAAATCGACTTGCGAAAGTTGGACGGACGTTCGTCTATGCCCAGCCGTGCGCAGATTGGACTTTGATCATCGAATCAAGAATTGTGTTCCAGGTTTCTGGTTTCTCGAGCATCGCATTGGGGAACATGCAGCCATCCCAGCAAATGTGCTTGATGCCGCGCTCGGCAGCGCCTTCCAACCAGTATTTGGAACATTCAACGATGTCCAACTTTGCATTGGGATCGTCCGCCGGGCAGTGCTTACCCGTCTTGTCATGATCTCCGGCACCGTGAACTTCGCCATCGTTTTGGGCGACATGGAAATCAATCGTCCAGGGCCGAAGTTTGTCAGTCATCGTTTTGTAGGCGGCGTAGAATTCTTCTTCGCTGTAACCTTCCTGAAGCAACGCGTGCTCAGGAGCGTTGTAACCCATCAAGTACAAATACGTGTGGGCCAAGTCGGCTTGGAAACCAAGCGTCTCAGGCATGCCGACTTCTTCGAGCAAGTCCAACATGTCTTTCCAGGAATGCATCCCGGCCCAGCAGATCTCGCCTTCGGCAGCTAGTCGCTCTCCGTGATCGGCAGCGATCTTGGCGGCTTCCCGGAAGGTTGCTGCGATCTTTTGGGTGTTGGCAGATGCGTCTTCACGCCATTGATCGACACCAAACTCGGCCGAATCAATTCGAATCGCTCCATAGGTTCGCACGCCATGTTCGTTGAAGACCTTGGCGATACGACAGGCTTTTTTGACAGCCGTCAGAAACTTGTCCGTTGCCTCAGAGTCGCCCATGGCACTGTCACCAACCGTGCCGGGCCAAACAGGAGCCACCAACGAACCAACACAAAGCCCCTTGCTCTGAATCAAGTCGGCGATCCCCTTCAGTTCGTCATCTGACGCATCGGGGTCGGTATGCGGCAGGAACAGGAAGCAGTCGACGCCATCGAACTTCCGGCCATCGACTTCAGCGGCAACGGTCAGGTCCAACATCTTTTCCAGGCTGATCGGTGGCTCCTGGCCTTCATCGGTTCCCTTGCCGACAAGTCCCGGCCACATCGCGTTGTGGAGTTTGGGTTGGTTGCTCATTCAAAATCCTGATAGTGAAAGTCGTATTAGTTTAAATTTTAAAATTAATTCGCGGAGCTTATTTTTTGTGATCGCCGACCGCTGGCAGATTGTCCCAGGTATCAGGGCCGAAGTACCGTAGCCCGACAAGATCGTCGACTCCGGTGTTCTCGATTTCGACCCCGGCCGTAGCCGCGTTATGACTGATGAAGACTTCGTCATTGGAAGTCTCACCGTAGCGGAGGATCACTGGAGTTTGCAGTTCCAACGCACCCATCTTGCCTTTGCCTTGAACGGTGATCCAACTGCTCGCTCCGACGTCGGTGAGCGTGCATTTCGCTCCCGGCTTGATCGTCAGTTCACGGGCTGTAAACAATTGCTCGCCATCAACGGTTCCATAGACGATCCACTTGTCGCACCAACCTTCACCTTCGTTGGCGACAATTGGCTCGAGATAGTTGTTGTCCTTGAAGTTCGGATCAACGTTCTTTTCCCAATCCAATTGGCCAATGATAAAATCGAGATCCTGATGCTTTTCAGGAGGCATGTCTTTGACCAGCAGTGACCACGGCACGTAGCGGCCTTCGACGATGTTTTGAAACATTCCGAAAACGTCGCTGCCCCACTGCGGCTCGTAGGTGCAAAGCGAACCTGGCGCGTGAAGCACTCCCGGAGGAATCAACCAGCCGCTGCCACGCTTGAGGCGATAAGCTTTGGAGAGATCGAGGATTCCATTTTCGCCTTTGCTCCAGTTCTCTAAACACTTGCGAAGTTCAGCTTTGGTCGTGCCCGGCTCAAGTCCCATGAACGTGTGTGGAAAATTGTTGTCGCAATTGTTGTACTGCGGCGGGAAGTAATAGCTTTCCGGCTTTCCTTCCTGTCCGACCAGCGCCGCGTCGGAAGCACTTTGGTGCATGTGGTGCGGAATCGGGCCCATGTTGTCGAAGAACTTGGAGTACACCGGCCACTTTTTGTATTTGTCCCAGATCTTGTCGCCGATCAAATTGGCACCGCCTTCGTCAATCGCATCACGAAGCAAAAAGACTTGCCCCTCGAAACGACAAAAGCTCAACCCTTCGGTGGCTTCTCGGTTCTCGTTGGCACACTCAGTCGTGCTGCCGAACCAGCGTTCATCGATTCCACCTCGCTCGGCACCCATCGCATAGTAATCGTCCGGGTGCAGTCGGATACGTTTGCCCGGATGAAGAAAGCTACGGGGAACCCAATTTGGAGTCAGCCGCAGGAGACCGCCGCCAGCGTCCATCGCTTTGTCAAGAATTGCCGAAACGTTGTCTTTGGAAATCACCG
>CAYSQZ010000373.1:2311-3585 GCA_964433035.1 uncultured Pirellulaceae bacterium | reverse complement strand
CTTGCGAATTGGACGGGGAGGGTTTTAAGAATCTTGGTAGTTCAATTTGATTAACCATCTTGCCCTCCCCGAACTGCGCCATCATGAAAGATGGCGAGTTCGCCCCTCCCAGAAGGCGGGTAACTTTCTTCTAGTCCAACTTCAAAACTTACGCGTCGGGTTGCCAATAAATAAATGCCAGCCTCGGTGCCAAAGCGACGATGGCAGATATAGGCGAAATTGAAAAAGTCGATGAAAAAAATTCAAAAGGGAAAACTCAGACGGCTTAAGCCAAAAACGCTTGAGCCACTCAGCTCGGCCAATGCGGCTCGGCGTTGGAGCGCTGCTTACACCGACTATCTGCGATCCGAGTGTCACCTCGCCGAGAACACGGTGATGGCTTATTCGCGTGACATGAGTCGGTTCATCCAATGGCTGGGCAAGCGTAGCATTCAAAAGCTCACCATTGCTGAGCTTTCGGACTACATGGTGTATTTGAATTCGCAAAATCTCGCTCCTTCGTCGGTCGCCCGAAACGTCGTCGCCGTCAAAATGTTCTTTCGCTACCTTCAACTCGAAGGGGTCCTGGTCGACAACAAAGTCGAATTGCTGGGCAGTCAGAAACTGTGGCAACGAATCCCCAGTGTGTTGTCGCCGCGCGAAGTCGAACGGTTCCTGATGGCTCCCCGGCGTTATGAACTGTATCACTTTCGCGACCGAGCCCTTCTGGAAATGCTATATGCAACCGGTTGTCGCGCGTCGGAGATCTCGAACCTCCAGGTACGAGATCTTCATTTGGATCAACGGTACTGCAAGTGCCACGGTAAAGGAAGCAAGCAGCGTTTGACACCGTTGGGTGATGAGGCAATCGACGCATTGAATCTATATTTTGAAAAGCAACGACCGCGTCTTGAAGCACTCCGCCCTCAAGAGCCAGAGTGGGTTTTTCTATCTAGAAGTGGCCGCCGGATGCGGCGCGAGGCGATCTGGGAACTCGTAAAAAAGTACGCTGCGGTCGCCGGGATCTCAATCTCAATCAGTCCACACACACTGCGTCATAGTTTTGCGACACACTTGCTTGCCGGTGGAGCCGACCTGCGCCGGGTTCAGGAGATGTTGGGACACTCTAGCATCGCCACAACCCAGATCTACACTCACGTCGATCAATCGCGGCTTAAGAAAGTTCACAAGCAGTTTCATCCGCGAGCGTAGGGTGTGGGCGGTCCGACTTTCGGATCAACGTTCGCGACGAAATCAATGAGCGCGACATCTTCAACGAGATGGGCGAACTCGAC
>CAYSQZ010000373.1:0-2211 GCA_964433035.1 uncultured Pirellulaceae bacterium | reverse complement strand
ACTCGACTTGGAAGTTCGAGGGTAAAACTGAGGTCATCTTGCACAGCGGAAAAGCTAGCCGTCAAAACACGGGCTCCAAACAATAAGAAATAGGTGTGAGATTATCTAACACCCAGTTCATTCAGTGAGATTCATAGATACTGGCTCAGCCGATCACCTCTGCCTGACGCCTTGAGCTACCCGACCTTCTTGGCCACAACCACGCGCCGATGCCCACTGAAGTCTTTCACGACCTCGACGCTCTCAAACGCCGAATTGGATTCGACCAACTCAACACACTTATCCATCACGATCGGACTGGTTTCAAAAATCAAAAACCCACCGGGCAATAGAAAACCCGGAGCATCGGCGACAAGCCTTGTAATTATATCTGTGCCAGACTCACCCGAAAACAGCGCGATTGCCGGCTCATGGTCTTTAACTTGCGCTTCAACGGTGTTGACTTCTGACTCACCGATGTATGGTGGATTGCTGACAATCATATGCACCGGGTCACTACCGGCAGGAAGCGCTTCAAGCAAATCCCCTTGGAAGAACCTGACACGATCTTCCACTTGGTGAGACTGTGCATTGGTTTTGGCAACATCCAGCGCCAGCTGAGACACGTCCGTCGCTGCAATTTTACAATCGGTCAACTGCGTCGCCAACGTAATCGCGATGCACCCACTGCCGGTGCCAACATCGACGATGCGAATCGGGTTTGCATCCAATTGCTTGGCGGCTTCGAGAGCGCTGACAACCACGTGCTCGGTTTCGGGGCGCGGGATCAAGACATCTGAGGTAACCGCAAACTTCAACGAATAGAACTCGCGGTGCCCGACCAGATAAGCCACTGGCTCCCCTGCCCCACGCCGCTTGACCCAAGCACGAAACTCGGCCAGCTTGTCCGCATCTGGAACCTCTTCAAAACGCGTGTAAAGCTGGATCCGCTCGCATTGGAGAGCTTCGGCCAGCAACGTTTCGGCCTCCAGACGTGGACTGCTACTGGATTCCGATTTGGAAAAGAACTCCGTCGTCCATTCGAGCAAACGCTGGATCGTCCATTGAGCGGAAGTTGTTGAGTCTGACATCGCTTCGTGTCCGTTGCCAAGGTGCGAACCGTTCCAAGAATCTCGCGGTACTCCGGGTACCAATTAATCCATAGCGCCCATTGAAGAGCGAAGTTCCTGACGATCATGATCAATCAACGCGTCGGTGATCATCTGAACTGAGCCGGCAATAATCTGGTCAAGCTTATAAAGCGTCAGCCCGATTCGATGATCGGTGACCCGGTTCTCAGGAAAGTTATAAGTTCGAATCCGCTGACTGCGGTCACCCGAACCAACCAGGCTTTTTCGCTGGTCCGATCGCTGCTGGTTTTCCTGCTGCTGAAAATGATCGTAAAGTTTCGATTTCAGAATTCGCATCCCCTTGGCGAGATTCTTGTGCTGCGATCTTTCTTCAAAGCACTTCACGACCACACCGGTCGCATGATGAGTGATCCGAATCGCCGAAGCCGTCTTGTTGACGTGCTGACCGCCGGGCCCGCTACTGGCCGCGTAACGCTCCACTTCATAGTCGTCGGGCTTAAGATCAATTTCGACATCTTCGGGTTCCGGGAGAACCGCAACGGTTGCCGCAGACGTGTGAACACGCCCCTTGGTTTCGGTATCGGGAACGCGTTGAACGCGATGTCCGCCACTTTCGTATTGCAATTCGCGGTAGCAACCTTCACCCTCGATCGAGATGGTGACTTCTTTGAATCCACCAAGCTCAGTGATGCTCGACTCCAGCGCCGAGAACTTCCATTTTTTGGTTTCGCAATGCTTCTTGTACATTTCGTAAAGATTGTGGGCGAACAAAGCCGCTTCGTCGCCACCAGTTCCAGCGCGAATTTCCATCACGCAACGCGAGCGGTTGGCGTCTTCTCCCCCAACGGTCATATCGAGAAGTTCGTCCCAGAGTACTTCTCGAGTTTCCAACAAGGACTTCAATTCCTCTTCGGCCATTTCCCGCTCTTCAGGATCAGATGACGAAGCCATCTCCTTGACCTCTTCGATCTCGCCGATCGTCGTCTGGAACTTGCGGTATTTGGTGGCCAGCTTGGCCAGCGAGCCATGTTCACGGGCCACGGCGGCCATTTTGGACGAGTTACCCTGAACTTCAGGATCACTCAATTGGGCTTCAAGCTCTTCAAATCGGCTGAGCTTTTCATCGAGCATTTCGCGCATT
>CAYSQZ010000372.1:0-3610 GCA_964433035.1 uncultured Pirellulaceae bacterium | reverse complement strand
ACCGCATCGGTCGCATGTTTTTACTACCTGGATTTGGCCTGGCTGAAGATCCCGTGGACACCTTTGGCGTTGATCGGCACCGCAGTGGCATTTGTGATTGGTTTCCAGAACAACGCTGCTTACGGGCGGATGTGGGAAGCGAGAAAAATCTGGGGCGGCATCGTAAACACCTCCAGAACGTTTGGAATGTTCGTACAGGACATGTTGACCAACGAGCATGCCGAATCGCCACTTAGTGAAGCAGAACTTCGACACGAGATCAAAACACTTACCTATCGTCATATTGCCTGGATGACCGCGCTGCGTCACGCGATGCGGCAAATTAAGCCATGGGAAACCGCAACCAGCCACAAGACAAACCTCGAATGGGATTATCGGCCTCCTGAACGAGATTCAACTTTGGAAGTCGATTTGAAGCCGTACATTGATGAACCTGATTTCGAATACGTGATGAGCAAGAGCAACAAGCAGACAGCTTTGATGTATCTGCAGTCCCATCACTTGCGAAAACTCAAAGAGCGAGGAATCGTATGGGAGTTTTCATTTCTGAGGTTGGAGGCGGTGCTTCAGGAGCTGGTTTCCCTGCAAGGCAAAAGTGAGCGAATCAAAAACTTTCCCTACCCAAGACACTTCGCTACGCTCAATCACCTTTTCATGTGGCTTCTGGTTCTGTTGCTTCCGTTGGGATTGATACCACAATTCGCCGAGATCGGGGACAAGTTCGCGGAGAGCCATCCACTGGCTGGTGAATTGTTTGTTTGGCTTTCGATTCCCTTTTATGTCGTCGTCGCGTGGACCTTTCACACGATGGAGCGAGTCGGTAGGACAGGCGAAAACCCTTTTGAGGGGACTGTAAACGATGTTCCAATCTCGACGATTGCAAGAGGGATAGAAATCGATTTGCGACAAAATCTCGGGGAGCCCAGCGAAGCAATCCCAGAACCATTTCTGGTCAAACACCACACACAATTCTAAATGCGTCGGACTGTGGCGTATGGAAAACAAAAAATGGCCGGAGTTATCCGGCCAGCAGAATGTGCTTGGCGCAACAAAGCAAGCAAATCAATAAGGCATTCGCCAGTACCTGCTACGAACCTTAAACGCAAGGACCGGACCGGCGTCGCGCAAATAAGCCAATTAAGATAGGCGAGAACATCAGCAAAGTAGAAGGCTCAGGAACTTCCCCCAAAGAATTAGCAGAAATTTCGGCAGTAAATGTCGCAATAAAATCCGACGAAAGTACACTTTGTTCTAATTCAAGAAGCGACAATGACAACCCACCATCATCCTCAATGAACTCAAGCAGCGATCCGCCAGTGAATGTGATGTCACTTGAAAACCCTCCATTAAACTCTCCAACCTGAAGGAATCCCGGCTCAATATTTCCCGACAACAGCAAAGCACCATTCGAATCTACGATTTCAAGTTCTCCGGACTGAGTTCCAAAAAAGGAGGTGGTGCCCGGATCAGGAACTACAGGATCCCCAACTGTGATTCCAGAAATCGAGATTGTTCCAGTGTCATTGACGTCATCGGTGAGCTCATTCAGAAACCCACTCAGCGTCACACTGCCGAAGGTCACGTTTGTTGTGCCAAGAAGCCCAGAATCTAAACGGATTCGGTTGTCAGACCCAGGGTCGTCGAAATCTGGGTCGAAATTTATCGTTCCCGCATAGGATTGGCAGCAGAGCAATGCCACTGCGAGTGAGCAAGTTAATCGAGTAATTATTCGATACATGGTAGGAACCTGGATTAATTGAATTGTGGAGAGAATGAGTTGTTTTGAAGATACTAACAAGCTGACCGGCGATTGCGGTAACTTGCCAACAGAGTAAAGCCCATAATCAAAACTGGTAACGAAGTAGGCTCTGGAACGATTGCGGCCGAGATTTGCCCAGATGCATCAGCAATAAATGGTTGGATTGTCCCATCAATCACCTCAAAACCAGGCTGCCCATTGGTTTCGATTTGAATAAGTGACAACGAAATTAGCCCCGAGTTCGGATTGATCAAAGGTAACAGCGAACCAGCGGTAAACGTGGTATTTCCAACACTAACAAAGTTCCCTGTGCCAGATCCCTCCAAGTTCGATATACTGAAATCCCCGACATCTCCTTGAAGCAGCAACATGTCGTCGTCGTCAAACAAACTGAACTGGCCTCCAGTCGTCGTGCCGCTGATGACGCTAACGTTATTGCCAAGGTCTAACGTCGTAGCATCGGTGTTCAGTTCTAAACCCGAAAAGGAAATAGAAGCACCTCCAGGAATGTCTGCAAACATTGGATCCAGAGGGCCGACGAAAGAGATTTCGGTGGTTTGATCACCGCTGTTGTTGATGTCACCATCATCGCCAGTTTGGACAAATCCGTTTGAGACCATTAGATCTCCATTGCCTGAATCCAAAGAGCCAAAGTCAAAATTCAGAATCGTCGTTTGCGAAAAAGACTGTTGGGTTGAGCAAGCTAGAACCAAAAACATCAGCAGCTTGAAGCAAGTTGGAAAATTAAACATTGATCGCTTGTTGGTTTGAATTGTGGGGGTTAGGAAACTTACGAGGGTCGAAACTTACAAGGGTCCATTCTAATGCCCCGATTTTGATGTCAAAGCAATTTCCCGAACATTTCGGAAGATGAATGTGAAACGCGCCCCACAAAACTGGAAGGCTTCCCCTCCGAAGTTTCCCCAGTCAAAGGAGGGGCGAAAAAAATCATGCACAAATCGATGTCAGTGGGGAAGATATTTGGCTACCCCAAAATTATTGGGGAATAGATTTGTTGGATTTTTTTCTCTTCTGTTTCAGCGCTTTGGGGAAGCATTCTCTCAAAACAATCAAGCCTGCGATTAGTCAGGATGTTTTCAGACAACTCAAGAAGTTGGGCGTACAGACGGGACACGGCGTGCGCTCCCATTGGATCGAATTCAATTGTCGTCCCATCTGTTGGTTCGATTGTGGCGATGTCGGCTTTGACAACAAGTTCGGACTCATTTGGTCGAATGCAATCTCACTAAGTTTGACCAGTGGAAGCAAATTCGGTGACGAACTTTGTCTTCCCCCCCCCAAAAAAAATAGAAGAAAGAGTTTTTGGCGTATGTCCTGGTTGTTGTTATGATAAAGCGAGAACATCGTTGACAGACAATTAATTCCACCAAGGCCGGCCATGAAACTCCAAACACTCGCCACAACTTTAACTTTGCTCGCCGCCTCATTGGTCCCACAAGCGGTTCAGGCTCAGGTATTTGACTCCGGTCCATCACCGTCAAGCTCTTTCGCGATCGTCATCAACTTGCCCGGTGACGAAATGGTCATTACAGGGGACGAGGATGAAAGCGTCGGGGGGTCTGGCGAAACGACTCAGCTAAACGTCAGCGCAGGTATGGTTGGCCGTAGTTTTTTTGCCGGCTTTAACAGTGAAGTGAATATCAGCGGCGGGAGCGTGGAGGATTTGTTTACTGCCTTCTCCGGCAGCGAGGTGAACATCAGCGGCGGGACCTTGGGGAACTTTTTTGACGCCTTCTCCGGCAGCCAGGTGAACATCAGCGGCGGAACCGTGGGGGACTTTTTTGACGCCTTCTCCGGCAGCGAGGTGAACATCAGCGGCGGAACCGTGGG
>CAYSQZ010000371.1:0-3625 GCA_964433035.1 uncultured Pirellulaceae bacterium | reverse complement strand
GCTAATGTCAGTTGCCGCTTCGCCTTGGCAGACGCTACGAGACTGACGCTACGAGGCAGACCTACGAGGCTGACGTTCTGTTGGTAACCCGAAGCGTCAGCGAGGAAGACTACGGATCAACGAGGGCTCCTCGTTGACGCGTCGCGGCTGTGATTTTAGGGCGATCGGATTTATCAATGTCACCCTCCCTTGGGGCCCTTGGGGAGGGTCGAACTCGCCATCATTCATGATGGCGCAGGTCGGGGAGGGGAAGCGATCGTTAACAATTTGAACCCTCCCCGTCCAATTCGCAAGCGAATTCTCCGACCCTCCCAGAGGGAGGGTAACTTTCTGTGCAACGTCAAAACTAACACGCCGGTTACCATTTGCGCTTATTGTTCCAAGCTTCCGAAAAATGGACAGCCTCGGAGCCAAAGGTGACTGGGACTGAGTTGTCTTGAACTATTAGGTCAGTTCCAGTGTCCGGTTTGCGCTCGATAAATTCCTCACCAAAAGCGACCTTGAAAACTGGAACGTCAGCTTAATTAGCACGATTTCGACAGATTTGCGGGCTTAATTGGACATTTGCGATGCGTGCTTTCAAAAAATCTCTTGACCAATTTCGGAATTCGAAAGTAGAGTTGAAGTAGAAGCACTGTCTTCAACGTTGGTTGCCTCAATGCCGGCAAGCACGTCAAGGGTGGCTCGCCAGTGTCTGCGAAACCCAGTGGCAGTGTGATGGGGACAAGAAGTTTCCTGGAGGTTTTGATGACTCAAGAACATGATGACGTTGGCCCGCGTTCGCCGATTCAACGTTACTTTGCTGGTCTGGTCGAGAACACATTCCACTCTCAATTGGGTGTTGTTGATCCGCCAATGATTGAATATCTCACGGAGTTGTTGCTCCGTTCGGTTCGCAGTGACATGGTTCACCGTGTCCGTGGTGTCACTGGCAAACCAATAATGAGCGTTCCTGAAATGGTTGCCGAGGCGTCGGCGAGATTGGGGGATGCCAAGCGAGAGTTGCATCTGCACATTGGCGACTTCACTTTGTTCTGGGCCGGTATCTATCCTGAAGCACTTCAAGATGGCGACGAGGATACCAGCAAGTTTGAGGCTTATTGTTGCTTCGGCAAACGCTCTTATAAGATCGCCAGTGAGATTGAAGCCGCCGACAAGACGGCTGTACCTTCTACGTTACTGGAGCGACTGAGCGATCGGTTCGATCTTTGCTGTTACAGCCTGCGAGAGATTCGCCGTCAGTGGGAAAGCGGCGATGACGGTCAATGCGGGCCCGGTTCTATTTTGCTCAATTGAAGTTCCACAATAGAACTTACAATCTAGGATTGACCGGTCAGATGACGGATGAAGCTAGGCGTTAAATGCCCACTCAAGGTGGTGCGGAAATTCAGTTGAAGCAAATTCAGTTGAAGCAAAAATTTGAGAACTAAACACTACAAAAAAATCTTTTGCCCAGCACAAACGCCAGTAGTCCAATCCCGGCAATATAAATTGCCAGTGTTCCGATGGCAATTCGCTTGATCGGTGTTGATCCCTTGCGAATCACATAGATCAAAGATGCGATCGCAAACGTCAGTTCAAATGCCGCGAAAATCAAGCCGAAATGCTCGGGGTCCCAGTATGAAACCGGGCTTTCGAATCGCCAATTGCTTAGTGGCAGAAAATGTCGATGACCATCGTCGTGGTGAACCGGAAGATCACACAACATATGCAGGCAGGCGCTGGCAGTTAGCAACTTAGCCCAGCGAATGTTCAGGCGGACAAAGATAAAAAACAACACAACCGTAATCGGAATTGAGTTGAAGACGTCAAAGAAATACTGCCAGTGGTCTTCGAAATAGAGCGATCCCCAGATGTCTGATTCGGTGGCCCCGACCGCTTTTTGGTAGCCGTAGAAAAAGAACATTGAGATATCCGGGAGCACTGCCCCGGCAGCTATTGCCGAAGCATCGACCCAGCGAGTTTCCCTTGGCCAAAGAATTAGACTCGCGGCAATATGTGCGGGAGTTTGCATGTACTGGTTTCCAAACTGCTGCCAGCAATTCGACTAAGTGAAGCCAGATTTGCTGGTTTGAGTTCACTTTTCATTTTGTCTCCACGAAAATAATCGTCAAAAACAGAGGCAATTTATGGGAAAATCGGAAACATATCGATTCTGGGCGAGATTCCACAGCTCTAGTGACATTAAATTATTAAGGTATCCGCGGGTATCCAGAAAATCAAACCATTAACCTTAGTTTCGAAAATTGAAATCAGTGCAATCCATCAAGGAAGCCGAAACTGCAAGAGAGCTTGCTGCCCGTTGCAGCAAAGCTTCTCCGCGGTTGGCATTGATTGCTGCCGGGATTACAGGTAATCGGTCAGATGCCGAAGACGTTGTCCAACAAGCGATCGCCATTGCAATTGAAAAGAATATGAGTTTTTCATCTGAGTCGCATTTTGTTGGTTGGCTCGCTGGAGTCGTTCGAAATTGTGCATTGAACCACAGAAGAAAGTCGACCCGGCGCAACACCCATCCCACGGATCCAGTCACGATGACATCAGTTTCAGCGGTGGACGAAACCGCCAGTCCTATCGATTCCAAAACTGGTCAGTTGAAACCAATGCAAAATTCATTCGACGATCGTGTAAAGTCGGCTCTCCTGGAAGTTGCTCCCAACGCCAGAAGCTGCCTGCTGCTGAGGACCGTTGAAGGTTTAAGTTACAAAGAGATTTCAAAATTGATGAGTATTCCTGAAGGCACTGCGATGAATTTGGTTCACCGTAGCAAGAAAAAACTTCGAGAAATCCTCTCGAACTACCAAGCCTCGGGTAAGACGAGGCTGCCGGAGGGTGAAGCATAATGAATGAAAAACTTCAAACAAGCGATATAGATCCAGAGTTGCTAGAGAGATTCATCGATGGCTTGATGAGTGAAGCCGAAGCTGCGGACTTTCTCGCCGGTCTCGACAACCCTGAAGAAGCCTTGAATCAGCTCGAGCTGCAGTCTCAGATCAACGATTCACTTTGTCGTTCATTTGGTTTTGAGGCGCTTGGCGAGGATGCACTGATCAGCCAAGTTTCTGCGGGCCTTGCATCCAAGGTGCCAACAGAGCCTCACGTCAATTCTCCAAGTTTAAAGCTCGATTCAGTTTCGCAATCACCTTGGTTAAAAATGGCGCTCGCGGCATCTTTGTTGCTTGCAATTGGATTTGCTACCTGGACATTTAGTAAACCAAATCAGATAGATGTCCATTTTCGCCCTCAGGCGCTGGCCAGTCTTTATCTGGATACCAAGGATCGCGGGTTCAGGCCTTACTACAATTGTAAAGATCCAATGCGGTTTGCCGATACGTTCGAAGTAAGGCACGGGCATCGATTGGCGTTGTCCGAGATGCCTCCGGGCACTCGAATGCTGGGAATATCCTACCCCGGCGGAATTAGTCCAAATACTACCGCGATGCTTGGCGAAGTTGACGGAACTCCAGTCATGGTATTTGTGGACGACGCTGCGAATCGTGATCAAGTTATCGAATCGGTCGAGCAAGGGTTGGACTTAAACGTGTTTCTGGTCGAGGAAAACGGTCTGATATTCTGCGAAGTCACACCATTGGATTCAGCCAGAATGATTCAGCATTTCGAGTTT
>CAYSQZ010000370.1:0-3633 GCA_964433035.1 uncultured Pirellulaceae bacterium | reverse complement strand
ACGCACGAAACAAAGTACGCACGAAACAAAGTCACCCTCCCAAAGATTGGGAGGGTCGAGAAAAGACGATGAAATCGGCTTTGATCGGGGAGGGTTGATGTGCACCGCTTGCTTGCTTTACATGAAAACCGATGACGCTGAACTAAATCCCACTGCGTTCTCATGCCAAAACGAAAACCGGAATTTAGAATTCGCAGCTACGGTATTTATTCGAATTGGGATGCCAAAGCCAAGACGTTGCCCAAGATAGAAGAAATTACCACTCGCGTGCCGGCAGAGATTGACATCGAATTCGGTTTTATCATCAACATCAAGTGGGCCAAGAATTCAGAGCTTGATTATTGCATCGATCACCCCGGGATTCTTGATGATCAGGGAAAACGTCGGCGCCCGTTCGATGGCAGCGTCTACGTCAAAACCAATGATTGGGACTTTTACCTTGGCGATACGATCTGGACCCCGATCAGTGATAAATTGGGGCCTTGGCACCTGAGCGTCGAGATGGAAGGCAAGGTAATCGCCGAGAAAACGTTCGAGATTTACTCGGCCTAAAATTGTCTTGGCCGGACTCGATTCTGGTAAACTGAGCGATCCAGCTCCGATGGTCACTTTGCTGCAGAGGCAATTGAGCGATCTGATCGACAAGACACCGAACCGTCGTTAGCGCAAAATTCCTGCGATCAAACTTAACCTGAACATGGCAAAGAAAAAAAGCAACTCACCGGATATCTTCGACAAAACCGAAAAACGCCTGTACCTGCTCGACGCGATGGCGTTGATCTACCGAGCCCACTTCGCTTTGATCCGAAGCCCGCGTTACACGTCCGGCGGCGTATGCACCTCTGCCGTATTTGGCGTGGCCAATACGGTCCTGGATATCATCAACAAGCAAAAGCCAACCCACTTGGCGGTTGCGTTTGACACTCAGGATCCCACATTTCGGCACGAAGTATTTCCCGAATACAAAGCCCAGCGCGATTCGCTTCCTGAAGATATCGCGGATCAATTTCCACTGGTCGATCGACTGTTCGAAGCCTTCAATATCACGATGATCAGGCGGCCCGGCTTCGAAGCCGACGACGTGATTGGGACGCTTTCGGTCGAAGCCGACGCGGCCGGGTACGACACGTTTATGGTGACGCCCGACAAAGATTACACGCAGCTGGTTTCCGAGAATGTGACGATGTACAAACCGGGGCGTCAAGGCTCAGGGGCAGAGCTACTGGGTATTCCCGAGGTACTCGAAAAATGGCAAGTCGAACGGGTCGACCAGGTTATCGATGTACTGGGCTTGATGGGCGATGCGAGTGACAACATTCCTGGGGTTCCAGGCATCGGCCCCAAGACGGCTCAAAAACTGATTGCCAAATTCGACACGGTTGAAAACCTGCTTGAAAACACTGACCAACTCAAGGGCAAGCAAAAGGAGCGTCTTGAGGAAAACAAAGAGCAAGCAATTCTGTCCAAACAATTGGTCACGATCAAAACCGATGTGCCTCACGAGATCGTACTTGAAGATTTAAAGTGGAGTGGCTTCGACAAAGAAAAACTCCAGTCGCTGATGGTCGAACTTGAGTTTGATGGGCTCGGCAAACGGCTGTTTGGAAAATCATTTACTGCCGCACCAGCCAGGCAGGCGGTTATCCGCGAGAAACGAGAGAAGGAAATACAGGCTTCGCTGTTCGATGCACCACCTAAGGAAACGTCAATCAAAGACGTCGAGCATCACTACACCACCATCAAAACCAAACGGGAACGGGCCAAATTAATCCAAACACTGCAACAGCAGGAAAGATTTTGCTTTGACACCGAAACAACGGGGCTCGATCCGCGTGTCGCGTTGCCGCTGGGAATCGCTTTTTCGTTCGAAAAGCATCATGCCTTCTACGTTGTCATTCCAGAAAATCGCGACAAGGCGATCATGATCCTCGAAGAGTTCCGTCCGGTCTTTGAAAACGAAGCGATCACCAAGTACGGCCACAACCTCAAGTACGATGTCACGCTACTCAAATGGCACGGCATCGACATCAAAGGCGAACTGGTCGATACGATGCTGGCTCACTCGATGAAAGAGCCGGAGATGAAACACGGGTTGGACTACCTGGCAAAACTTTATCTGGGTTACCAGCCTATTCCAACCAGCGACTTGATCGGCAAGAAAGACGAGGAGCAGCGTAGCATGCGCGATGTGCCGTTGGAAATCCTTTCCGAGTATGCCTGTGAGGACGCCGACATCACTTTGCAATTAGCTGATGTTATTAAACCAGACATCGAAGCCCGAGGTGTTGACGAGGTTTGTTTTGAAGTCGAGTGTCCACTGATTCCTGTCCTGGTCGACATGGAATACGAAGGTATCAAGCTCGACATTGAAGCGCTTCAAGCCTACTCCATCGTGCTGGCCGAAGACATTGATTCGCTCAAAGAAAAGATCTTCATCGCCGCTGGACGAGAATTCAATATCGGCTCGCCCAAGCAGTTGGGGATCGTTCTTTACGAAGAACTGCAATTGGTCGACAAACCCAAAAAGACGGCCACGGGCCAATACTCGACGCGCGAATCAGAGCTAATCCAACTGGCTAACAAACACGAAATCGTCGCCGATGTTTTGGACTATCGCAACGCGATGAAGCTAAAATCGGTTTACGTCGACCAGCTTCCCGGATCAGTGAACCCTGAAACTGGTAAACTGCATACCCACTACAGCCAGACCTGGACCGCGACCGGGCGAATGCAGTCCAATAATCCAAACCTGCAGACGATTCCGGTTCGCAAAGAACGGGGCCGCGAGATTCGAGCTGCCTTTGTTCCCCGTAATGAGGACTTTCTAATCCTCTCGGCTGACTATTCGCAAATCGAGCTGCGAATCATGGCAGCACTCAGCCAGGACCCCGGAATGCTCGAAGCGTTCACAACGGGAATCGACATTCACACCGCCACGGCAGCAAAAGTCTACAAAGTCGGGCTGGACGAAGTCGATCGGGAGATGCGGTCCAAAGCCAAGATGGTGAATTTTGGAATTCTTTACGGCATCTCCGCGTTTGGGCTTCAACAGCGACTTAACATTCCTCGTAAAGAAGCAAATCTGCTGATCGACAACTACTACGAAAAGTATCCCGGCGTCACAAAGTTTATCGAAGAGACGATCGAGTTTGCCGAGGAACATGGTTATGTCAAAACTCAAACCGGTCGGCGGCGGCAGCTTCGCGACATTAACTCGCGAAACCGGACGCTTAAAAAAGCAGCCGAGCGTCTGGCCATGAACAGCCCGATTCAGGGGACCGCGGCGGACATGTTGAAGCTGGCGATGATCAAAGTTCACCGGATGTTGACCGACGGCGGTTTTGAAACGAAGATGCTGCTGACAGTTCACGATGAAATCGTGTTTGACATGCGGCGCGACGAAGAAGAAACGGTTAAACCGCTAATTGAAGAAGCAATGAAGACAGCCTTGGCATTGCCGGTCCCGGTCGAAGTCGAAATGGGCACGGGAGAGAACTGGCTGGAAGCGCACTAAGCGGTCAGTTCTTTGGTGCTTACCCGGCGGACAGTGCCTTGCCGCTCAGTCCATATGAAATTGTCAAACAGTGCCTAGTGGTCCTTCAATCCTGAAATGAATAGCAAAACGGGTGCCAT
>CAYSQZ010000369.1:0-3690 GCA_964433035.1 uncultured Pirellulaceae bacterium | reverse complement strand
TTTGCTGATCGAGTCGACGACGAAATCGGCCGAAAAGTAAAATCGACTTCCTTTGCCGGGCTGGCTTTCAACTTTTAATTGACCACCCATCAATTCAACAATTCGTTTGGCAATTGTCAGTCCCAAGCCAGTCCCGCCATATTGACGGGTTGTTGTATTGTCAGCTTGTAGGAATTCAGAAAAAATCAGTTGTTGTTTCTCCGAAGCAATTCCAATCCCGGAGTCGGTTACCGAAAACAGCAAGCGAGTTTTTCGGGACGGCTGGTCATCGCCACGTTGGTTATAACCTTGCTCTTCCATCTCAACGTCGAGTTTGACAAAGCCCCGGTGCGTAAACTTCACCGCGTTGCTGATCAAGTTAATGATGACCTGCCTCAGTCGCATAATGTCCCCAACGATTTGATTGGGAACATTGGGAGCAAATCGGGCGATCAGTTCCAGGTTTTTGTCGTGAGCCCTAAAAGCCAGCGATCGCAGCGTATCGCCAAGGTCGTTTCGGAGGTCAAAACGTTCCGATTCAAGTTCGACTTTTCCGGCTTCGATTTTTGAAAAATCCAGAATATCGTTGATCAAGGAAAGCAATGATTCGGCCGAGCTTTGGATCAGTTCCAGCGACTCCCTGTTTTCACGTTTCGTGGCGCTGGCCAGCAGCAGGTCCGTCATGCCTATAATTCCATTCATTGGCGTACGAATTTCATGGCTGACATTGGCCAGAAATTCGCTTTTGGCTCGAGAAGCCGATTCGGCGATCTCTTTGGCGTCTCGCAGCGATTGCTCGGCTTTCTTGCGATCAGTTACGTCCCAGAACATTCCTTGAATTCCAATTCGCCGGTCGCCGCTGCTGGTGACAGGTGCCTTAAGAACTTCAACGTAAATGCTATCGTCGCCGCTGGGATGGCTTTCAATGTCGTGAAACGGAAGCCCGGTTTGCAGAACCCAGGCATCGTCTTTGGCGTACTTGGCAGCCAACTCGGGACCAAAAAGATCCGCGTCGGATTTCCCAATCAGTTCGTCGAGGCTCTTGCCCAGTCCGTCGCAAAACGCTTGATTGGCAAAAACGATTCTGCCGTCTCGATCTTTACGAAACACATTGATTGGAAGGCTTTCGACCAACGAATGGTATATCGCGCGAGACTCGTCCAGTTTTCGTTCTGCTCGAACCTGGCCACTGATGTCGTTGGCGGTCGCGCCAATAAAATCGGGATTGCCATTGGCGTCAAATATCAGCTGGAAGTGACCATCGAGCAGGATTTGTCTTCCCGATGGTTGAACGATCCGGAATCTTTGATCGAAGCTCTTGGTCTGACCAATACGCTTTAGATTGTCCATGAGAATCCGAGCGTCGGATTCATGAACTGCCTCAATCCAGAGATCGGGTTGATCAATCAGCTTTTGGATCGGAGCGCCATAGATTCGGATCGCAGCCGGATTGAGGTAAAGCAAGCGCTGGCCGTCGACCGAAAACGAGCAGACCAAGTCACTGACCATCTCCAGCAAGCCAGCGAACTGCTTGCCCGAGAACTGCTCGCCAGAGAGTCTTGATAGGTCAGTCAGTTTCTTGTCGAGCGACATTGAAAAGCACTCCGTTGGGCAACGGAAAACGAAACGAAAACGTTTCACGCTCCACGGTTCGCCGACACCATGGGAACCGTGGCATCAAAATCAAACTCAGAATTTATTATACCAAGTTTAAAAGGAACTTCAGAACCAACACCCAACCTTTTTCCGTAGTGGACGAGGTTACGAGTCCGGTGCAGTATTTATTGGCCGGCGTTCAACTGGAAACCCGACGCGTGAGCGAGGAATAACCGGGACTACCGAGGCTCCTCGCTTACGCGACGGGTTACCACTGCAGACGCTTCGCATCTAAAAGTAAGTACCATTGGGTTAGCCCGGTTGTTAGGGAAGAAAAAGGGCTAACCCAAATGGCCAATGTTGCTAAATCAGGTTAAGTAAGAACCGTCAACTTCTCGACTAAGCAGTCTGTTTTACCGCAGCCAGAGCAGCGTCATAATTTGGTTCGTCAACAATTTCGGAAACCAGTTCGGTGTAAGTCACTTTGCCTTCGCCATCGAGCGCCACTACAGCACGTCCAAGCAAACCTTGAAGCGGGCCATCAAGAATCGCGATGCCGTAGCCCTCACCGAAACCGCCGCAACGGAACGCCGATAGGTTGGTCACGTGCTCGACATTGTTGGCTTCGCAGAATCGCTTTTGAGCGAACGGCAGGTCTTTGGAGACGTTGACGATAACGGTATCGCCAAGCTCGCCAGCTGACTCGTTGAACTTTTTTACCGATGTCGCGCACGTTCCAGTGTCGAAGCTGGGGACAATGTTGATGATAACATTCTTGCCAGCGAAATCAGCTAATGTTTTTTCGCTGAGGTCACCTGCGACCAGTGTGAACGCTGGAGCGGCTGAACCGACGGCTGGAAGATCGCCAGAAGTTTTGCAAGCGTTACCTTTGAGAGTGATGTCTGCCATTTTATATACCTTTACTAATAGTTTGTTTGTGTTTCGAGAGTCCGCGAGGACTAAGCTCTGTTTGTTAATTGTGAGCGGCAAGGCGCTCAGTCCAATATGAAATTGTCAGACGGCGCCTCACGTGGAGGTCACTAGCTACCGTCGTCGATACTCAAGTCTGTCAAAGCGTCCGGATCCAAGTCGATTCTTTCACCGTTGACCTCTAGATAGATTGCCTCCCGAACCGGGGTGACACCGTTCATTTTTGCCTCGATTACGTAACTTCCCGAACCTTGGGGACCTGATACGTTGCCACGGAAAATCAACTGCTGAGGGTTGGCCGCATCCTGCTGGGGCTGAGCCGGAGTGACGCTAACTGGAGAACCAAGTGCATCAGAAACATCATTAGAAGACTCAATGAACGCAACGTTCTCGTTCATGAAGTCAAGCATCGGTTTAGCCGCCATAACGCCGGCCACGATCATACCGACGCAAACAAGTCCAATCAGTCCAAGGCAGCCTAAGCCACCGAAGATCCAGAGTTTCTTACTCGACTTGGGTTTCGAAATATCGGCGATTGGACTATCGGTCCCAAAGCCAGGGCCGCTATCAGTACTCATCTATCCATCCTGAAAATTAGGTTTACTTGAATTTGTCGGACAAAGCACGCCCGCCGACCCAATCATCCTACCGTTTAACGTTCTCTTTCGTCGAGTAGCGGAATTCCAATTTGCTGATTTATCAAGCGAAAATCCCAACGGCGACAAGATTCTTGGGCTTTGCGAGCAAGGTAAGACCCTAACACTGCGTCTTCGATACTTATCTCGAACGGTTTTCAGTCAAATTTTCAGTTCGGCCAGTGCTCAATTTTTAGTACCGATTCCTACTACGATTTGCAGTAGACCTATTGTAGACGCCAACGACATTTGGCAGGTTGTCCGCTTTGCTAAAACAGTCTGCAGGATAAAAGAAAGCCAAGCTCGCAAGCCAACCACTTTACTGTTGCTAATTTCTGCGAGTCCTCATCAGCGCGGCAGTTTCATTTGGGCCAAGTGTGTCGAGCCATTGAGCCTCTGTCTATGCGAACCGAACTCTGTAGCATCCGCGAGATGCTGCCAACGACAGGCTTGACAGTTGACTCGATCAGTTGGTAACCTACCTGCCCCTTCATCAAGGGCCCGTAGCTCAGCTGGGAGAGCGCTACACTGGCAGTGTAGAGGTCGTCGG
>CAYSQZ010000368.1:0-3727 GCA_964433035.1 uncultured Pirellulaceae bacterium | reverse complement strand
GTCAAATATCCTTGTGCGGTGCCCTTTTTGATTAGTGCACCCAATTCTTGTTCAATTACAGCCACTTCTATACCTCCTGCGAATTCCATTTCACATTGAAGTTGTTCAAACAATTCAGACTCTTCGTCGCTTCACTCAGCTGCTGCCAAGGGAACGAACTCACCTTTGCGGCGAAGCGCAAAAATAATCCGGATTGTTTGAAAGTCGTCTGGATCTGACGAATCCCGGGGGGAATCCATAGCCATTCCAACCATCGCCGTTGTTGCGGATGTCCATATCTGGGAGGACCAAACGGGTCACGGGGCGGTTGCAGAATTGACCTTCAGTTCATATGACGATTCAAGACGACTTGGCTGTTGCCCTTCCATGGGAACATGAGACCTCGTCGCCTGTGTATTGTTGAAAGCTCCTTTTAAAAAGAGTTCGTGATTTGATTTATTAATTCGTGATTTGATTTATTCGTAGTGGACGAGGTTACGAGTCCCGCCCCACACCACAACTAATTTTTCTTGATCTGTTGCAGCTGTTGTTTAAACAGCGCCTCCAAGGTTGATGTTTCTTCTTTCTCATCGAGCCCGGATTGATGAAGCTGAGAAATTTTGGCGATATTGCCGGTCTCAGCAATCTTTTGATTGAACGACGCAATCACGGTATCGAGCTGTTCCTCCAAATCCAAGCGATAGGCGTGAGTCGATCCTTCGGTAGACTTTCGCTTCTCAATCGCGCTGTCATACAAATAGTCAACCAGCTTTTTCAGCTTTGGGACTTCCAACTCGAGCATCAACTGCTCATACCCAACGTCTTTGCCTTCATGGAAGCACTCGCCCATGACCTCATAGATCTCGCGAAGCACGCCCGCCTGCAGCTGCGTCGGAGCAATGTTCTCAACGGCTCGGTCAAGCAACGAAGGATCTTGAATCAAGAGTTCGATCAACTCTTTTTCAATCTTAACGAGCCTGGAATAGTCGATCACCTCATCGTTATTGGCGTCATCTCGATTGGTGTTGCCGGGCCTGATACTGGCTCGCAATTCGCTCAGTCTGCGGCGAACCTGATCGCGGTCAAGCTGAAATTGCCTGGCCAGACGCATCACAATTTGATCCTGCCGCATGCTCTTTGCCGCTGACTGTGCGATCAAAGATGCGGGAATCTTTGCGAGCGTACTGAGAATACTCTCAAGTGCTTGATTGGCTTTGTGCGAATCGTTGACGAGGTCGACCCCTTTGGTTTCGACCAAAATTTTGTGAGCAATCGCATCGGGCGCGTTATCAACGAGTTCTTGAAAAGGCTCACCACCGTTGTTCATCAGAAAATCAAATGGATCGTCACCCTCGGGCAACGAAAGGATTCTTAGATCGATATCGTGAGCCACGAAGAGGTCAAGAACTGTATTCATGGTTCGTCGTCCGGCTTCGTCACCGTCCAAAACCAACGTTATCCCGTCAGCAAACCGCTTGATCAGGCGAATGTGTTGTTCATTGAGAGCGACACCAAGCGCCGCAACAACATTGTGCAATCCGTTTTGCCAAGCCGCGACGACATCGGTATAGCCCTCGACGATCGTCAAGCGCTTCTCGGTCACATTGGTTTTTTGGATATGGCCGCGAGCCATATTCAACGCGTAAAGATTTTTGCTTTTTGAGAACAAACGCGTCTCGGACGAGTTGACGTACTTGGCTCGCGGCTCTTCACCCTCGCCGTAGAGACCGGGAATGACCCTCCCACCAAAGGCGATGGGGCGTTCCTGGGTATCGCGAATCGGGAACAGAACGCGCCCACGAAAACGCTCGTACCAACCGCCGCTACGCTGAGCCGAAACCAAACCGCAGGCTTCAAGGATCTCGGGCGAGTAACTCGTGTTCCGAAGCCGATCTACCAGCCACGACCAGGACAACGGCGCGAATCCAATTTTAAATTGATCGATGCTTTGGGCAGTGATGCCACGCTGGGCCAGGTAGTCGCGAACCGGTGCCGCCGCATCAGAATTGAGCAAGCACTGATGATACTCTTCCTCAGCCCACTTCATGGCGCGAAACAAAGTCTGTTTGTCGTTGGCACTTCCCTTGATGACTTTGGACTGAGACGAAGTCAGCGGGATGTTGGCTCGTTCGGCGAGAATCTCGAGGGCTTCACGAAAGCTGACGCCTTCTCGCTTCATCACGAAATCAAAAATGTCGCCGCGTAGATCGCAGGGGTAGCAGACCCAGGTTTGTTTGTTCGGGTTGACTTGAAAGCTGGGTGAGTTGTCGTCGTGCCACGGGCAGTGGCCGTAGTAGATCGCTCCGCGTCGGCGCAGGTTGAGCTCCGTCCCAATCAAGTCAACCACATCGGTTGCTTGCTTGACACGATCCTTAGCATCAAAATCCGGGCGATTGGACACCAAAAGCTCCGCGCTGTTCCATGAAACGACAATAACGTTGTCAGTTTTGGAGGAGGCGAACAATGGTTCGCAACAGACGATCGACAGACACAGGTGATTGAATGCGGCATCGCAGACTGGAATCACCCAATCTGAAAACCCCATGAATCAACGCCCAGGCGCAGATTCCGGCTTCAATCAAACAAGTTCTCTCGCAATAGCCGACCGGGCATCTCTTTGAAGCCACTTCCTTGTGGCGGTTCGATGTTTATGCTGGTTCGCTGCTATGAAGTTTTCGTGTCCTCCATGACACAGCACTCTAACCTAAAACAGTCGATAAAATCTGGTCAACCTCAATCCAAAAACTTTCAACAAACAGCTTCAAATCATACCAGCAGAGTGAAAGCACTGTGAAGGAGTAATATTAAGCAGGGAAGTTTAAGGCAAATGCGAACTGGCCTAGTGGTCGGTCAGATCTGAATTGACGGGTGCCATGTTTACGCTCGCGTAAGCATGCTCACGCAAGCGTGAAGCATGCCACCCGTTTTGCTATTCATTTCATCACTAGTCCTAGTTTTTTTTGGGTTGCGGGGCGACCTGTTTTGATTCCAACCACCAATTGCAGTGGTGGATTACACGTCGAAAAAAGTGAATGCTTACCGTTTTCGTCGGGCTCAATGTGGCTTATCGTCTAAGCAACGAATTCGCAGATTAAGTCAGTTCGAGCTATCGAAGCCGACAAAATAAGGAACAACTATGCAGCGACACTGGATTTTAATTGGCTCAGTCTTGGGGGCACTCGCGGTAGGACTGGGTGCGTTTGGCGCGCATGGCTTGGTGGGTTTTCTGTCCGAGCGACACGCGGATGATCCGGCTCTGCTGGCACGACGCTTGGACAATTGGGACACCGCAGCGATCTATCAAATGCATCACGCCATCGCGACCGTGCTAGTTGGCGTTGTCGGTTTGTTTCGGCGGAGCAAATGGCTGACCGTTGCCGGGTTCGGCTTTTTGCTGGGCGCGCTGCTGTTCTCCGGTTCACTCTACGCTTTGGTTTTGCTCGAGATTCCAGTCTTGGGCGCCATTACTCCACTGGGTGGAATCGGATTTATCATCGGCTGGCTGGCACTGGCGATTGGCGGTTGTTGCATGTCCAATGGGCTAACGCAGATTGAGGGACTCCAGAAAGGTTCTGGCAAACCTGGTTCCGCAGTAGAGACTGGAAACCCGTTTCAAACGCCAACGCAGAACTAGCTAATCAGATTGAGCGGTTTAACGAAACAAAGATTGAGCAGTTTCACCGAGAATTATACCAAGTGATCGCAGCTTGAGCAAAAACGAGGGTGTGCCCGAAGGGCCTTAGCGTAA
>CAYSQZ010000367.1:0-3777 GCA_964433035.1 uncultured Pirellulaceae bacterium | reverse complement strand
CGGAAGCAGAAGCCAAGGCGGAAGCAGACGCTAAAGCCGAGGCAGAAGCTCAGGAAGCAGACGCAAAGGCCAAAGCCGAAGCAGAAGCTCAGGAAGCAGACGCCAAAGCCAAGGAAGCTCAAGCCAAAGCTGACGCAGAAGAAGCCAAAGCGGAAGCTCATGCTGAAGAAGCCGAGGCCAAAGAAACCAAAGCCGAAGATAAATAAACGCGCAAAGCCGATTTCAAAAAATCTGAGGAACGGGACGCGGAGCCTGTAAAACGCTCGGCGCCCGATGCACCGAACCCTCATATCAAACTGAAGCAGATTGCAACCAAAACGGTGTGGTGAATTTTTTCGATATCCCAGCGTTTATTGAAGTACTGGCCAACTAGGCCAGCGCAAAAGCTCTACAGAGGAATGAGGCGTTCAATTTTTCGATCGCCACAAAACTCAGAAAAAGTTTTCACCCGCTGTTGGTGATAGGCCACGAAACAATACTTGGATCCTGAACCCAGCCAACGCCACCGAAACCGGTAGTCAGCACCGTAGTGACAGATGTTGAGCATTTGCATGTGCGAATGTACGTCCGAAATCGGCTCGACTTGCTCGCGGTGGCAGTGCAAGAAGTTTGCCCAGTGAGCTTTTCGCTCATTGTGTTCCATCGGTAACCCTTTGTAGACTTTTTGAATTGCGTCTTCAGGCAGCGGATTATCTTTCAGAGCTTTAACCGGTGCCCCATCCAGCGTACGTCGGCTAACGAAGATCCGTCCCTTTTCACCTTCGATCAACACTCCATTACGACCGCCGTGTTTAATGACAATTTCGAGTTGCTTGAGAAAGCAAAAACGTATCTGGAGCGTGTGGTCGACAAGCATCCGGGGACTCCTTGGGCACTGTTGGCCGAACGTGAGTTGGCGATTCCAATTGGTTGGTGTGGACCAAACATGTTGGCCGCAAGGCTACCTGTCCCAAATGTAGTAGCAAATTTACGCCAAAACGGTTGGTGGTATTGCTGGCGCATATTTCCATGAAACCACAGTCCCGGAGCCAAAGGCGATTCGTCAAACAGATTGCTCAGTTGTTGGATCGAATTGCAAATACTGCTTCAGCCAGGCAACTCCCCAGTAGAACGGAATTGTATCCAACAGCGCGACAACGACTTTGAACGCGTAACCAGTTCCGATCAATACTGGCAATTGAACCCACAACGGCACATCGTCGCGTAAGACTCCGGCCAGCCCACCAGCCGCGAACGTTATCAAAATCACAGCGGTCGAATCGACCAACTGACTAATCATGGTCGAACCGTTGTTGCGAAGCCAAAGCCACTTTCCTTTGGTAAGTTTTTTCCAAAAGTGAAACATGTAAACGTCGCAGAACTGAGCCGCCATATAAGCCACCATCGACGCCCCGACGGCTGCGAAGGCCAGGCTTCTCATTTGAAAAAACACCGGCGTGCTCCCGTCTTGGTTTAGCGGCACACCGGTTTCCATTTCTTCATACCCGGGCAAAATTCCACCCAGCCACAGAATAAACACCACCCAGATATTTAGCAGCAAACCAACCCACACGACCCAGTTGGCCCTGCGGCGACCATAGAACTCGCTGATAAAATCTGTGCAAAGAAAAGTTACCGGGTAGGGCAGTACGCCAACAGCGACAGCGAAACGGATATTCCAAATCTCTCCCGACTCCAGCGTATGCGGAAGCTCGAACAAGCGAATAAATCGGCTGATGCCCAGTATGTTCAGCATCGTCATCGAACCGAGAAACAACCCCGCCAGCACCAAAAACACTCGCTCACGACGAGCGTGCAGTTCGGAGGCTTCGATTGGATGCAGTTGCGTCGAGTTCATTTGGCTTAGGCTTACGCGATTATCGAATCGGATTTTGTTGCTACCAATATAGCTTGAATCTCTATCATCATGAGAACGCTATGAATCAGGTCGCTCGGGAAATTCATCGCCATTTTTGCCCTAGAAACCAATTACCCAGAGGTTAGAATTGGTGCCAGTTCTTTAACATTTCAACATTCGTCACCGCATCTGAGCGGATTTACTAACGGCCCCGTCGCTGAAAGTAGATCGGTTCACTTGACGTTTAGTATTTTCGTAGAGGTTCCTGAGTGGCCGACCAACTTTTGAAAACGCCGTTGCACCAATGGCACGTCGAGCAGAACGGACGAATGGTTGAATTCGCTGGTTGGTCAATGCCAGTCCAGTACTCCAGCATCATCGACGAGCACCATCAGACCCGTCAGGCGATCGGCATGTTCGATGTCTCTCACATGGGTCGACTCTACTTTTCCGGTGAGAATATTGACGTCTTTCTTGACCGTTTGACGACCCGCCGTGTTGCCGGCGTTGAGTGTGGCAAGATTCGCTACTCTTTGATGACTAACCAATCCGGTGGAATCCTCGACGACGTATTGGTCTACCATTTGCCAGATATTGATGGGAAGCCATTTCACATGATGGTGGTTAACGCTAGTAACCGCCAGAAGATCGTTGATTGGATCAGCTCACAAATCGGCGATTCCAAAATTGAACTCCATGACCGTACGACGTCGACTGCGATGATCGCGATTCAGGGTCCCCAAGCCAATCAAGCCGTTGCCAAGCTTTCCAAAACTGACCCGGATTCGCTCGCTTACTACACCGGCACCACGACGACTGTTTGCGACGTTGAGGCGATTTTGACGCGAACCGGCTACACCGGCGAAGACGGCTGCGAAATTATTTGCGAAGCTCAGCACGCTAAAGAGATTTGGGAACAAATCTTTACTGCGGCAAAAGCGGTTGGAGGCGGCGCGTCGGGTTTGGCTTCGCGAGATACGCTTCGCCTGGAAGCTGGAATGCCACTGTACGGACACGAACTGAGCGAGTCGATCAATCCAGCCCAAACTGATCTCAAGTTCGCGATCCAATTCAAAGATCGTGATTTTATCGGGCGGAGTTCGATTCTGGCGGCAAAAAAGGATAACGTACTCAACGTCCGAGTCGGATTGAAACTTGAAGGACGCCGCGCGGCCCGAGAAGACTGCGCTGTGTTGCTTGGTGACCAAACCATCGGAACAGTGACCAGTGGAACCTACTCGCCCACGTTGGAATCATCGATTTCAATGGCCTACGTTGATCCGCAACATGCTCAAGCTGGCACGGATGTGATTGTTGACATCCGAGGCAAATCACACCCGGCGACGATCGTTGAACTTCCCTTTTACACCCGGTCTTAACTCGCCGCACCTAAACCAGCAGAGGCTTAAGGTCATGATTTTGCATGATCAGGCCATTGAATTTACAGGCATAGCCTGACCTACTGACACGAATCTAAAAACTTGATGGAGTAAACGATGAAGGAAGAAGAACTACTGTTTGCCCCCACCCACGAGTGGGCTCATGTTGCCGATGGTGTAGCAACAATTGGCATTTCGAAAAATGCGGTCGAGGCGTTAACCGACCTCGTTTACATGGACCTGCCAGCAACCGGCACATCGGTAAAGGCCGGAGAATCGTTTGGCGAAGTCGAGTCAGTTAAAGCGACCAGTGAACTTTACAGCCCCGTTGATGGGGAAATTGTCGAAGTCAACACGTCGCTTCCTGACAACCTCGAGGTACTCAATTCTGATCCCTACGGTGAAGGCTGGATCATTAAAGTCAAATTGTCTGATTCGGATTCGGCTGAGCAACTGCTGGACTTCGCCGCTTACCAAAAACAATGTGACGAAAGCCACTAACTTGCAGCTAGTGGTCTGTCAGATCTGAATTGACGGGTGCCATGTTTACGCTCGCGTAAG
>CAYSQZ010000366.1:0-3800 GCA_964433035.1 uncultured Pirellulaceae bacterium | reverse complement strand
AGGCGCTGGTTTCGATACGCTCAACGTGAACTTCGCAAGTTTTGAAGCGGGCGTGGAATTTGTTAACAGCATCGACGTCAGCAGCTTCGAGCAGATTAACATCAACGGTCAGCAGTTCGCATAGTGCAGTGAACTCTGAGTTTACAAAAGTGCCTGAAGTACTGCAGGGTACTTTTCTGGCGGCTTCAACGGACAATGAGGCAGTTGAAGTCGCCTTTTTTGCTGCGCCAAAGATTAAAACGCGGCAATTTCTGACAGTAGGTAACTAACTGAGCCATCATCACAATCCTGTTGATCATGGGCTCTGTAGCTATGCTTGCTCGACGCAAAGGCACAAGAACTTAGAACAAGAACTTAGACTTTCGAAATGCTATTAAGAGCCTATCCTAAAACTTTCGGCGTAAAATCCTAACCCGACGCGTGAGCGAGGGAATTCGTGGGATCGTCCCTCGCTCACGCTTCGGGTTTTGATGTTCTGGGATAGGCTCTAAGTTAAGTAGCTTAGCGCGACACCGGCACAGCCTCGAACACGGTCGCCATGATTATGGTCGCCGCGGTACCCCACCTAGTCTACGCGTTTTCTCGTCAGTGCTCTCCGGAAAATCCGATCCGTACTTTGAATTCAGCCTTGAATCTGACTTTTTTAAAGTAAGAACGCAAAACCCCTGGCTTCTCAAAAACCAACTGCATCAAATCTTCCAAGCATTGCTAGCGAACGCTGGCATTTGAAGGTTTCCTGTCCGCATATTGATCGAAAAATCGGATGCTGGATCTCGCAGTTCGCCGTTTTCGCAGCGTCGAAGTTGCTGTACAGTTCGAATGAATTATTCATTATTCCAAAACGGATTATAGAACGATGGCTGATCCATTCCGCCCGGACACAAAATCACAGCTGCTTCGCGAAGCTCAAGTCGGACTGTCGATTGTGGCAATCCTGTTAGTCCTGTTAGTCTACGTTGCCTTCTATCGAATCACCGGACGCGGAAGACACATTCCCAGCCACGTGCAAAACGCTCCTGTTGCCCAGATCGTTTGGCCGCAAAATGGCGAACGTATTGCGACTCGCGAGATAGAGATGACGCCGCAGCAGTTCCGCGACACTCGAATGCCAAGGCCAGCCTCAGCAGTCCATGCTGGGCCAGCAATTGCTAAACCAGACCCAGCGGTTTCGTCAATTGCGAAGCTTCCGGTTTCCAAATTCAAATCGTCTCCGCGATCGTCGTATCAAACCTTTCCGTCGACCGCAGCGATGGCCGAAACAAAAACACCTCGCCCCAATGCAAAGTTGAAAAAACCAAACTTCTCGCCTGATCCAAAGGGCGCTGAGAAAAGCATCATCCCTCCGGTCGCCAAAGATACTTCCAAGCCCACTCCTGACCTGCCCGTCGTCACTGCCCCCAAATTGGTCCAGGCCAATGCGAATCATTTTCAGGATTTCAATGCAATTCTACCCAAAGCTAAATCGTTTCCTTCGGTAAGCCGAATCAAAGCCGTCGATACCTCGGCGACGGTTCAGCCGCCAGCTGGTCCTCAGGACAATCCATTTTTAAAGGACTGGAATGATTCACAGGTCGACTCCAAAGTCGAATTGGCTTCTTTGGAGGAAGATGGAAACGACTTTCAAGTCAAACCGCCTCTGGCCACCGAAGTTGCTTCATCCCAATCCGATCCGAAATCCAGTCCTGTTTCTACATCTGTTACGACAGCGAATGAGTTTCAGCATGTTACGTTAGACAAATCGCCAAATGGATCGGACTTATCCGATATTGCCAAGGATCCACAGCGTACGTTGAAAACCGCTTCACCTTCAGGCTTTGCGGGACTTGAAAACAGCTTCAATGCCTTGAGGCCGAAAACCAGCAACCAATTCAACGTAGAGCCAACTCTTGCTCAAGAGGACAAGCGGACTTCTGCCGGGCTGTTGCCAAGTTCGATTCCGAGCGAACCTAGCAACCAGTTCGCCAAACCCGTACTAGATCCGTCTCATCCGATGGTTGACCGCGACGATGAGCCGGTCTTGGTCAAACGGTTGGCACGATTGCCTTCCAACAGCGAACTCCCCGCTGAGAAAAAGCAGATCAAAGAACAGTTCCGGGAAAGCAAGTTATCAAAACGTGAGTATGTTACCAAAGCTGGTGACAACTTCTGGTCAATCGCACAATCGGTTTACAACGATGGAAATTATTTTCGGGCCCTTTACAAATACAACGAGCCCAAGGTCCCGAACTTCGACTCTCTCAAGCCTGGAATGATTATCGGGACTCCTGAGCTGGAGGACTTGGTTAAGCTGTGGCCTGATTTGTGCCCAGGCTCAGAGACTCAGCTCACCGAAGGCAAAACAGCAAACGATGGCCATGTTGAATCGATATACGTTACTCAAAGTGGCGACACTCTGTTTGATATTGCCCGCCAACGACTGGGACAAGCTTCACGTTATTCCGAGATTTTGAATCTAAACCGGAACGGTCTGGGCCGCGAAGTCTCGCATCTGACGCCTCTGGACGAAGGTTTGCGAATTGTGATGCCGCGATAGTACTGAGCGCGGGTCAGCAACACTTGTTTCTCATGGGAACAATTCGGAAACTTCTGTGCGCTAAACCACGATGAAGAAGCAGGGGCTGCGATTCCTGGTCCTCTGAATTACGTCAGTAATGACGGAGTCGGTTGCGGTGTCGCCCTCGCTGACGCGTCGGGTTACCAAAAACTACCATTTGTTTAACTGGTAACCCACTCAATTGGGGCTGGCTTTGACTTTAGCCAATTCAAAATTTTTCCAAAAAATTTGACTGAATTAATTAGGCCAACACGCTTTCGAATTTTCGAAAACATTCTCCGGTTCCAACACGACTTCTTTGCAAATCGTGAGGTATCTTTTCTCGCGGCGCGAACTTGGCGCCCTTTCCCTGACACGGTCAGCCTCAATTGGAATGTCGAAAACCCAAAAGATACTATGAGCACTGCAGAAAAAACCAGCGAATTTGATCTACTTAAACAAAAGATTCACGGCAAACTGATCGGCAAACTGGATCTAAGCCGAGTCGGTGACATGGAAGGCGACGTCCTTCGGCGCGAAATTCGCGTGGTCGTCGAGCATCTTTGCGATGGCGAAAACAACTTGCTTAACCGTACCGAACGTGACCGGTTAGTTGAGGAAGTCCTTGACGAGACTTTTGGACTCGGACCTCTCGAGATTCTTCTGAAGGATCCGCAGATCAGTGATATTTTGATCAACGGGCCCAAGAATATCTACTGCGAACGCGGTGGTCAGATGGAAAAGTCGACCGTTGAATTCCGCGACAATGCGCACCTCTTGCAGATCATTGACCGTATCGTTTCTAAAGTTGGACGACGTGTTGATGAAACCTGCCCGATGGTGGACGCTCGACTTACAGACGGATCTCGTGTTAACGCGATCATTCCCCCGCTGGCTCTGGACGGCGCCGCGATGTCGATTCGTCGTTTTGGCTCCAACCCGCTTAAACTCGAAGACCTTTTGAACTACAAAGCATTCACGCCCGAAATGGTGATGCTGCTCGAAGGTGCGATGAAAGCCCGTTTGAATATCGTAATTTCCGGCGGTACGGGTTCGGGAAAGACAACCCTGCTCAACACACTCTCGAGCTTCATCGATCACGAAGATCGAATCATTACAATCGAAGACGCGGCGGAAATCCAACTTCAACAGGACCACGTTGTTCGTTTGGAAACTCGCCCGCCAAACATCGAAGGCAAAGGTGCCGTCTCGGCGACCGACTTGGTGAAAAACTGTCTTCGTATGCGTCCTGAGCGAATCATCATCG
>CAYSQZ010000365.1:0-3813 GCA_964433035.1 uncultured Pirellulaceae bacterium | reverse complement strand
AACCGTCTGATGGCGAACCGAATTCTGGTGACGGCAAGCCAAACGATGGGAAGCCAAATGATGGGAAGCCAAACGATGGAAAACCAAACGATGGAAAACCAAACGATGGAAAACCAAACGATGGAAAGCCAAACGATGGAAAGCCGAACGATGGAAAGCCGAACGACGGAAAGCCCAACGACGGGAAGCCGAACGACGGGAAGCCCAACGACGGGAAGCCCAACGACGAAAAGCCCAACGACGAAAAGCCCAACGACGGAAAGCCCAGTGACGGTAAGCCCAGTGACGGAAAGCCAAGTGACGGAAAGCCCAGTGATAGAAAACCCAGTGACGGAAAACCAAGTGACGGCAAGCCTAGCGATGGTAAACCCAGCGACGGTCAGTCTGGCGATCAGCAAAAGCAACCGCCCCAACCTGGCCAAAAGTCGCTGGAGAAAGCCGCCAAGGCTCAGGAACTTGCCGAGGAAAAACTAGGAAGTGGTAAACCCGAGGACGCCAAGCGACAGGAAGAAAAAGCGCTCAATGACCTCGAACAAGCGCTTAGTGAAATCGAAAAGGAAAAACGTCGAATCGAGTCGTTACCCGAGGACGCGCTAGATCTGATGGCTGAGAAGCAACGCCGAACTCGCGACAAAGCACTGGATTTGGTCAAGGAAATGAAAGCCGCGCCCAAACCAAAGCAGGAAAATGGCGCTCAAGCCGGCGCCCAGCCGCAGCAGCAACCTGGGGAGCAAAAAATGGGCGAGGCCGGCGGAGCGATGAAAGAAGCGTCTGATCAGATGCAGGAAAACGATCCTGAAAAAGCCCAAGAGCAACAAAAGATTGCCGAAAACAAAATCGAAGAAGCCATCGATGAGATTGAAGATCGACTCAAACAGCTTCGCGATGAAACCCGCGAGGAGAAACTGGCGAGGCTTGAAGGCCGTTTCCGTCAGATGTTGGAACAGCAAATTGTGGCCAGCGTCATGACGATCGAGCTTGACGACAAACGCACCAATCTTGGCAAGCTTCGTCGCCGCGACGAGTTGTTGATGTTGCAGCTTTCCAACAACGAAGCCGCAATCAGCGAGCTTGGCCAGCAGGCGTATGACTTGCTTCTCGAAGACGGAACCAGCATTGTGTTCCCGGAGATCGTGCAGGACTTGCGTGCAGATTTGAAGACTGCCGCTGATTTGCTTCAGGCAGAAAAGACAGGTCAGTACACGCAGTTGGTACAAAAAGAAATCGAAACCACCATCGAAGATTTACTGGACGCGCTTAAGGAAGCTCAGGAGGATGGTGGTGGCGGAGGCGGTGGCGGAGGAGGCGGTGGCGGAGACCAACCGCTACTCAAAAAGTCAGCCGAACTAAAAGTCCTGAGAATCCAACAGCTTCGCTTAAATCGTCGGACCACAAAAGTTGAGCAGATGCGGGACCACAGCGATTTGAAAGAACGCTTGGACAAAGAGGCTCTTAAAGCGGCTCAAACGCAGCAAAAACTGCTTGAAATGACCGAAACGATCATGGAAAAAGAGGCTCAGCGCTGAATATTGGTTCGATATTGGCGTATAAAATTTCCACACCTGACCGTTATTAACATAGTAAAATAAGAGAAGACTGCGGGTTATGTGCTATCAAATACAATGTCTGACTAAAACCGTAATGTGCTGTAGGCTTTTTTACGACATTTAGGTTAGGGAACTTGTTACACTGTTTACTATACGTGGCACGAATTTCGACTTGAAATAAGGATTTCCAAATGAAGCGAAACGTTCTGATTCAAATCATCAGTAGCTGCCTTTTGGTGGTGCTGTTGTGTTCGGTCTCAACTGCGGATACGCACGTGACCAAAGTGGTTGAGTCGTTCCTGAAGCATGTTGACTCGCTCGACGCCTTGGATGCCCAAAAGAAGTCGTCAATCAAATCGTCGCTTGAGCAGCAGCAATCATCAGACCGCTTAACCGACGGCTTGATAAAGATCTATCCCAAGTACTCCGCTGCGGTCGAGTCATCTGATGATGAGAATGTCGACCAAGCGGTCGAATTGCTTGGTCCTCTGGCTGAGTCAGAAGACAAGTTTCTCGCCGCTGATGCCAATTTTTATCTAGCTCGGACCTTGATGAACAATGAGCGGTTCGAAGAGGCGATGCCAAGATTGGAGCAATTGGTGGGTGAGATGGGAGACCACTCGGCTCATCAAGGTAGTGCCCAATATTTTAAAGGCGTTGCTCAGGCTGGTTTGCTAAAGAATCAGGAAGCGGTTGCTTCATTCACCGATTTCATTCTTAACCACCCCGATGCTCCCGAGCGATTGCGAGTCAGTGCCTGGCGACAGGTTCAGCAGTTGCAGGGAATCAAGGAAGGCAAACTCGATGATGTCTATCAGCGAATGGACTATTCCCGTCGTCGGCTAACTCAGATCGAAACGGGTGAAAGAACACAGGAAGAGCAGAAAAAGATCGTCAATATGTTGACCAAGATGATCAAAGAGGAGGAGAAAAAAGAAGCCTCTTCGAGTGCGAAAAAAGGCGGCACCTGAGAGGCCAGCAAGCAAGCTTCTGGTCAGAAGCCCGGTCAACAAGCCGAATCAAAGCCTGGTAAAGGTCAACAAGGTGGTCAGAGTAATAACCCTAACGGCAAAGTCGTAAAGACTTATGACGATTCTCCCGCCAGTCCGTGGAGCCGTTTACGAAATCGTCTGCGCGATCCAGCTAACAATGCCGTGAAAGAAAAATTACCTGCTCGCTACCGCGACATCGTAGAGAAGTACCGCGCTGCCGCCGATGGTGAGGGTCAATAGATAATTCGGTTTTAACCGAAACAGCGGAGATACGAGGCGCTCGCAAGAGCGCCTTTTTTTATGCCTTAAATTAGAGGCAGGAGACGGCTGGTCAAGCTAAGACCGTCAATTTGCGGTGAATTGCGCTCAGTTCAACCGTGCTAATGAAACTCTGTCTCTTTGATAGAGGTATGGCAACTTCCAGCGGTATTTCGCCGTCCCTGTCATCACAAACTCGCAACATTTAGTTCAATCAACTAGAATGCAGTCATGACTGGATCCTGTTTTAAATTCAAAGTTGTCACATTGAAATCGCAGAATCATTTTGCGCTGACGATCTTCCTCTCGATCTTCTTTCCAGTCGCATTTCTTTTCTGTGCTTCCACTGCTCTGCTTGCCCAGGGGATCGGTGAAGTTAGCGTTCAACTGATCGACGGCAATTCTATCAAATGCAATATTGAATCCATCGACCAGCAGGGCCAGATTACCGGTCAGGGCATTCCCGCGGGCTTCAACATTGGAGACGTTTTATCGATCAAGACAGAACGAACCGTTTCAAAAGCCACGAGCGACGTTGCGGTTTATCCAGTCGGCGGCGGTGAAATTCTTGCCAGCAAGTTGGCCCTTTCAGATGAATTGTTGATGTGCCAAAGTTCCGCCATTACCGGCGAGGCACAGCTTCCCTTACAGGCAGTCCGCGCCGTTGTTTGGACTAACTCCCAAGGTATCCAGTCTGCCATCAACTCACCGTCCAAAGACAATGACCAAGTCGTTGTGAAGGTTGACGACGGAGAACGAATTGTAAATGGGATATTGGAGTCGGTTGACGGAGAGTTTCTGCAAGTTAACTTCAAGAATGAGTCACGTAAAATTGGCTTGGCCAAAGTCATGGCTTTTGTTGTTGCTGATCTCGGGCTCAAGAAGAAATCCGGTAGCACGGCCACGGTCGAGTTGGTTGATGGTTCGAGGTTGGTGGGGTTGATCAGTGGTTTGGCCGGTGATGACCTCGAGATGAGTCTCGCCGGTGGAGCATCGTTGAAGATCAAGGCCCAGAA
>CAYSQZ010000364.1:0-3838 GCA_964433035.1 uncultured Pirellulaceae bacterium | reverse complement strand
AGAGCGGATGGAGAGGGATTCGAACCCCCGGACGAGTTACCCCGTCGCCGGTTTTCAAAACCGGTGCCTTCGACCAGACTCAGCCATCCATCCGTTGAATGGTAACTCGCACTTTGAAGGGCGAGCTCGTTCTGCCGCGGAATTTTATCCAATAGTGGATTTTCGAACAAGGCCCAACCTCGGGAAGCAAGCCCGAAAATATTGAAGGTGGCTGATCGGTCCACATTGCCTGAGAATCAGTTTTCTGGCAACCTTTGCTGAGGTCCAGCCTTAACGCTTGTTGGCAAGCGCTTCGCTTGAGAATAATTGACGGTCCCCCTAACATGGCGGACTGGCATTGCCTCAGTAGATAACAGACTGCGAAGCGAATAATGGAAAAATCTGGAGTTGGAATCGTTGGATTGGGTACTGTCGGTCAAGGTGTCGCCCGACTTCTGCTTGATCACGGAGACCGAACTGCCCGTCACGCTGGACGAACCCTCTGGCTGACTCGGGCGGTTGTTCGCGATGTCAATAAACCGCTGGATGTTGACTTGCCAGACGGCGTCCTGACTGATGACCTGCAAGAATTGATCGACGATAAATCTGTCCAGGTCGTGGCTCAAGTCATTGGCGGAGTCGAGCCGGCCCGCACGATTATGCTTAAACTGCTCGAAAGCGGTAAAGATGTCGTGACAGCCAACAAGGCACTCTTGGCCGAGCACGGGCCAGAGATTTTTGATCGTGCGCGGCAGTTAGGTCGTTCCGTTGCATTCGAAGCATCGGTCGCCGGCGGAATTCCGATCATTGCCAATATCAGCCAATGCCTTTCTGGCAATCAGGTTCAATCGTTACATGCCATTCTCAACGGAACCTGTAATTTCATCCTTTCCAAAATGGATGCCGAAGGAGCCGACTACAGTAAAGCCCTCGCCGATGCCCAAGCGGCAGGATTTGCCGAAGCTGATCCAACCATGGACGTTGATGGTACCGATACAGTGCAGAAACTGGCTATTCTGGCACACCTTGGATTTGGCGCTCGGGTTCACTGGGCTGATATCCCGTGTCGAGGAATCGACACCATCGCAAAATGCGATATGGAGTTCGCTAAACAGATGGGTTATCGAATCAAACTGATCGCGTACGCCGAATTGGTTAAGTCCGGGATTCAGCTGATGGTTGCTCCGATGATGATCAAAGTCGGCAAGCCTTTGGCTGAAGTCCAAGCTAACTTTAACGCCGTCAGCGTTGTTGGTGATGCTGTCGGGCCGGTCTTTTTCCACGGCCAAGGTGCAGGCCAAATGCCGACGGCTTCAGCGGTCGTTGCAGACATGATCGATACTGCGGTTGGAAGAACTGCGATCACTTTCAAGACACTTGAGCTGTGGGCTCGTGACCATAAACGAGTTGAATTCGCCAGCCCCGGCGATCTCGAAGGCCGGTTCTACCTCCGTTTCGATGTTGTCGACCAACCTGGAGTCATGGGACAGATTACCGGAAGGCTCGGTCAACATGGGATTTCGATCGCTTCGGTTTTCCAGCATGAACCTGATAACTCGAAGCAACAAACCGTGCCGATCATTATCATGACTCACCACACGCCGGAATCGGCTGCTCAAGCGGCAATGAAACAGATCATGGAAATGCCCACCGTTGCTGATACTTCGGAACGGTTTAGAATTCTGGGCTAGGATTTCTCGTACCTCAAGGTTCGGCTAGGACTTAAATGGCAACCCGAAGCGTGAGCGAGGGATCAATCTCTCCTTATGTATCGGTTGCCACTATTAGGCCAGCCGTTACTGACTCCAAATGAGTCCAAATTTTGTAGACAAAGATAAATGAAATACGTAATCATCATTCCTGATGGATGTGCTGACGAAGCGCAATCCGAACTCGACGGCAAGACGCCTCTTCAGGCAGCCAAAACCCCGACGATGGACGAGATTGCTCGGCGGGGAGTCGTTGGTGTTGCCAATAATACGCCCACTCATCTGCCAGCTGGCAGCAGCGTTGCCAATATGAGTTTGCTTGGCTACAGCCCGCTGGAAAACTACACCGGTAGGGCGCCGCTTGAGGCAGCCGCACAGGGTATCGAGCTGGGTGACGACGATTGGTGTGTTCGCTGCAATCTGGTTACCGTTGAAGATCAAATGATGAAAAGCTTCACCGCCGGACATATCTCCAGCGAAGAAGCCAAGCAGTTGCTCGCCACCGCGCAGGAACATGCCCAAGACGCAAGACTTGAGTTCGTTCCCGGAGTGTCTTACCGAAATTTGTTGATGATGCGCGTGACTCCGGATGCTCCGGCCCCGTTTACTCAGGAGACCATAGCCACCCCGCCTCACGATTTGACTGATAAACCTGTTGCCGATGACTTTCCCCGTGGCCCGGGCAGTGACATGCTCAACAACCTGATGGAGCAAAGCGTTTCATGGTTCGAAGACCACGACGTCAACAAGCAGAGGGTCGGCGCGGGTAAGCTTCCAGCAACCAACGTTTGGTTGTGGGGATTGGGACAGAAACCGAAACTGGCTCCGTTCAAAGAAGTCCACGGAATTTCCGGGGCGATGATTACCGCAGTTGATCTGCTGCGAGGGTTGGCGGCGCTGGTTGGTTGGGATCGGATCGAAGTCCCTGGGGCAACCGGCTATACCGACACCGATTACGCCGCCAAAGGAAACTATGCAATCGAAGCACTTTCAAAGTACGATATCGTTTGCGTTCACGTCGAGGCTCCCGACGAATCTTCGCACGAGGGTGATCTTGGCAAGAAAATCAAGTCGCTTGAAGAGATCGATTCTAAAATCGTTGCTCCAATCCTCAACCACCTCGAGGGTTCCGGCGAAGAGTATCGCATTCTTGTGACTCCCGACCATCCGACTTACTTGAGCACAAAAACTCATACTCATGGCGATGTGCCGTTTACTCTTTGCGGCACCGGTGTCACTGCTGATGCAAGCACGGAGTACCACGAAGTTACGGCTCAGGCGAGTGGTTTGGCCATGCCCAACGGCTGGGAATTGATGCCGTACTTTTTAAAAACGTAGTTCGTAGGAATTGATATGCCAAAATCTGGCGCAGTTGCAATCTTGCCCGGCGACGGGATTGGCCCTGAGGTCACCGCCCAGGCCGTTCGGGTTATCGAGAAGTTAAATTCTGATCATGGTGCGCAGCTTGTGTGTCAGACGGCTCCGGTCGGAGGGACCGCGTACGATCTTCACGGTCACCCGCTTCCTCCCGATACATTGGCCTTGGCTCGTGACTGCGATGCGATTCTGCTGGGAGCCGTGGGTGGAAAAAAATGGGAAGCCGTCGAGCGAGAGCTTCGGCCAGAACGGGCGTTGTTGGGTTTGCGATCTGAACTGGAGCTGTTTGCCAACTTGCGTCCGGCGATTCTGTTTCCCGAGTTGGCGTCTGCTTCTACGCTCAAACCTAAAGTCGTTTCGGGACTCGACATTATGATTGTTCGTGAGTTGACCGGAGGAATCTATTTCGGTCAGCCCAGAGGTCTGAAAACCGAAGCAGATGGAACTCAAACCGGATTCAACACGCTTATTTACAACGATTCAGAAATTCGGCGAATCGCCCACAGTGCATTTAAGGTCGCCCGGTTGCGAGACAAGCGTGTTTGCAGTGTCGACAAAGCCAACGTCATGGAAGTCTCGGAGCTGTGGCGAAAAGTCGTGACTGATGTTTCGTCGGAGTATCCTGATGTAGAGCTTTCTCACATGTACATCGACAACGCTTGCATGCAGTTGGTCCGGGCTCCCAAGCAGTTTGACGTCATCGTAACGACAAATCTGTTTGGGGACATTCTTTCCGATGCAGCCTCGATGCTAACCGGTTCGATTGGCATGCT
>CAYSQZ010000363.1:0-3843 GCA_964433035.1 uncultured Pirellulaceae bacterium | reverse complement strand
TGAGACCTTCCTCAAGTCCTACTCCTCGATACGAATTCAAACTCGTTCGGTTCGCCTTATCGTAGGAAGCTTTAAAAATCAGCGGCAAATCTGCGTTTTGACAAGCCGATTTGAGCTTCTCGGCGATCCTCAACATCAAATCTCGACCGTCTATCACGCAGGGACCAGCGATCACCAACAGCGGGTGCCCGGCGCCGCAGTTCAAATTTCCGATCTGGACAGGGTTATTTGGCAACGTTGACCTCGATTGAAACTGGATTTGGTCTGCAAGACGAGCATCCTGCCCGGATTCTTGCCCGCATTGGCTTTGACTGCCCAACAGAATAATTGTTTTCGCAGTTTATTGCGATGGAGCTACCGCAGTGGGGCTCCATTTTTCGGGCACCAAAACCCTCAAAAATTTCGGAATCACTTCGATCTCCAACGGCAACACACCGCCTGGGTCACCGTCGAGCTGATACGGAACTCGCTCATCGGCTTCTATCCGAATTTTGTCGAAACGGCGAAAATGAGAATACTTCCAGCCTCGGTGCTGGCGAAGGCAAATCGCAACAAGATAAAAAAGACCTCGAATTAAATTTCCGCCGCGAAAGGTACAAAGGTCTAACTGACCGTCCGCAGGATCGGCGTCCCACACAATCGGCAAGTTCATGGCATAGCGAGGAACGTTAAAGATGAAAGCCCATTTGGCTTCCAGCGGTTGATCCGTATCCAGGGATCGTATCCGCAACTTCGGATAACGGTACTGACTGATCGCGCGAAAGGTCGGTAGAACGTAGGACCAATGTCGAATATGTCCTTTCCGCTGCGAATGGACTCGATGCACGACTTCTGCATCAAAACCGCAGCTCGCCATCACCAGGAAGAGTTTCCCATTTGCTCGCCCGGAGTCCAGACGCACGGTCCTACCGCCAGAAATCATGTTCGCGATTAAATCGGGGTCAGCGGTTAAGCCAAGATACTTAGCAAGCAGGTTTTCGGTACCCAGCGGCAAAATCGCCAACGGCGTCTGCGGCGGCAAACTGTTGGCCAACAAGGAAACCGTGCCATCCCCACCAGCAGCCACAACGGCCCGTAACGCAACGGCTTGAGAAGAAGCCGAACCAGAATCAAAATTCGCACTCAGATCAGACAACTCGTTCACGGTCGACTTGACAGCTTCGATATCCGACAACACGCGAACCTCAAAACCCATACCTTCCAGTTTCTCAACCAGTGATTCAACGACACTGGTTTGGTCCGACGATCCCGAATTCGGATTGACCGAAACCACAACGGTCCGACGGTGGTCGCCCAACCGGTCTTCTAATTCAGATGTCGCCGTTTCCATAATCTAAATTTATCACATCGCCCGGGATACTGTAGACTTCGTTGGATCCACAATCGAATTGGGCAGTGAGAAATTGGGGTGTTATCGGCCAAAATACCCGGAATATCGCAAGTAGCTGGATTTGCTCAATCCTGAAACACGATTTTTTGAGCCTTCGTTGCAATTTGGTACAGCACCAAAAAACCCGGAATTGGTTTCGAAACTACCGTCTCAACATTTTGGTGTTGGACGAGGTAATGAGCTTGCGGCATTGCCGGTGAAACGGGGACTCGTAACCTCGTCCACTACTTCAGAATTCAGGTTTTGAAACAACTTCTCCGCAAACGAAAACAGTTTTTCAAAATTGGCACGTCAGTTGCAAAGTATTTGTTTATCGCATTGCTTGCGATTTCGCTGGAGACGTTAGAGCGATAGTTTCTTGCGTCTCAATGCGGCCCGTGAGGTCTCTGGGATTTTTTTCAAGCGGTTGCCTTGCCCCTGATCGCTTGAAGTCAAATTGTATTTGACCCCAGAGACCTCGCACCTGGGCCAATCGGTGTTACACAATAGTAGTTCGAATACCAGCCAAATCAAATTTGCAGGGACGATAATGTGCCCGAGATGAGAGACCGTTCGGGATCCAACCTTACGTCACCCTCCCTCTGGGAGCGTCGAACTCGCGATCATTCATGATGGCGCAGGTCGGGGAGGGCAAACAGTCGTTAACAAATTGAACTAACAAAACAGGACAAACTGAGCACCTCAACTATTGATCAAACAATACGGCAGGCACAAAATCGCTGTTTTGATTCGGAACGCCATCCACCACATTACAAATCACTTCACTCTGATAATCCGGATTAAAAAATGTATCCATCATCGTAAAACAATTTTCACGCATCGCCGCTAGTTGATTCTGATCCGAGAAAAGCGCTCCCAGCGTCTTTGCCAGATCATTGGCATCACCACGCTTGAAAGTCGCACCTGTTCGTCCCGCGACAATCGCTTCGCACTCTGGTTTCTGCACACTCAAGTCTCCATGTGACACCACAGGCACCCCGACGGCCATAGCATGCACCCCCGTTAAACCAACGCCACCGGGAACTACGCAGACATCCCCGCAGGCCAACATTTTGCAAGCTGCCTCTTCATCTGCACAGTAGCCATAAAAGATCAAATGATCCTCCACGCCTAAATCCTTCGCGCGCTGCCTCAAACTTTCTTTCAACGGCCCTTCGCCGATCAACAAAACCAGAAACGGAGCACCTTCAAGCTGAGCGATCGAGAGGGCATCTACAAGTAGTTCCAATGACTTATCAGGAGACAAACGTCCAATATAACTGACAACAGGAAGATCCACATCGTCAAAGAGCGCCAGCCGCTGTTCACGCTTGGCTTCTGGTAACGAGTAATGGCGCAGACTTGAGTGCAATGCATGGTCCATCGAGTTATAAACGACAGACAATTGCTTCGGGTTGTAGTAATTCGTTTCAAGCATGATATCCCGCGCAGGATTCCCATACAAAAGACACGCATCCGCCATCCGATAGAGACGGTGACGCAGGGCAGCCATCCACTTCGTGTCCTTACCCAGAAAACCATGCGTCCATATAATCACACGTTTATTACGTTTCTTCGCGGCGCGAATCGCAAACCAGGTGGAAAAATAGTAGATCGAGCCAAGAAAAATCACTGCATCATAGTCATCTTGCTTCAAGCGTGAGACTAGTCCCGATTGCCACAGAAAGGGCGATTTCTTTCCCCCGATCCAGAGGTTCTTAAGGAACTCCCAACGCACGCCTCCCTGCTCAATTGGCAGTTCAGCCAATTCAGGATCAATTGTCCGTATGCCAGCCCGTGACTTCGCTGAACTGATGAGCGTGAACTCATAACCCTCCCTCTGCATCAGTGCGCGAACAATCGGCAACCGATAGAGAGCAAAGTAGTGATAAACTATTAATACGCGTTTCATCAGAATACTCTCTCAAGCAAGACCGCTCAATCGAGCCCCCGAACTCTGGTCCATCATACTTTGACTCAACCCGAGAACAACGGTCGCAGCATACCTGAAGTAACTATTGATACCGATACTGAAGATAACTGAACATACATGGCATATCTATAAATAGGACCGATATCCATCCACACTCCGGTGCATATTTCAAAAGTTTATATGCATGATACGTGCACCCGAATTAAAAAGTAAGAAATGCCAGTCGCCATGAACGCCTCTAGGATCGCATTATGCGGATAGGTCATATAGTCGCCGAATACGGTATGGCGATTGGAAACTGAGCGCGGACTACCGGCTAAAAGCCGATAGGTTCAACTGAATCGGGCTCCCGACTGAAGTCGCCGCCCGATTCCTTCACGACACTCGAAAGTTTTCGTCGTCATCAGTGTGAGAACCAGTTCGATAGTTTTCCATCAGGGCATAATAGCAAAATCCTGAAGGGGTCGCCTGAAGGCGAGGGTTTTAGACCCATTGGCGGAACAATAAAAGAGCCATGGCATGTCGCGGATTGATGTCGGAC
>CAYSQZ010000362.1:0-3848 GCA_964433035.1 uncultured Pirellulaceae bacterium | reverse complement strand
ACGCGTCAGCGAGGAGCCTCGATGATTCCTCGCTCACGCTCTTACGCATCGGGTTACAAAAAATGTCAGCCTCACCGCGAAAGATGCGTAAAGAGAGTCAAGGGAGATTATCAATCAGTCCCATTCCAGGTTTTTAATTTCCTGGTCAAGCGCTTCAACCTGCGACTGGTCGTAGGTCAACTCAGGTGCAATGGTACGCTGGTAGCAGCCGGTAAAGAAAATCAGCGGCAAGCAAAGCAGGAGCAAGCGTAATCGTTTCATCGTCACAGGGTTTTCATCCAGGCGCAAGCCGAAACATATATCAATTGGCAACCAGTAAGATTATTCAAACGCTGCGACTGGCAGCGTAAGCGTTCCAAGGTCCAGCGTCTTGTCCTTTTCGATTTTTAGACCGATCACGCCACGTCGGTTAGGCTCGTAGTCTTTGACTTCAAGCGTCTTTAAGTAACCGGCCCTTTTGTGCCAAAACTGAAACTCCCAATCACCAGCAGGAATGTTCTCAATTCGAAATGCGCCGGTTTCGTCTGAGATTGCGACGTACGGGTTGTCGCGAATGAAGATTACCGAATCCATCCACTTGTGAATATCACAGCGGACTTCGCCAGGGACTGTGTCGGACAGGTCTTCGAGTGTGAGTTCGGCTTCTTTGTTGGCCGGAATGTTAACGTTGTGTTCCTGTTGAAGCGTCGTGATGTGGCAGTTGTGCCCGACATTGTCACTGTTCTTCAAAATTAACGTTTGGCCTGAGCGGGCAAACGCAGCTTTGGGAACGAAGCGGCACTTTTGGTTATCAAGCGTGAATTTGACTTTCTTTTTTTCGTCATAAGAAGGATGAAACTTCTTGGGCACTTCGGCACCGCGCCCGACATACATCAGCACAAAAACGTCGCGAAGTTGCTTCTTGTCGTTGACGACGATCCCGTCATCAGCGGGGACTTTGCCATCGACCAAACAAGCGGCTTTATCTTTGGCAGGTGTTCCCGAAACATCTTCGATTTTGTTCTTGGGTGCTTCTCCGCTAATCACGATCTGACCGGTCAAATGTCCCCAATCGCCTGCTTCTTGCGCCAAGGCAGGTGAATCAGTTGACGCGAGAAATGCGATCGCCATACCAAAAATGAATGTGCCCAATGAGATTCGTTTCATATCCGCTACCCAAATAAATGTGTTTCACTGCTTCTTTAATTAACGCACTTGTCAAAAGCTCGTCCTTCAATCTGATGCTCGAAGGCAGCGGGCTATTGTACTTGCATTTCCATATTCTAACCAACAATCGCCCTAAACCCCGGGGTATCAGTGGTTATCGCCAAACCAACGGAAAAATTGGACCAGTCCTCCTAAACATCCACTTAAATATTTCCCCTGTCGCTGAGTATTCAATTACGTAAAATTCGCCCACGCGGTTTTCAGTTGTCAACGAAGCTCCGGATTTTCTTGTTATTTGGTTCTGCAGAAGCCAATTGCAACACGTTCCTGGCCAGAGCCTGAGAATCACCGCCGAATTGTCGAAAGTTGACGATCTTTGAACGTTTTAAAAGTCACTATTACTCAAGTAAGCAAAAAATACTCAGGTCATGAAAGTACTCGTAATTGGAAGCGGCGGACGTGAGCACGCGATCGCCTGGAAAATCGGTCAAAGCTCTCGTGCGACCGACGTATTTGTTGCTCCCGGCAATGCTGGCACCGCGACCGATGCTCAGAATGTCGATATCGCGTCGGATGACATCGCCGGGCTGGTCAAGTTTGCCAAAGAGAACCAAATCGGGCTGACGGTAGTTGGGCCAGAGATTCCGCTTTGTGATGGAATCGTGGATGCATTTGAATCCGAAGACCTCAAAGTATTTGGGCCCAGCAGGAAAGCGGCTCAGCTCGAGGGAAGCAAAGTTTTTTGTAAGAATGTTTTGCGCAGCGCCGACGTACCAACGGCGGACTTTCAGGAGTTCCACGACGCGGCCTCGGCCGAGCGGTACGTTAACGAACGCTACGCCGAAACTCCTGATGATTGCCCATTGGTTGTTAAAGCCGACGGGCTGGCGGCGGGTAAGGGAGCGATCGTCTGTTCGACTCGCGATGAAGTCCTCGAGGCGATCGACATCATCGCCAGGCAGAAGCAGTTCGGTAATGCCGGCGACAAGATGATTATCGAAGAACGATTGCAGGGCGTTGAGGCAAGCATCCTCGCGATCACTGACGGTCGCACGATTTTGACTTTTCCGCCAGCCGAAGACCACAAACGCGCTCACGATGGTGACTCCGGCCCAAACACTGGAGGCATGGGAGCTTACTGCCCGACTCCCTCAATTGATGAGAAAACGTTGCGGTGGGTCGAATCGAGTGTCCTGGTGCCGACGGTCCATACGATGAAGCGACAGCGTAATCCGTTTCGCGGAATTCTCTACGCCGGCATGATGATGACCCCTCAAGGTCCCAAGGTGCTGGAATACAATGTCCGGTTTGGTGATCCCGAATGCCAGCCACTGTTGATGCGCATGAAGACTGACTTTTTGGATTTGCTCGAAGCCACCGTCGATCGCCGACTTGGGGAAATCGGTCCCTTGGAATGGGATCAGCGGCCCAGCGTTTGTGTTGTCATGGCTTCTGAAGGCTATCCGGGAAAATACGAAAAGGAAAAACTCATTCGCGGTTTGGAAGAAGCCGGCAAGGTGGAAGACGTCAAAGTCTTCCACGCTGGAACGAAACTTGATGCAGATGGCAACGCCGTAACCAATGGCGGGCGCGTGTTGGGTGTGACGGCACTTGGTGACACTGTTTCGACGGCTAAGCTCCAGGCCTACAAAGCCATCAAGTGCATTCGCTGGGAAGGTGCTTGGTGCCGCAAGGATATCTCCGACAAAGCAATCACGATGAATATTTAGAGCTATCCCAGGCTTGCCGCTTTTCCATTGCAGACGCCTCCTAGTGAAAGTAAGGCGGCAGCGAGGTCCGGGACGGCATCGAAGAGATATTTGGCCGTGAAACTATTCCTGAAGAAATATCGAATTTTTTCCCGTGATCGCTGCAGTCAAGTCGCGTGAGATGACTTTTCTCTGAGAGCTTTGAGAACTCTTTGCTTCTGCCTTTTTTCATACCTCTTCATCTTCCATGACAATGCCTTTTTGGCTCTTCGCTTTTCCGTTGTCAGGAAAAGATACACCACTGTCAGGGAGAATCCGGAGGTCATTAAAAAGCAGGCAAAGCTAACCCATATTTCACCTGTGAACTCGCGGTCAAGAAGGGAGTCAGCTGGTTGTGACTCGTCATAAAACACAGTTGTTTTTGACTCAACTGGATACATATCGAAATGATGCCCGGTACTTCTAAATGGGTCACGGGGATCGGGAACGTCGACACTTTTTGAGAGGTAGGATTGGCCGTGTACGGAATATTTGTAGAGGATATCAGCGTGCGACATCCCCCGCGAAGAAAATGTACGGCGCGATGCCACTATCGTACCTTCGGTACTCGCCCAACTTTTGGCGTTCTGCCAAGTGACGAGTCCGTGAATTGTAGATTTCCCAAATATTACGGGGAAAACAAGCAGGAGAAACGCAACAGCACAAATGCCAATGATATTTTTGAGCTTTGAGAACATAACCACCAAGAGTAGGTTACGGGAAACTTGTTTAGCAAAAAATTAGTGAAAGAACCCCAAGCCGGGACGTACATGGATTGTTTATCCTGAACAACCTGATCCATCCGCTTGTAGATGCCGTTTTCATGCTCGATCGCTTTAAATTCTCATGGGAACATTGCCGGTAATCATCTTTTTCGCCGCCTGTTTCTTCGCGTTTTTCGTTTGACCGTTTTATAATTCGCATCCGCATTTAAGGTACGCGGTACGTACGCGG
>CAYSQZ010000361.1:0-3850 GCA_964433035.1 uncultured Pirellulaceae bacterium | reverse complement strand
TTCGTCTGTCCGTCCAGACCCAATGACAAGATTTGCCGCGGCATCACTCATCGTGCATAAGTAACATGCTCACCGTTTGAGACTAATAAACTGCCAACCTGAGAGAAACCAATTGTCTCCATAGGGACGGCACCATCGGCATTCTGAAAGAATTGCCAAAGGTTTTGAGTTTGCCCCCAGCTTGTCAATCGAAAGCATGGCGACTGCTTTTTCTTGAATCTGAATTTTGGATATCAGCCCAACTCCGGTCGCTGAAATATTGCGTGAAAAACCTGAGCATGAATTTGTTTCATCATCGCTGTGAGGATCTTCTTCTTGGGCGGCAAGCGAAGATGTTTCGCTTTGCCGTAGTTCGATCCTAAGGTGACGAACGAGGTTTTCCCTATGTGCCGAACGGTTCTCGGATTGATCGTACCGAGCATCTTCTTTGAGAAGATCGTCGATGGCACGTTTGATATCCGGTTTGGGTGGTGGACCGCTGGATCGTAACATTTTGCTCTCGTTATTTAAATAAGTTGCTAAGAGGATTTAGTCAACCAACATTTAGTCAGCCAACGCTGGGTAGTTCCGCAAGCTCGCGAACTAGCCAGAGCCAGCATCAGATTAGCCCAATGATTCAAGAACCAAAAGACTGGTATCGAACATAGAACCTATCACAACCTATTGAAACGGGAACGTCCAGTCCGTTTGCCAGAATGGCCTGAATCTGCAATGCTGGTAAAATATTTTCCCTAAGTTGGCAGCTAAAGCAAAACATGCGTTCGAAAATAAAAATTCATTACGGCCAACCAGTCGCTTGGCGTCTGTCAGTTTCAAATAAGTCATCTGGATCGGTCGCCAAATGACTCATTCAAAAGCCGATCCGTTCAGCCTGACGGCCCACTACGATTATCAGCTTCCCAAAGAACTGATTGCCCAGGAGCCGCTGTCCAACCGCGAAAATGCGCGACTGTTACAAGTCTCTCGTGAAGATGATACGTTGGATCATCATCATATTCGTGACTTTGATCAGCTCTTGCGGCCCGGAGACTGTCTGGTTCTCAACAATACTAAAGTCATCCCGGCCAAGCTGGTCGGTTTTCGAACCAACACTGGAGGAAGGTGGCAAGGGCTGTTTCTCGAAGAGGACCCACATCAGGGCGGATGGCGGGTGCTTTGCAAAACAAGAGGCAAGGCTCGTCCCGGCGAGACAATCACGCTGCAGGATCGAGACGGAATTGATCGAATGACCTTGAGCTTGATCACCAAGCTCGATGACGGCTCGTGGATTGTACAGCCCGATACTGCTGGTCCGGCCACGGAGATTCTGGCAAAAATTGGACGAGTTCCGCTGCCTAACTACATTCGTGATGGCAACATGGTGGACGCGGATATCAAGAACTACCAAACCATTTTCGCCAAATCGCCAGGGGCCGTGGCGGCTCCAACAGCTGGGCTTCATTTAACCGAACCGCTAATCAATCGCATCGTCGACCGGGGTGTCAAAATCGCTCAGGTCACGCTGCACGTAGGCATCGGGACGTTCAAGCCCGTCAAGTCTGACGATTTGAGCGATCACAAAATGCACTTCGAGCGTGGCTCTATCGAAGAAAATTCGGTTGAGCTAATCAAGCGATGTAAAGCTGACGGCGGGCGAGTTATCGCCGTAGGCACGACCAGCGTGCGTGTGCTTGAAACTGCTTCGGCTGGCGGTGAACTTACACCTTGGACTGGCGAAACCAATCTGTTTATCTGTCCGCCGTATCAATTCAAATGCATTGACGGCCTACTGACTAATTTTCATCTTCCGCGAAGCACGTTGCTGGTATTGATCCGGACGTTTGGCGGTGACGAGCTGATGCGGCGGGCCTACGAAGAAGCGGTTGAGGAAAAATATCGCTTTTTTAGCTACGGTGACGCGATGCTGATTGTTTAACCAGCTGGTTTGCCAAAGCTTTGGTTTGGTAAACCCGCGATCCTCAGCAGGCTGGCCCGAAAGCAATTTACCAGGAGTAATCACGGACGGATCATCAGTAGTAGATCATCCAGTGCTGGTCTGTAGGCGAGGATCAGTTCGCAGAGCGTTTCTTCGGTTGCTTGCCCCCTCAGGTTCACTCGTTACGCTACCGGCGATTAGAGGGCAAAGAGCGGACCTGCAAGCCTCCACAAGATCCTGAACTTAATCGCATCGACAACTCGTTGTCTCAAGGCAGGAGTGTAACTGCTGCAATCCGATTGGAAACCCGACGCGTCATAGGAAATTTCACGGATCGCTGCAGGTTGTTACAGCGCTTATGGTAACCCGAAACGTTAGTGAGGGACGATCCCTCGCTCACGCTTCGGGTTACGACATAGCATGAATTTTCCTAGTCAGCGAGGGGCGGATTCAGTTGCCGCTTCTCCCTCGCAGGACAGCGCAGCTTCCGGCCGAGAGCCTCGCTCGCTGTGCGTCGGTAGGCGCGCACCTGTCGAGGCATAAAAAAACACGGCCAAAAAAGGCCGTGTCATGCTTTTGTTTTCAGCGCTAAAAGAAAGTTAAGCAACCGTCTTTTCTGATTCAGAAGGTGAAGTAGCTTTCTTTTTCGAATGTCGGCGACGAAGGTAAACACCTCCAAACAGAGTGCCCATTACGATGGTCGCCATCGTGCCTGGCTCGGGAACTGCGGTCGTCTCAAATTCAACCGTTATTCCGGTGAAGATTCCGTTATCCGGCGAAACGGCATCGGAGATAGTAAGCTGCCAATCACCAGCTGTACTTGTGCCGCCGAATATCGAGTCCAGGCTAACTTCAGCTTCGAGGAAACCACTGGCGTCGTAGGTAATGGCAGGAACTTCAAAGTTGGTGTCGCTGTTGGCCGCGTTTGACTGCAAACTTCCGTTTCCATCAGCAAACGTATAGGTACCATTTAAATTAGTGGCAAAGCCGCGAGAGATCGGACTACCAGTTGATCCTACTCGGTTAAACAGCTGCGCAGATACTCCAGTGTTGAGGTTCGCAACGGTAACAATCAAGTCACCAATCCAGCTGTGCTGAAGGCCTTCTATCGAAAACCGTGCGCTCTCGATGATCTCTGACTCTGTAATGGTGACGGTGCTTGTGACCGTCTCATTATCACTGATGTTGATAAACGAATCGCCGACGTTGGTCGCAGTAATGTTGTCGGCTAGAGAGGTTGAGCTCATCAACAGCGCCATGGTAATTGCGCCCAACGCAGCCAGCTTAGAACCCTGGAGAGAGTCCAGCAATCTTGTCTTCATAGTCATTCCTTTTGTTGTTGATCGCTTTTGAAAATGAAATTCAAAATGGGTAGGGGGTGAGAAAGTCATTAAGCGGGGACTTTCAATCCTTTGTCATCAGCTGCGAAGTTTATATGCCGAGGTAGGGACTGGGCAACCCGAATTTGAGGATGCTAAGAAATTCGATAAAGTTGAATAGGGACACTGGCCGGGAAAGCGGAGTTTTGGCAAGATAGGAAAAGCAACTACACTTCCCGTTCCCCCTCTTCTACCTAGCCTTACGTATGGATCAGGTATCGCCTGTCTTCTTCAAGAAAAATACTCGCAACGGTTTCTGCTTTGCGTAGCCAATGGTGATTAAAACGCGGAGGCGCGGAGTTCGCGGAGGGAGGATCAGATGAGCTTGGCGCCCGCCCCAATAATTACCTGCGTCAATCGTTGATCCTTAATCCATCATCCACAATCGACTCTCCTTTTTATCTCTCCGCGCACTCCGCGCCTCCGCGTTTCAAAATTCTTACACTTAATAATCGTTCCAAATCGCTTCAAAATGGGTTGGAAATTGAATGTGTAGACAACGGTGATAAGCAATGGTGATTAAAACGCGGAGGCGCGGAGTTCGCGGAGGGAGGAT
>CAYSQZ010000360.1:2110-3908 GCA_964433035.1 uncultured Pirellulaceae bacterium | reverse complement strand
GACCAGCCAACCAGTCGGGCTTCTCCGCTTCGGATCAACGTCCTGTTATCCCGCGACTTGTTGAATTACTTAATTAGGTTTGGTTTTCTCAATCCATGCCATTATGCCAAGAGAAGGATTGTTAAATGGTGCGGGCTTACCATTAGCGTCATAATTGGAATCCCTCAGTTGAATTAGCACCATCGGTTCATTTGAATCGTTTTCCTCAGTGCCACGTTTGCCAGCGGCCGTCGCACCGTAAGCTCTGTTGTCGATCCAATCGGTTTCCTTACAAATTACTGTCTCGCTGGCTGTCACTGTATCCTCCTCGCGATGCCGGCCCACGACCAGAGTCCACTTGCCATCAATTTTGTCTACTAGAACAGTTACGATAGACTCACCGGGTGGTAAATGGAGGTCTATTTTAGATTCGGTCTGACTTGGGGCTCGTAGCGGCAGTAAGTCGTTATATGCAGCCTTAATTTTAAATTTGCCCGTTTCAGGTACATGAACTCGCCACTGCCAGAGTTTCCTAGAGAACAGTGCAGGAATTTGGATGGCCGCAATGTTATTAGGATTTTGCACGTCCAAACGATAGTACTTTTTGCGCTCAACTTTAATCGTTGCCTTGCACGCAGCCAATTCGCGGCGCGCAGAATACCAAGCAACTGCCAAGGAAACCAACAGAACCAGCGTCAAAAGGTTCTTGACTGTGAAGTTTAACTTTTTTTTGTCCATGCTAGATCAATTTGCCAAGCGGGATAACGCCCGCAAAAGCTCCTTTATCGTCTCCATCGTCGGGTGGGCTTGGGCTCATCGGAATTGCGGCTTTGATACGCACGTCAGTAAATGCCTGTCGCTGGCGACCATAGCTTTGACCGCATAGAGCCTGGGTCGTAATTGCTCCGAACGAGTGTCCACTCATTCCAATTTTTTCCATGTCAAATCGGTCGGCGAATTTTTTTCCTTTTTGGTTCCATTTCTCTAACTGATCCAGTGTCGCCGGAACGTCGGCTTTGCGCCGGTCGAAACTCTCCTTGCTGATGGCAGACCTGAGGGACGTAAACTTCTTGAGCGCAAGCATGTCTTTCCAAGTTCGATCATCACTGCCAGCGTGCTGCATGAAAACAACGACGTAGCCGCGGCCTGCCCAGTGGTTGCCAAGGTACGGGTTGTTTTCGCGCGAACCTCCAAGTCCGTGGCTGAACAAGAGGACCGGAGCTTTTGCTTCTGCCACAGGAAAGTAAATTCGCAGCGGTACCGTTTTTTCTTTTTCGTAAACAAACTCCTCGTCAACGACAGTTACTTCTCCGGAAGTTGTCATCGGATCGTACTTGAGGTTTTTCTCCTGAAGCACGATCGAGTAAAAGGTGAGAAGAAAAATTGAGCACATGACGAACTTTCAAATTTCTAAGCAAGTAGGTCAGGCTGTGCCTGACAATCGCCCCTGAATTTGTTGTACAAAAAAACGGGCCAATTGAGGGAGCAATCGAACTTCCCAACTGTGCACGAGTTGCGTAGAGACTAAGTTTACGAGTCCTGCGTCAACTATTGTTCGTTCAGACTCGTAGTAATATCGCACACTACCATAAAACTGAGCTGAGATGTAATACTATCCGTTGTCAGGCACAGCCTGACCTACTGTTACTTTCAGTCGATCGCTCCAGATTCATCGATGTGTTCCGCCCGCACCGCGACTGCATATTCGATGATTTCCTGCAGAAACTGAGTTGGGTCAATCATGTTTTTCTGCATTGCTCTCTCGAACGAACCGTTTCTTGCACGAACCGTTTCTTGCACGAACCGTTTCTTGCACGAA
>CAYSQZ010000360.1:0-2010 GCA_964433035.1 uncultured Pirellulaceae bacterium | reverse complement strand
CGTTTCTTGCACGAACCGTTAAGTCTTGCCTTGGATATTTGATGTTCAAAGCGAGGGCGTTCGCATTTTTTCCTGCCATTGTTTAGGCTTTTCCGACACATCACTATCGTCTTGGTAGTGAGTTCGAATTCGTTCCAATTCTTTTTTCATTTCGGCAATTTTGTCAGCATACTCTGGGTTGTTGTACTGATTGGTAAGTTCGTCCGGATCATTTTCAAGATCGTAGAACTCCCACTCCTCACTGAACTGGTAGAATTTCATCAGTTTGTGCGTTTCGGTTCGAACACCGTAGTGTCGAGGCACCATGTGAACGCTTGGGTACGCATAATAATGATAGTAGATGCTCTTTCGCCAGTCGCTGGGCTTCTCTCCCTTTAGCAGTGGCACCAAAGAATGCCCCTGCATGTCGTCAGGAATCGGGGCACCAGCGATATCGAGGAATGTTTCGCCATAGTCGAGATTTTGGACCATGAGTTCAGATTTGGAACCGGCCGCGGTAACTCCAGGCCACTTAACGATCAACGGCATCTTCAATGACTCTTCGTACATCCAACGCTTGTCGAACCAACCGTGATCGCCAATAAAAAAGCCTTGGTCCGAAGAGTAGATTACGATCGTGTTGTCATCGACACCCAGTTCTTTTAGCGTGTCCATGATCGTGCCGACGCTTTCGTCGACACCCTTGACGCAGCGCAAGTAGTTCTTGGCATAGCGCTGAAATTTCCAGCGAACCAAGTCGTCGCCCTGCAAACTCGCTTCGTGAAATTTCTGGTCTTTAGGGCCATAGGCGTCACGCCAAACTTTCATTTGATCGGGTGACATTCGCTGCATGTTTTCCCAAGCCGACTCGTCGAAGTCCTCAGAAGCCGCTTCGCCGTCAAAATCTTTGGTCAGGTCGACGAACAAGTCCAGGTTCAAGTGCATGTGCCGGTCGATCTCCAACTCCTGGTATCGAGCGGGCTTGGCGTTGTCCCGCCAGCGATCGAAAAGTGTGTTTGGCTCCGGGATTTTTATGTCGTCATACAAATGTAAGTGACGTGGGGCCGGCATCCAGTTGCGGTGCGGAGCTTTGTGTTGCACCATCAACATGAATGGCTTGTCCGAGTCACGACCTTTTTTGAGCCACTCAACTGCGAGGTCGGTAACAATGTCAGTGCAATGCCCTTGGATCTTTGTTTCTCCTGCCGGCGTAAGCATGTCGGGGTTGTAATACAATCCCTGACCGGGCAGCACCTTCCAATCATCGAATCCCTGGGGCGTTCCTTTAAGATGCGATTTGCCATAAATCGCTGTTGTATAACCGGCTTTTTGGAGAAGCTTTGGGAACGTCTGCTGGTTCCAGTCGAACGAGTTCCCGTTGTTCATGAATCCGTTCTTATGGCTGTGCTTACCCGTCATAATCACAGCGCGGCTCGGGCCACAGATTGAGTTGGTGCAAAAGCTATTCTTGAACAGCATGCCTTGCCCAGCCAATTTGTCGATGTTGGGCGTTGGGTTGACTGACTTCAACCAGCCATCGTAAGCGCCGATCGCGTGCGGCGCGTGGTCGTCGGAAAAGATAAAGACAATGTTTGGCCGGTCATCTGCATTGGCATTCCCGAGAAGAGCCAACACAACGATTAGCGAAGTCAAAATTTGTTTCATAGATAATTCTTTGAGCTTGGTCTGTAAACTTGCCGACGTGTTGGGCAAAGCAACTGGGTACCCGCAGTTTGATTTTACTTGTCCAAACAAGAATGCGTCAAAAGCATGGGTCAAGAATTATAGTTATACGCAATCTTGATCGCTATTTCGCATTTGTTATATCGTCGAGACTATTTTACCGATTGTTGAGAATCGCTTAGATTGTTTGCAGTTTATCAACCGCGAGGTCGGTAGGTGCCAGCCGCGGCCAAAAAACGTGCTCAAATCGACTTGGCCGTTTCAGATTCGGTTGAATTTGTGCTTTTTGCCGGGAACCTTCATGTGTGAATTTTGTTTTGCAATAAGTTGACGGGGTCAAGCTTCTTA
>CAYSQZ010000359.1:0-3908 GCA_964433035.1 uncultured Pirellulaceae bacterium | reverse complement strand
AACTGTGAACTGTGAACTGTGAACTGTGTTTACACAGTAAAATCTCACCCTCCCAAGCTTGGGAGGGTCGAGAAAAGGCGATGAAATTGGCTTTGATCGGGGAGGGTTGGTGTTTCCACCGGGCGCTTCGCGTCCGCATCTCCAGTCAGCGGAGGTTAGAACCGATCAGATTGAGGTAGATTCGGCTCGGGTTCGGTTCAAAACCGAACGACGATCTCCGAATTAGAGGTTGACTTTTTGACTTAAAACATTACTTTAGCGGGCTTCCACTGGACTTTTAAACAGTGGCGGACCTGATGATACGAAGATACAAACGGTGGATCCCAACGGTTTTCACTTAACCAAACGGTTTCACTAAACGCTGGAACAGAAACTAATGCCCACGATTAATCAGCTTCTTCGCAAGCGAAGAAAAAAGAAACGCAAATTCACCAAAGCACCTGTTTTGGAGCGATGCCCTCAAAAGCAGGGCGTCTGTTTGCAGGTCCGTACCATGACTCCGAAAAAGCCGAACTCGGCTCTTCGTAAGATCACCCGTGTACGCCTTTCCAACGGAAAAGAAGTCACGGTTTACATCCCGGGTGAAGGTCACAACTTGCAGGAACACTCGATCGTTCTTGTTCGCGGTGGACGAGTTCGCGATTTGCCGGGTGTTCGTTACCAGGTGGTTCGTGGTGCTCAAGATGCTTTGGGTGTTGAAAACCGAAAGCAATCTCGCAGCCGTTACGGGGCCAAGAGGTAGGCAACTTTTGGTTGGTTCCAACCATAGGTTCGTCATCATAATCCAACAATACGATCATAGAAGTAGAAGAAGACAATGGGAAGAATTACCTCCAGCCGCTCGCAACTCAAGCCGGATCCAAAGTTCGATTCGATCTTGGCCAGCAAGTTCATTAATTGCTTGATGTACGACGGCAAAAAGACAACCGCGCAGGGTGTGTTTTACAATGCGTTGGATGAGATCAAAAAACGAGTTCCTGATGTTGAGCCAATCGAAGTTTTCACGCAAGCCGTTGAGAACGTAAAGCCTCACATCGAAGTTCGTTCCAAGCGTGTCGGTGGTGCTTCTTATCAAGTTCCGATGCAGGTCAGCCGTGCTCGTCAGCAGTCGTTGGCGATTCGCTGGATCCTCGTTGCGGTTCGCGACAAGAAAGGTCGCCCGATCCATCTTCGCTTGGCCGATGAATTAACCGCTGCTTACAACCGTGAAGGTCAGGCGATGACCAAACGAGAAAACACACACCGCATGGCCGAAGCGAACAAGGCGTTCGCTCACTTTGCCTGGTAGTGAACTTTTTCGAAACCGCTTTGTCTTACGCAGAGCGGTTTTTTTATGCGCAGGCAGCAAACCGACATTGATGCCAAGTGCCATTGCAAATTACATTGCCCAAAACTCCCAACCTAGAACGCCGTACCTCAATAGCCAGCATTTGCCCACGATTCCGATCTCCGAATTGATAACCCCATGGCTCGTAAACTTCAAAATCTGAGAAACATCGGAATTATCGCTCATATCGACGCGGGAAAAACAACCGTGACCGAACGGATGTTATTTCTTAGCGGCACCAAGCACCGCGTCGGAAAAGTGGACAGCGGAACCACCACCACCGACGATGACCAAGAGGAACAGGAACGCGGGATCACGATCTATTCGGCTTGTGTGACGTTTGACTGGAAAGACATTCACATCAACCTCCTCGACACGCCGGGTCATGTTGACTTTACCGCCGAAGTCGAACGTAGTTTGCGCGTGCTTGATGGTGCCGTGGTGGTGTTCAGTGCGCGCGAGGGTGTTGAGGCCCAATCGGAAACGGTTTGGCGTCAGGCTAACAAATATGAAGTGCCAAGAATGGCATTTATCAACAAGCTTGATCGCGAAGGTGCTGGCTTTGAGCGCGTGTTTGACGAGATCAAGAACCGGCTGGGGGCCAATCCAGTAGCGATTCAGATCCCGGTGGGGCTGGGGCCAGCGCACGTCGACAATCCGTTTCGCGGGGTCGTCGATTTGATCAAGATGCGATATGTGACTTACGAAGACGAAGGTAAGAAACAGAAAGAGGCGCCAATTCCCGAAGAGGTCCTCGACGAGGCGCTCTTCGCTCGAGAGCAAATGCTTGAAACACTTTACGAGCATAGCGACGAACTTGCCGTTCTGGCGATGGAAGAAAAAGAGATCTCCAACGAACAGATTCGAGCGGCCATTCGCAAAGCGACGATTGAGCGCAAAATTCAACCGGTCGTCTGCGGTTCGGCGTTGCATGGGATTGGTGTGCAGGGAGTTCTCGATGGTGTGAAGTATTATCTTCCCAGTCCTTTGGAACGTCCTCCTATTGTTGGAACCAATCCACGCAACCCCGAGCAGGAAGAGTCGCGAAAGCCAGATCCCAAAGAACCCTTCTGCGGCTTGGTCTTCAAGATCCTGCCGGCCAAAACGGGTGACCTGTACTGGATTCGGATCTACTCGGGAACGCTTAAGGGGAACTCGCGTGTCTATCTGCCGTCACAGGACAAAAAGGAAAACGCGGCTCAGCTTTGGCAGATCCACGCCACCAAAAAAGAGCGCGATGGTCAGATCGATGATGTCTCGTGCGGTGAGATCGTTGGCGTGATTGGGCCGAGGTTTGCGGTCACCGGTGATACGCTGTGTGATCAAAAATCGCAGATCCTGCTTGAGCCTATCGAGTTTCCTGAAACGGTGATCGAGATGGCGATCGAACCCGAGTCGACCGCTGAGCGAACCAAATTGGCCGACACATTGGAATTGCTCAAGCGGCAGGATCCGACGTTCAAAGCCAACGAGAATGAGGAGACTGGCCAAACGCTGATCGCTGGAATGGGCGAGTTGCACCTTGAGGTTATCAAGAACCGTTTGCTCCGAGACTTCAATTTGAACGTCAAGGTTCACAAGCCACGAGTTTCCTACCGGGAAACGATCAGCCAGAAGGTCGAAGTCTGGGGTGAGTGTCATCGTCTGGTCGAAGGGCAGCAGTTGTTTGCCAAGGTGAAACTAAGCATGGAGCCAGACGAGAAGGTCGAAAGTGGTGTCGCGATCCGCAGTCGGCTCCCAGTAGATTCCATGCCCATGGAGATGGTTCAGTCCGTCAAAGAAGAAATCAAGGCTCGTGGAGAAAGTGGTGGATGTATCGGTAGTTTTCCGTTGTCCAAAATCCGAGTCACACTGCTCGATGCTGAGGCCAACGAGGAATCGACGCCGATGGCATTCTCGATCGCGGCCGGCGAAGCGTTCGAAGATGCGCTCCGCAAAGCGTCACCAATTTTGCTTGAACCGATCATGAAATTGACGGTCACGACTCCCGAAGATTATTACGGTGAGTTTGTCGGAGACCTCGCTCAGCGGCGAGCTCAAATCGTCAGTACAGACACTGTCCTGGAAACCACGACGATCGTCGCTAACGCCCCGCTTGCGGAATTGTTTGGATATTCCAGCGCGATGAGGTCGCTTTCCCAAGGTCGAGCCGGCAGTTCCATGGAACCGCTGGGATACTCGCCTGCTCCTCCTGACGTCGCCGATGGGTTTGCGATGTAGTCCAAGGTTGTGCAGCTTGTGGTTCGAAGAACTGTCGAGCAACGTTAAGCCCTCAAAACACGGACTTTGCTACGCCTTTTCAGCAGCCAGATTTCAGAATTGAAGTTATTGTTGACGATGATTGGTGCGCAGATAGAATCTTGGTGAAGTGGGCAAGGTTGTCCCGTAAAAGTTAATCAAATAGTTGCTTTAGAATATTGGGAGAACCCATGGCGGCAGAATTTTCAGAAGATTCCTTCAAGACCGAAGTACTCGGTTCGGAATCACCAGTAATGGTCGATTTTTATTCCGAGAGCTGAGGACCTTGCAAACGACTGGGTCCAGTCATCGAAGAATTGGCAACCGACAACGAAGGAAAAGC
>CAYSQZ010000358.1:0-3917 GCA_964433035.1 uncultured Pirellulaceae bacterium | reverse complement strand
AACGAAATAATTCTGTCAAGTTGGGAGAAACGCATAGATTGAGCCAAGCCAAATTTCGTATTTTGGCACCCAAACGATGCCCTCAAAGGAACGCCAAGTCTAACAAGACTCTCCAATTCCCTCAACAACAAATCGGCCTCGCAACGCCCTCCAAGCCAATAATACGGAGCAAAAAGCCGCTCCAAAGCAGACTTAAATGTGGCTCTGGAACAGCCTTGGAGTCGATTCAGCCATGCCCGCCAGAAGAGGTGTCAGGGGCGGGCGGATCTTTGCTTGGGAATTGAGCGTTGGCATCCGCCTGTGCAGCCCTGTTCGCCCATATCGAGCTGGAGCGCATTGTGATAAAATATGGGCATGCGTCGAGGAATTGCCGTCTCACCAGGAGTCGCGATTGGCACGGCTTACGTGATCCACCAGATCTACGTAAATCCAGACACCAAACGGCTTGAAGACTCCGAAATAACCGCCGAACTGGCAAACTACGAGACCGCTCGAGATAAAGCCGGTGCGGGTCTTCGTGCCTTGGAACGAAAAGTAGAAGCCCAAGTCGGCCACGACGAAGCCGCTATCTTCGCCGTTCACCAGTCGATTCTCCGCGATCCCGCCTTCACCAACAAAGTTCGCAACTGGATTGTCGAAGAGCGAATGACTTCAGCGGCGGCGCTTCACCGCCTGCTTGGCGAGTACACCACGATCTTCGCCAAAACCAAAGATGAGTATTTGCAGGAACGTCTCAACGATGTTCGAGATGTCATTATTCGAATCAGCGGTCATCTCTCAGACGTCCTCGACGTTGAAGCCAACCAACTCAATGGCCCGTTGATTGTCATCGCAGACGAACTGCTGCCTTCCCAAGCCGTCGCACTTGGCGATGTTGACGTCAAAGGAATCATCACCCAAAAGGGCTCACAAACCAGTCACGCCGCGATTGTTGCGCGATCTCGTGGAATCCCGGCGGTGTCGGGACTCAAAGGGATCGTCCGAAAAATTAAAACCGGTGACACGGTGATCGTTGACGGACGAAACGGCCACGTTGAGATCAACCCGAACTCCGAGACGATCAGCGCGTTCCGAAAGCTCGAGCGAGAATTCTTCGATCTTAAAGATCGCCTGGCCGCCAACCGTGACATGCCGGCCGAAACTTCCGATGGGCTTGAGCTACGGTTGCAGGGCAATATCAACGGAGTTGGTGACGCCGAAGCCGCTGTCGCCATGGGGGCCTCGGGCGTCGGGCTATACCGAACCGAGTATCTCTACCTGACACATTCCGATGTACCCGATGAAGACGAGCAGTATCGCGCTTACGTCGACATTATCAACGCCAGTCCCAATCACAATGTCACGATTCGAACACTCGATATCGGCGGAGATAAAACGGTCGCCTACCTGGGACACGACCACCACGAAGCCAATCCGTTCATGGGCTGGAGAAGCATTCGGCTTTCATTCGAGCATCCTGAGTTTTTCAACACCCAGATTCAAGCGATCGTGCGAGCGGCCAGCGAGTTCGAAAAGGGAACCGTGCGTTTGATGTTCCCGATGGTGACCACCGTTGAAGAGATCAGGAAACTACGCAGCATGGTCCGTCGGGCGTACAAGACACTCAACGCCCGTGGCGTAGCGACGAAGGAAGTTCCTATTGGCATGATGCTCGAGGTACCTGCGGCCGCGGTTTCGATCAGTACCATGATCGACCTGGTCGACTTTGTTTCAATTGGCTCCAACGACCTTGTTCAGTATTTAATGGCGGCTGACCGCGACAACCCCAAAGTCGCTCACTTGTGCCAACCGCTGGCTCCACCAGTTCTGATCGTTCTCAAGAACGTTATCGAAGTCTGTAACGCTGCCAATGTACCGATAACTGTCTGCGGCGAAATGGCCGGTAAGCCGAGAGCGTTTGTGCTGCTACTGGGAATGGGACTGCGGCGATTCAGCATGAGCCCCGCTTTTGTACCGTCGATCAAACAATTGGCCAGTCAAATTTCGACCGAAGAAGCCGAGCAGATTCTGACTTCGGTGATGAAGTTCAAGACGACCGCTCAAGTCAAAAAGTTTATGACGCGAGTCATCGAACAGATCGCGCCGAACCTGAAGATGCTGGCGATGGAATAAGCGAATCCGCTTTCAGTTCAAGCTGCCTGATCCAGAGCCAACCTTTTCCACCGGTAACGCGATTGCCAGCGTCAACAAAACACCGATCATTATCACGACGCTGAACTGAAATCCTGTCTGATTCGCCATCTGCTCAAACATTCCGGCCAGAATAAACAAGGCCACCAGCAAACAACCGACCAGTTGGACGTAGACTTTGCGCCTCTGGACTGTCTTCAATTCCGCTGGCAAAGCGGTCGCGATCAGCAGCAGCGGCAACAATAAAATGGCCAAATCGTAAGTGTAGAAATGCGGGCTAAGCATGACGGTTGCAAACACCATAGCCGAAAACTGGCAGGCAAAACGCTGGCTCGATGTCGCGACAGGTCCGCGCATGATTCGCCAAAGCAAACCCAACACAGCAATTGACACTGCCCCGGCAATAACCTTTACCACTGAGGAACTAAACTTCTTGGCAAAGGTCAGTTGCATGGCCCCCCAAAGGCTATGCGACTGAGTCAATCGATAGCCTCCCGATTCGACATAGTCGTTCATGCCCGATACGACTGATATGTAGTCGTGCCAGACGCTTGGGTTGTGCCACCAGGAAACGCCAACCAGCAGACCAACCGTAAGTATCGCGCCGGCAGCAAACGCCCATTGTCGCTTCAGCAGCATTGTCAGACCGATGACGATGCCCAAGTGCGGTTTGAATGCGATCAGCCCGAACAGCATGCCAGCTGGCAACGGCTTGTTGTGGCGAAGCAGGACAAACGTGGCCGTCAAAATCAACAAAAGCAACGTAGACTTCTGCCCCATCGTCAGACACGTAATCAAGGGAAAAAAGAAAAGCCCTGCCAAAATTCCGATCCCTATCCATCCGCGCGACGGTCGATAGAACTGGAACAACAAAAATGCCGCCATTGAAACTGCGATCGCGCAGACCACGCCCCAGATTTTTATTGCAGTCGGAAAGCTGACCAAGGTGATCGGCTGCATTGCTTGATAGTAAAACGGAGGATAGACCATCGGGAAGTAATCCTTCCGGGGCCAGCTAAACCCAACAATACCTGGATCGTGCTGAATCGACTTTACAAACTTGAGATCATAAAGACGGTCTCGGTCTGCCTGCTTGGCGGACCCCGCAATGTAGCCGCCCACCCAATCCTGAACTAAGTCCCCTCCCAATGGATTTTCCCGAATGACTTCGGATTGAGTCTGACGAAAATTTGGCGAGAAGAGAATGATGGCGGCCATCAAAATTAATGGCAAACAGAGACCAAGCCACGGGACACCGGCAATCTTCGATTCACCAGAATCGGTACCGTTAACAAAGGTTGAATTCTTGCTTGAGGAAGGCATCATGCCTCTGGTCAAAAAAAAATCGACTCAACTGAAAAGCTGAAAGCCCGACTGAAAAGCTGAAAGCCCGAAGTCGCCGAGTTGCCTGCCACGGCAACGCTTATCGAAACTGGACTCTAACACAGGCTCCAAGTCGATCGCTACAGCAGTTCTCCGCCAACTGGACGGCAGCAAAAATCAGGGCACAAAAAAAGCCCCCGTTCAACCGACGGAGGCTTGAATTATATCTAGGATCCGAACCTAAGCTTCAAGTTTGTTCAGAACTTCCTGCAACGCCGCTTTGTCCCGATAGCCCTGGATGCGTTCAACAACCTCGCCACCCTTAAAAAATAGAATGGTTGGCACCGCCGCGATACCATACTCAACGGCAAGCGACATGTGTTCAGCAACATTCAGCTTGCCAATTTTGGCTTTTCCTTCGTTGTCGGTTGCCAATTCTTCGATGACTGGACCCAGTCGTTTGC
>CAYSQZ010000357.1:0-3945 GCA_964433035.1 uncultured Pirellulaceae bacterium | reverse complement strand
GGTGGCGGTGACGAGTTGCTGGAAACCTACGTCCTCGAAGGTGGATCAGGGAACGACATTGTTAATGGCGGACGAGGCTATGACGTTCTGCAGATTGACGGAAACTCGTACGACTACTCAGTGGAGTTTAGTGACGATGGCGGATTTGAACTATCCGGTATCGACGGTAGCAGCGTAAAAGCAACCAATATTGAGCAGATTGATTTCCTCTTCGACAGTACTACATTCACCGTTGATGAACTAGCCTACCTTGGAATGGCAGACGCTCCAGTTGTAGTACCTCCGGTAGATGTACCTGTACCTCCAGTAGCTGAGCCAGTTGTTGAGCCAGTTGTTGAGCCAGTTGTTGAGCCGGTTGTTGAGCCAGTTGTTGAGCCGGTTGATGAGCCAGTTGTTGAGCCGGTTGATGAGCCAGTTGATGAGCCTGTCAACCTAATTCAAGGTACCGACGGCGATGACGACATCGACGGAACAGCTGCCGACGAAACCGTTGAAGGTCTTGACGGAAGAGATCATCTTCATGGCCAAGGCGGCAACGACATCGTTGATGGTGGCAACGGAAACGACGTAGTTGAAGGAAACGCTGGAAACGACATCGTTTTAGGTGGAGCTGGAAATGACGAAGTTCTTGGCGGGTCAGGCGATGACATTCTCGAAGGTGGAGCCGGTGACGACTTCCTTAATGGCGGTGGCGGCGACGAGTTGCTCGAAGTAGATGCACTTGCTGGAGGAAATGACATCATCGACGGCGGAGCGGGTAATGACACGCTCCAAATCGACGGAGCTTCTTCCGACTTTGATGTTACAGTTCTGGACAACGACGGGTTTTTAATCTCGGGAGCCGATAGTAGTGCGACCGTTACCAATGTTGAGCACTTCCAGTTCCTCTTCGACAACGCAACATTCACAGCAGCTGAACTAGCCGAGTTGGCAACAGTTACGGAAGTTCCAGTCGCTGATGTTCCAGTTGCTGATGTTCCAGTCGCTGATGTTCCAGTTGCTGATGTTCCAGTTGCTCCGGTAGCTCAACCCACGTACGTTGTGGAAGTCATCAACGGCACCAACACTGAATTCTTTGCCACACCGTTGTGGTTTGGACTTCACGACGGAAGCTTCGACCTCTTTGACGTCGGAAGTTCGGCAAGCAATACACTTGAATTGCTTGCAGAAGTGGGCGACACAAATACGTTGAGCTCAGAATTCGCAGCAGCTCCGGGCACTCCTGGTGACATCAATGGCGTGGTAGCGGGAGCTACAGGCTCGATTGCTCCTGGCGAAACTGGAACGGGATCCTTTGACGTCATCAATCCAGCCAACTACCAGTACTTTAGCTTTGCTTCAATGGTCATTCCATCCAACGACACGTTCATTGGAAATGATAACGCAATGCAGTACCAAATCTTCGATGACAACGGAAACTTCCTCGGAAACAACGGTGTCTTTGAAATTCAGGTTACCAACGTCTACGATGCTGGAACCGAAATCAACGATACTTCAGTCAATGGTGGAGCAGCCTTCATTGCTGGTGCTGACGGGAGTATGGGTGCCGACGAAAACGGTGTCGTTACAGCAGCGAATCTGTCTGATTTCCAAGGCGTCAATACCCCTAGCGGTTTGACCATCAACGATACGACACTTGGTGCTGGTGAATCATTCGCCACCATTCGCATCATTGAAGTACCGGCCGTGTAAACTTCACAGTTTTTGCTAACGGTATCTTTCGGCATAACGAGCTTGGTCTCGGTGACCAAGCCAGCTGAAAGATAAAAGATAACCAAAAGCGGAGCCCACCAGATGACTTTGGTGGGCTACCGCTTTTTTCTTTTGGGTTTGTGCTTCTTTGTGCTGGCCCGTTTGGTCGCAAAAGCCGAGTCGGCAACTGTCTCTGGAACACCTCCATATGTTCTTGCAACCACTCCACCATCGACGAAAGCTCGTTTCCGTCAGTGTCTGCATTGGTCACGTTCACGCCCATAATGATCCGGCTGCCCATATCTGAGCTAAACTGAACATTAAAGGCAGGTTGTAACCGCCGCGAAAAATCCGTAAGACGCGCTACTTTCACGGAGCCATAGGCGACTTTAAGGGCAAAGCTAGAAGGACTCTGCGGCTATAAACGACTCAGAAATCTGATTTTAAAAAAAGCTCATGAACCGCTTTGAAATGTTCCCAGTACGAGTTGGCGAAAAGATTGGCAGCCCATAGAATTTGACTTAATGAAACTGTCGACATGCGATCGTTTCTATTGACTCTAATTCTCTCAAGGGACTTGATCCGGCGACGATGACAGACACGTCCAAAGACTGGAAGTACGACCATAAGATTCCGAGCCAACCAGACCTCTGTGCGGAGATCATCGAGTTGCTGCTTGATCAACTCCAATCCGCAGACTGGTCCAACAAAGACATTTTTGGGATCCACATGGCGATGGAAGAAGCCATCATGAATGCGATCCGGCACGGTAACCAATGTTCTCCGGACAAGCAGGTCCATGTCTTGATTGCGCTTTCCGCTGATCAGTTCTACGCCAAAATTACCGACCAGGGCGATGGATTTGACCCTGATTCCGTTCCAGACCCTACGCTTGATGAAAATATCAACAAAAATTGTGGGCGTGGTGTGACGCTGATGCGGAATTTTGTCGATGAAGTCGACTACAATGAAAAAGGAAATTCAGTTGAACTGAAAAAGTCCAAGACGATATAATCTCATCTCGCTTGGTTACCTGAAGCTAGTCCAAGCATCAGGTTCGAACAGATGCCGATCATGGCAACTTACCTATCTGTCAACTTAATCAACAACAAAACTTCTATCGCGAGGGCCCAGGAAGTGAACTCACTCGACCAACTTAAATCTCATACCATCGTGGTCGCTGACACTGGAGACATTAACTCAATCGCTGAGCATAAACCACGTGATGCGACTACCAATCCATCGCTGCTTTACAAAGCGGCCCAAATGCCAGAGTACGAATCGCTGGTCGACGAAGCGATCAAGTACGCCCAAGCTAAATCGCTTTCGGGCGACAAACTGATTGATGCGGTTATTGACAAGCTTGGTGTGACTTTTGGTGCGCGGATTTTGGAGATCATCCCTGGCCGAGTTTCGACTGAAGTCGATGCAGGCTTGAGCTTCGACACTGCCGCCACGATCGCCAAGGCAAAGGAACTGATCGCGTTGTACAAAGAGATTGGCATCGAATCGGATCGGATTCTGATTAAGATCGCCAGTACATGGGAAGGCATCGAAGCTGCCAAGCAACTCGAACAAGAAGGAATCCATTGTAACCTGACGCTGCTGTTCGGTTTCGGCCAAGCCGTTGCCTGTGCCAAAGCCAAGGTGACTTTGATCAGTCCGTTCGTTGGACGAATTTACGATTGGTACAAAGCTCAGCAGGGCGTCGACACGATTCCCGTCGAAGACGATCCCGGCGTGGCGTCCGTCACCAAAATTTTCAACTACTACAAGAAGCATGGCTACAAAACCGAGGTCATGGGCGCGAGCTTCCGTACCAAAGAGCAGGTCATGGCGCTATGTGGCAGTGACCTTCTGACGATTTCTCCGAAGTTGTTGAGCGAGCTTTCAGATACCCAAACCGAAGTACCCAAAAAGCTGGACGCTGAAGCGGCGGCCAGTCAAGACTTGAAGAAAATCGAAATGGACGAAGGTACGTTCCGTTGGATGCTCAACCAAGACGCGATGGCGACCGAAAAACTTGCCCAAGGAATCCGCGGTTTCGCAGCGGACTTGGATAAGCTACGAGTCTTTTTGGGTGAGAAGATCGGCAAACCTGCGGCCGCTGGCTGATAGGAACCCGTTGAACGCAGTTGCGTTCTTTTCTTGATGCCACCAATCTCACGATTTCAGACTGCCTTACGACGCCGACGAAGGCCAGCGGCACCCAACGCTAATGCCGTTAAGCCAATGCTCGAAGGCTCTGGAACG
>CAYSQZ010000356.1:0-3961 GCA_964433035.1 uncultured Pirellulaceae bacterium | reverse complement strand
TTACGCGAGCGTAAACATGGCACCCGTCAATTCAGATCTGACAGACCACTAGAGCCTTGCCGCTCAGTTCAAAATGGATCTGTCAAACAGTACCTAGTTTAATTCATCAGGCCAGTCTGGCAACCAATCCTGGGTTCTTCGCCGTTGCTATGCGAGTCGTTCCTGAAGCCAATTCGCGATTTCGGTAGAACCCGACTTCATCGGGACTTCTGTTTCGGTGCCATCTTGCATCCACTTAATTTTAACGACTCCCGCTGCCATTTCGTTTCCGCCGGCGATGATGACAGCTTGGAACCCGCGGCGGTTGGCGTACTTGAATTGCTGATTCAGCTTTTTGGGTTTCATCTTGAAATTCGGCGGGGCGATGACGGCGTCAGGAAAGACTTCCGTATTGATTCCCGCCGCGCGAAGATCTGCAGCAATCGCGAGATAGCCGTTTAGCTTTTCCTGTTCGAACTGGACGATCAAGACATCGGCAGTCGATCGGGTTTCGGGAATCAACTTCAACTCTTGCATCGCCGCGAGTAACCGATCCAGTCCCAGAGATGCGCCGATGCCCGGCAATTCCTGTTTGGTATAGAGTTGAGCAAGATTGTCGTACCGACCACCGGAGCAAACGCTTCCAAATGAAGGTAAGTCATCCAGGAATGTTTCGACGATCGTGCCGGTGTAATAATCCAATCCACGCGCGATAGAAACGTCGATGGCAAGGTTGTCGTCGGTGATGCCAACGGTTTGGGCGGCGCTGACGACTTGACTGATTTGTTCGCGACCAAGCTCGGCCAGCTCGTTGCCAGCGCACAATGGCCCTAGTTGCTGGATGACTTGTTCAGCGGTTCCCTTAATTTCGGCCAATTGCAAAATCTGATCAGCTTGCTCACCCGTGGCGTCAGTGGTCTCGAGCATTTCTTCTTTGACTTTGTCAGCGCCGATTTTTCCAATCTTGTCCAATGCCCTCAGTACAGAAACACTGTGCTGGGACAGGTTGGCTTTTTCCAGAATCCCATTGAGGACTTTGCGATTGTTCATGCGGATCGTAAATTTCTCGAATCCGATCGCCCGCATCAAGTCGTTGATTACCAACACGGTTTCGATATCGCTGGCGATCGAAGTTGTTCCGATCGTGTCGAAATCGCATTGAGCAAACTCGCGGTAGCGGCCGGCTTGAGGGCGCTCGCCTCGCCAAACAGTGCCGATGTGGTAACGCTTGAATGGCAAGCCGAGTTCGTTGCAGTGCTGGGCGGCGAATCTTGCCAGCGGAACGGTGAGGTCAAACCGCATTGCTACGTCACGCTTGCCGTGCATGAAACGGTACATCTGGCGATCGGTTTCTTCGCTTCCCTTGCCACAGAGGATCTCGGAGTACTCCAGTGTCGGTGTGTCGATCGGCACAAAGCCGTACGACCGATAAACATTTCGGGCGGTCTCCATCAATCGCTCGCGCGGGATCATCGATTCGGGTAGGAAGTCTCTGAATCCGCTCAGGGTGCGAGGCTGGATAAGTTGATTTGACATTGGTTTTATTTCTGAGCTTTAAGGCTGTTCGTAGTGCGGCTTAGCCGGAATTTCAAGTTCATTTCCGCCTCGAGGCGAATCCTGCGACTTTGGCAGTGAAAAAGGGTCCACTACGCAAGGCTCGAAATTTTGTCCTACCCAAGGCGTAGGGTGGAATCACTACTTATTTAATATTGGCAATCCGGGTTTGGGTGTGCGGAATGTTTCTGGCTTGTTGAACCTGGCGTTGGAATACTCAGCGACTTGTTCGCCGATTTCAAAGTAGCGATCGTAAGTGTAATCGTCATCGTACTCGCAGTTTTTTGTTGTGTAGTCACGGCAGATTTTGGGTCGTGTTTGGTAGATGCCGCAGCGATTGTCGTCTTGAAGGTGTTTGCATTTCGTGTGGACGAGGATGTACCAGTTATTACCTTCGGTAAAAACGCTGGCAAATTCATGGAGCAGGTACCATCTTATATAGTCGAAATCGGCAGCCGTTTTGGGCGGGTCGATCGACAGTGAAAAATACCGGCAGCATTTGGCGGTACAGTAATCACAGAGGACTTCGTCGGGTTTAAGTTCGCTTCGTTTGATTTGTCGTGGTTGATTCATCGTCGATGTTGGATATTTTGCTTTGAATACACAGGCGCCAGGTTCGTGGCTCACATTGGACTCGTGGATCACATTGAGAACGACTAAAACTAACAGGGATTGCGTCCCCGGAATAGAGACGATTTTGGTTCCTGGTTCACCAACTTAATACTTCAAATGCGCCTTAGGCTCGCCCCATGGTCGATCGAGCGGGTGAAATTTGCTTACGATTGAACACGCTATGATTGCCTTCGATTTGCCAGCCTTGAGCCCTGTTTTGGGAGTGAATTTTGTTTCCAGTAGTCTTCTGGGAGCGGCTCCGGTTTGGCTTGAGACATTGAAGCTGCTGCTCATCGTGTTGGCTCCGTTTGTCGCTTTTGCGATTGTGATTCACTGGATTGAGAGAATTACCGAAAGGCGGTTGGCGGAGCGGTTTGGATGGAAAAGCGTGTTGTGGACCGGGTGGCTGGGAACTCCGATCCATGAACTTAGCCACGCGTTTATGTGCTGGGTCTTCCGCCACAAGATCAAAGAGATCGCTTTGTTTGAGCCAGACCGAAATTCAGGTCGGCTTGGCTACGTCCTCCATTCATTCGACCCTCGGAATCGGTTCCAGCGAGTTGGGAACTTTTTTATTGGCATCGCACCTTTGGTCGGTGGTTCGATCGCCCTGGCGGTTTTGTTGTGGATGTTCTATCCCGATGCGGCGCGAAGCGCGATTGAACTGACAGGCCAGAACGCCGAAGGGGATGCGATTGGAAAGTCGATTGGAATTGCGACTACGATCTTTGGTAACGTGATCAACGGGCAGAATTTTTTCACACTGCGGTTCTGGGCTTTTATCTATTTGGTACTTTGTGTCGGCACCCACATGGCTCCCAGTCCTAGCGACTATGAGGGCGCTTGGAACGGTGTGTTTATTTTTGGAGCGGTGTTGATTGCCGGTGTGTTTCTGTTGGCGTTGGCGGGAGTGGACTCCGATCGAATGGTCAATGCGATGGTCGGCACGATGGGGCCGTTGTTCGCGATTCTTGGTTTGGCGGTCGTGCTGTGTAGCATCGCGGCGGTGATCGTATATGTGATTACTGGTTTTCTGCCGCAGAAGTATCAAACCAGATGAAACGGTGTCTCGCGGGATCCGCTGGAGGATCTGACTTTTTTGGAAATCGCACCAAAAAAGTTTCTAATGGAATCCATGCCGGTTCGTGATTGCTTTTGAACCGCGTAAGTCGAGTCGATTTCCTGGCGAAATCGACTGGGAAACCATCGGAACAACTATGAACGACGAAATCAGGCCAGCGTTGGTCCCTGACTCCACTGGAGTCGGCGGGACCGAAGAATGGGTTATTTCTGCGATCCAGGAACACGAAGGTTCGCTGCTGCGCTATGCCAATCATTTCGTTCATGACTTGGAGACGGCACGTGACGTGGTTCAAGACACGTTTTTGCAACTTTGTCGCAAGCCAGACGAGGAGCTTCGTCCCCGGGTGGCGCAATGGTTGTTCACTGTTTGTCGAAATCGCGCGATCGATATTTGTCGTAAGGAGCGTCGAATGAAACTGGCACCTGAAAATCAGTTGACCGATCACATCGAAGGACAAGCCGATGCGTCAGTCGATCCGGTGGCGCGACTTGAGAAATCCGAAGCGGCGTCGGGGTTGATGAAGCAGGTTGGGCGACTGCCCGATCGGCAACAGGAAGTGCTCCGACTCAAGTTTAATGCCGGGCTGAGCTACAAGGAAATTGCCCAAGTCACGGGGCTGACCAGTACCAATGTTGGCTTCATTTTGCATACGGCGATTTCGAAACTGAGGCAGAGGTTGGTAGAGCAATGAATGTTTTAAGTACTGAGTACTGAGTACTGAGTACTGAGTAC
>CAYSQZ010000355.1:0-3967 GCA_964433035.1 uncultured Pirellulaceae bacterium | reverse complement strand
TTTGCTTCGGTTGCCAATGACTGGGGTCGGCACACTAGCGGCGGCGAATGGACGACCCCTGGAAGTGAATTTGGATCCGGTAGACGTTTTTTTGACGGCAACTAATTTTTCCAGTTTCCAAATCGAACGTCTCGGGGACTTCCTGGATTCGTTTATCGACCATCGCGTGAAAGCCACGCTCTGAAAAAATATCGATCAACATCTTTAGTGCCAGCGGATCGTCAAGAATCTTCTCCTCGGAATTCACATTGGCCTGCCCGGAAATCGCATGTCGATTAACGATGTGCATGAACTTGTTCTGAATCAGGGCAACCACCTGAACAAAAAGCTCATTGTGATTCAACTCGTAGCTGTCGAGTCGCTTAACCAGCTCCTGCCGAGCGTGAATCGTGATTTCTTCAGCCAGCGGAATTGGAGCAAGCCGATCGAAAGTTCGCGCGTCAAGCTCGAGGGAACTTTGATACTGAAGCTCTTTGAGGATATTCTCTTCAACTTCTTCCTTGGGTCCTTCGGCGTTGATGAAATGATAATGGTAGATCTCTTTAAGCGACTGAAGCGCATCCCAGGTTTTCTCCTTGAACACTCGGTAACGTCGCTTGGCTTTATCAGGCTCTAAATCGGTGGTTCTGAGTTTGAGCTTCTTCCCGATCCCGGTTTCCTCCACCTTTTCATTCCAGGCAATAATTTCCATGCCTCGGCCCAACTGCCGATCAACGCTTGTCTGCTCACTGGCAAAGAGCACCATCGCGTGAATCGTCGGACGTCGAAAATGAATCGCCAGCTCGGTTTCACCGAACTCTTGGTGTAGCAAGTCAATTTTGTCGACTAGCATTTTCAAGCAGTTGACCTGTACCGAAGTCCTGGGGAATCCGTCCAGCAGTGCCCCATCGCGGTATTCGGGTTTGAGTAACTCACGAAAGATAATGCCAATCACTTCGGTGTCGCCGACCATCTGCCCACTGTCCTTGATCTTCTGGGCTTCGGGAGTCGTCAACAGTTCGCTGACCACAATCGGAGGGCAAGTTAGCCCTCTGGCCTCCATGATAAACCGTGTCTGGGTTCCCTTGCCCGCGCCTGGCGCACCGCCGAGCAGGATTAGTTCCTTGGGAAATCGTAAATTCTCACGTCCCGGCTCTTCCTCTAACGACTCCCAGACAGTCTTGAATATTACCAAGGCGTCTTTAATCTCCAGGTCCGGCGCTGGAGTTAGTTCGGGCTTCGAAGTTTGACCGTCGTTTGTCATTGTTAGTTCTGAAAGGAATCGACTAATGGATGCCAGGCACTGTTTGTTAAATGTAAGCGGCAAGCCGCCGGTTCGTTGGGTGTTTACCGGTGGCTAGCGCTTTGCCGCTCAGTGCAATATTAATTGTCAGACAGTTCCTGGGTTAGCCAAAGATTGTAAACGATTAAAAAGCGATTGTTAGCCGCGAACTTTGTACCCAATTTTGGCCAACTGATCTTTGACTCGCTCCAAATGGTCGCCCTGGATTTCGATCGTTTCCTGTTGGACCGTTCCGCCGGCGCCGCAAGCGTTTTTGAGCTTCGTCAAAAGATCCCCCAGATGCTTACCCGGATGACCTTCATTGAGCCCAGCGATAACGGTGACGACTTTTCCTCGTTTGCGTTTTTGGACCGACAACCGGGCCGTTAGTTTCTCCGGTGCGGTCGGTTCAGGCTCTGGGGGTGGGCATTTACAGTCCGACTCCAGCAGTTGACAACGGGAGCAAACCGGCGGCTGATCGAATTGCGTTCCTTCAAAAAGTCGCATTAAATCCCCGCTTATTGACTCGGCTACTTCCAAAATCCAACCCGATCATGATACAAAACTGGTTAAGCCTGCGTCAGGGCGGTTGCATACCCAGCGACCAAATCAGTTGAAGAAACCTTCGCCGGTTGAAGTTTCGCGTCACTCACGAGAATAAGAAAGCAAGTCATGGCCTCTCCCGTTATCGAAGGATATCTGTTCGCCTGGAAAAAGAACCTGGAATACGCTCCCAAGCTGGTGGCTGATTTGAGTGAAGAACAAATGGTGGCCCAGCCAGCGGCCGACCATGACGCACCGGCCAATCACCCGGCGTGGGTACTGAGCCATCTCAATGTTTACCTGCCCGTCATGACTTCGATCATCAAGGGCGAGGAGTTCGAGGATCCCAAAGAGCACAAGTTCGGGATGCAGTCCAAGCCGCAGGCGTCGCGCGACTTATATGCCTCCACTGAAGAATTACTTCAGACATTTGTTGCCGGGCACGAACAGGTGGCGGAACTGTTGGGCAACGCTGACGATTCTGTGTTTGCAACACCGATCAAGCTACCCAGATGGGAGAAAGTGATGCCCACCGCCGGCTTTGCCTTGCCTTACCTGATGTTCAATCACGAGAACGGACATCTCGGGCAAATCAGCGCATGGCGCCGCATTCAGGGATTGGCCAGCGTTTAGTACTGGTCGCAGAACAGTGGATTGAATTCAGACGCAACGGATTGAAAGACAACAATGGAAAACGCAGACTCGGTTCGGCTGGTGTGTGAGCAAACGATGCCCGTCAAACAACTCGAGGGTTTTCAAAAGCACCACCGCGTCCCAACGGCGGCAGATCCGGGTAATCAACGGTATGTTTGCGAACTCGCGGAGTCTGAAATCGATTCCGATCTGCAGAGTGTTTTTTCAGCCTTGCGTAAATCCTATGGTCTCAAACGCAAAGAAATTTCGGTCGACGGTCCGACCGAAGGTGGAGGATTCGTAGCCACTCCGTTTTTCTGCTACCAAATTCAAGTCCTGCAGGACGAGGAAACTCCTTCTAAAGTAATCTGGGCTCGTTCGATCACCGAAATCACGGAGCCCGCCCGGGTTTTGGCTGGGCCGTTCGATGAAGTGTTTGGGCAACAGTTTTCGGTGTTGGAAATTCTGACTCAACAACCACTCGATCTTGAAGCGATCGTTGATCATATCGAAGACCTCGAATCAGATGCGGTCGACGTCGACTACGACAAAGATCTGACGTGGTGTGAGTTGAACGTACTTAGCTCAACATCCAATGTAAGACTGAGTGATAGTTGCATTCGCTTGACCAGTCGCACTGAGGTTTCGCCTCAAGAGTTGCTTGAGTCCTTTCTTGATATTCAAAAGCGATTCATTGCGACACTGAGCGTCAGCGACGTTCCGTTTTTGTCGGGCACACCCAGATGAATTCTGAATCAACCAAGTCTGATTCCAACGCGTGCCGGAGAATTTTATTGGTCCATGGCTTGGGATCGCACCGCGTGTTTATGTGGCCGTTGGCATGGTATCTAACCCGCAACGGGTTCGTTGTTACGAACTTTGGATATCGAAGTTTTTGGCGTTCGATCGAGTATCACGCTCAAAGTCTTACTGAGGAGTTTGATCGACTTCAATGCGATCCAAGTGTTGATTCATTCGCCGTTGTTGGTCACAGCATGGGCGGAATCATCACGCGTCAAGCAATTTTAAACGGCGGTAATTCCGGTTCCTTTTCAAAACTCAAACGTGTGGTGCAACTGGGTTCGCCCAATCACGGGTCACCTGCTGCCAGGCGACTGGGATATCTGCTACCGTTTTGCAAAACCCTTTGCCAGATCTCTGATGCTCCCGACAGTTTTGTCAATCGCTTGCCTCCGCCTGAGGGTGATGTTGAGTTTGGAGTCATTGCGGGCCAATATGATTTGGTCGTTTCAAAGCGAAGCAGTCATTTGTCAACCGAAAAAGATCACGTTTCCATTTTCAGTGGACATAATGGATTGCTGGTTCGACCGAGGGTTTTGAAGCAAGTCAGTGAGTTTCTTACCTATGGAAGGTTTTCAAAATAGTGTCATCGGGCAATAAGCCAACGGCCCCGTCATCCAGATTGGCAGTCGGTCATTGCTCATTTTTTCGGCAAATGGAAACCCGAAGCGTGAGCGAGGAGAAACGAGGAGCATCAAGGAACCGATCCCTCGCTCACCAGGAAATTTC
>CAYSQZ010000354.1:2436-3974 GCA_964433035.1 uncultured Pirellulaceae bacterium | reverse complement strand
CACGCAAGCGTGAAGCATGGCACCCGTTTTGCTATTCATTTCAGTTTTGACGGACAACTAGGCACTATCTGACAGTTTCTTATTGGATTGGGCGGCAGGGCTTTAGCCCCGACAAACACTCAACCAACCGGCGGATATCGCCTTGCCGTCACATTTAGCAAACAGTTCCAAGTGCCGAGCATCATTGCATCGGGACAGCAAGTTCGATTTGATCACAACCACACTGATCCGAGAGCATCACTGGCCTGTGCGTCTGCGGGTCGCGTGCCAATCTGTTCAGAAAATCTTAAGCCATATCGGCAACCGGCTCAGAAACTTCAGCCAGTTTGACAAGCACCGACCAGTCCGAGACTTCCAAATCGCTATCGTAAGTCGAACCGGGTTCCTCCTCGGCGTTGACCACTATTTCCTCACTGCCAGCAGGGAAAAAAATGTAGTCCAGTCCATCGGTATCGATTTTCAGCAACTCTCCCAACTCCCGATGATGCATCTCAACAATCTTCGCGTAGCGAACGATACAGTTTTGGGTCGAGTCGAGCTGATTGTAAAAAACAAAATCCAGATCATCAGCCATCACCAGACATTCATCTGGCGGCGTTTGGAAGAACCAAAACTTCTGTCGCTCTCCCAGTACCAACGTCTGATCAAGCTCATACCAGCCCGGCGTCCATAGCGCACTATACTGCCTGGAATTGGAGTTGGCATCAGTTTCTTTTGAATCGGACATACAACAATCAGTCTAACAGTTGACCAGAGTTCATAAAATCTTATCCCAAATTGTAATAGCCGAGGTGGCTTGCTCGCCATAGCCCCTTGCGTTCATCTGAGCTATCAAAAGTTAATTTCGACACCTCGCTTGACCAGTTCTTCGACCAACTCGGGAACCGACCGATATAAGACAGCATCCATTCCCGCTGCGATCGCGCCGTCAACATTTTCCTGTCTGTCGTCGACAAAAAAGCACGAAGAAATGTGGCATCCGGCTTGCTCAAGCGCTCGATCGTAGATCTTCGAATCTGGTTTCATCGAATTGACTTCGTAGCTGAGAATCACCGGGGAAAAAAAGTCCGGCATGATCAGGTACTTCGAACAAATATGTTCAAAATGGGCTCTGCAGGTATTGGAAAGCAAGCCAAAGGGAAAGTTCCGAGCCCGCAACTGAGCGATCAAGGGAAAGATTTCCTGGTTGGGCCAAAACACATCAGCGATAGCACCAAGAAATTCCTCTTTGCCGATCTCGACGTTGGCCGCATCGAGAAATTCCTGATGGAATTGCTCACAGTTGATTAAACCAGTCTCATAGCGGTCTTCGAGCCCCGACTCAAAGATCAGCGACTTCATTTTCTCAGGCGAAGTACCCGTCAGTTCCCCGATCTTTCGGCAAGCAATATCGTGATCGAATTCGAAGATCACTTTGCCCATATCGAAATAGATAAAATCTATCGCAGCCATTTCCTTTAGCCTTTTTTGTTTTACAACAAACCGTTTTCCAAAATTTTGGCTGTACAAGTAGCACGTAGCCAAATCCACGCCGCTCA
>CAYSQZ010000354.1:0-2336 GCA_964433035.1 uncultured Pirellulaceae bacterium | reverse complement strand
CAGCCAACTGAGCACGATAGACTATTGAGAGAGCCGCTTTTTGAAAAGGGAGCAAGACGAATGTCGGCAGTTCCGACACTTTAACCACTCAAACTGTGCGGTAGTTCCAACATTAGCTACTCAAACTGAGCGATAGCAGGTTGGGCGGGCCTCTTGCCCGACTCGAGTTTTACCGTTTTTTTGAACCGAAGGTAAAATCTCGAAATCTTTTTCTCCGAACCGACCGAGCTGGATTTGTGTTTTGAATCGAGTCATTGAACTCTACAAAGTGTCCAGCAACTTCGTTTAGTCTGAGGAATCGTTCAAAAATGGAATTCCTGTTGATGACGTTGCTATAATCCGGTTTCGACTGGAGACCTTTTGGTTTCGCGATCATATTCCGAACTAGAGAACATCAATGTCAACAACAACGGCGGCTCAAGCGACAAACCTGAAAGAGCTAATCGATAGTGGATATAAATCGAGAACGGTAAAGCAGGAGATTCGTGAGAACTTCTTACGTCAGCTCGCTGCCGGCGAAGACCTCTATCCCGGGATTGTAGGCTATGAGAACACCGTGATCCCGGAAATCAATATCGCTTTGCTCTCGGGCCACGACATGCTCTACATGGGCGAAAAAGGGCAGGCCAAAAGTCGTTTGATGCGTGGGCTGGTTCGCTTTCTAGATCAAAAGATCCCGTACCTCGACATTTCCGGAACTCCGTTCCACGAAGATCCACTCAATCCGCTTTCCAAAACTGCCAAAGAATTCGTCGCCAGCCACGACGCCGCCGAAGTCCCGATCGCCTGGTGGGATCGAGAAGATCGCTATGCGGAACGACTTGCCCCCGGAACAAAATTCGCTGACATCATTGGCGAAATCGATCCGGCTAAACTTGCCGGTGGTGTAAGCATGTCGACCGAAGACGCATTGCACTTTGGTTTGATCCCGCGCATGCACCGAGGCATATTTGCAATCAACGAGCTTCCAGAGCTCGATGAACTGGTACAAGTCGGATTGTTCAACATCCTTGAAGAGCGCGATGTCCAGATCCGTGGCTATCCCGTGCGGTTCGAAATCGACGTGATGATTCTGTTTTCAGCCAACCCGTCGACGTTCAACCGGTCAGGCAAAGTAATCCCGCAGCTCAAGGACCGAATCGGCAGCTCGATTTTGACGCACTATCCAACCAACCGCGATCATGGCATCGAAATCATGGAGCAGGAAGCCGATATCGACCTCGATGGAGACTTTCCTGTTCGCGTCCCGTACTTCATGCGTGAAATTTGTGAACAGATTACGATTCAGGCTCGCAAATCAAAATACGTCGATCATCAATCGGGCGTCAGCGCTCGATTCAGCCTTGCCAACTATCGAACGATGGTTTCAAGCGCCCGCCATCGCGGTGTCGTGCTTGGCGAAAAACCAGCGGTACCGCGGATCAGTGATCTTGGGCACCTTTATACTTCTTCGCTGGGCAAGCTTGAACTCGACTTGATGGGTAGTCACCAGATGTCGGAGAAGCAAGTCCTGGACAGCATTGTCGCCGAAGCTATTCAAATCGTGTTCACTGAATACGTGACCGAACACGGGCTTGACGAGATCGCTGAGATCTTTGGCAAAGGTGTCAAAATCGAAGTCGGCGATATGGTTCCTTCGTCGCAGTACGCCGAGCGACTCAAACGTGTCCCGCCAGCGTGGGAAAAAGCGTTCGAGATCAATGCCTCTTCCGATGATGCGGTTCGGGCTTCGTGTGTGGAATTCATTTTGGCGGGGCTTTACTCGATGGATATGATTTCTCGTTCACAGCAGCATGGCCAATCGTCTTATGAAACTTAGTCAGAAGAGGGCTGTCAAAAGCTGCAGTGAGAGAAGTTTTGAAAGTCCGTTTGTCAAAATGGCAGCGACGACCTCCCAGAGGGGGCTCTTATAAATGTTGAACAAAAATCAGCCGCGTCAAATTATGTGATTCAATCCAAATCAGCCGCGTCAAATTATGTGATTCAATCAAATTATGTGATTCAATCCAACTGAAAGAAGTCACCCTCCCTCTGGGAGGGTCGAACTCGCCATCATTCATGATGGCGCAGTTCGGGGAGGGCAAACAATCGTTAACAAATTGAACTAACAAGATTCCTAAACCCTCCCCGTCTAATTCGCAAGCGAATTTTCCGACCCTCCCAGAGGGAGGGTGACTAAAATACCGACTCAAGTTACTGTCTCGCAAAATCAATTTACCAATTCGCAAAGTCGAATTACTGACCAGAAAATCGAATTAATTGCTCGCAAAATCGAATTACTGGCTAGCGAAAGAATTACTTGCTGGCAAAAACTCAGCGATAAAACCAACAACTCA
>CAYSQZ010000353.1:0-4054 GCA_964433035.1 uncultured Pirellulaceae bacterium | reverse complement strand
CCTCCCCGAGCGTGTCACCTAGCGGTGACAGCTCGACCCTCCCAGAGGGAGGGTGCTTTATTTGTTCCCAATCACCCACTAAATTCCGCGAAGAGCCCCCTCTGAGAGGGTCGGGGCGCAGCCCGAGGAGGGAAGGCTTGTTAACATTGAACCAAGATTCTTAGACCCTCTTCTTTCAGATAGATTGAGCCATAAATTTTGACGAAGAGCAGGTTATATTACCCACTCAGTAAATCGATAAACGGCGCAATGTCGAAAAAGTTAACCTCGCCATTCTGATCAATATCCGCTTCAGCTTGAAACGGGCCTGCCGACAGGACCGCAATGAATGGTGCGATGTCAAAAAAGTTGACAGAGCCGTCCAAGTTGACATCTCCAAGCATCGGGTCAGCAACAGGTGTCCATTTTTCAGTAATGTATGCATCGAGGTCTGCCAATTCGCTGGCGCTCAAGACGCGATCGTAGACGATCAACTCGGAAATCTGCCCATCGAAGAAACCTCGCGGCATATTGAGGGCAGCATCGGCACCGACACGGATATTGAGACTGTCGGTATCGCTGGTTAGGCCCGGCGATTGGAAAGTGCCAATAGACGTTTCCTGTTGGCCATCTACCAGCAGCGAGATTCCACCGGCTTGGTAGTCGAACAATCCTGTCAACGTATGTACTTGGCCGGCGACGATATTGCCACCCTCGATCCGTTGAAAACCGTCGGAGTCCAGCCGTCGACCGGCCAGTCCAAAATCTCCAGTTCCTCCAATGTTGTTCCCGAATCCGTCAAACATATTGATGCCAGCGCGTGTTGCCGCCGAATTCGCTCCAGAAGAAACCATTAACGCACGCAGTGCCTGGTTGGAACTTTCCCGTTCGGTCCGAAGCACACCAATCATCGTTGCGCCTTCGACATTTCGGAGCATTCCAAACGCTGTACTAGCCACATCCATAAAATCATCGCCGTCGAATTGGACGGCGGTCAAATTATTGACAGACGTATTTACAACGGTTGGTAAAGCGGATGCGACAGTCTGGATAGCGCTTGCGTTTTGAGCAGTCGACTTGTCGACCCATGTTGTGCCATTTAAAAAAGCTCCGCCCGAAACGAAGTCACCATCGACATCGCTTCCATCGAGCCAAAGCGTGTTGCCGGGAAGATCGCGAGGGTCGGATATTTGAGCGAAGGATTGCGAATCACCCAGAGTGATTGTGGCAATCGTGATTAACAAGCAAAAATTGAGAAACGGCTTAATAATGCTGGGCCTCATGGTCTTACCTTTATATCGAGGGTGTCGCAATCAATTAATCCGAAGATCCTAACATAGCTAAACTTAAGAAGCGAGAAGTTTTCACGCATGCTCACCCTGGATTTTGCTTGTCTCGGTTTGGCATTGAATTTATCATCCGTCCATAGAAAATGGGCGCGATTGCGGAATATTTTTTTGCTTGCGGCAATCTCTCACGCGTATTCACCTTCAATGCGCTCCAATACATTCCGGGATTTGAATGACACGCTACGCACTGACGATTTTCTTGAGCGCGTTTCTGCTATTTCAAGTCCAACCGATGATCGCAAAATTCATTTTGCCCTGGTTTGGCGGAACGGCCTCGGTCTGGACGACCTGTATGTTGTTTTTCCAAGTGGCGCTGCTGTTGGGGTATTGTTATTCGCATCTCGTCACCAAACGCTTGGCCGTCAGAAAACAGTGGATCCTGCACGCGGTTTTGCTGATCGTGGCGTTGGCGTTTTTACCGGTGCAACCGAGCGAAATTTGGAAGCCCAACGGGTCAGAGGATCCGACTTGGCAAATGATGTTGTTGCTGACAGCGACGATCGGGTTTCCATTCTTCCTGCTCTCGACGACTGGGCCGCTGATTCAGGCTTGGCAAAGCAGAACCCACTCTCAAAAATCCGCGTACCGCCTGTTTGCGGTTTCCAATTTTGGCTCGTTGCTGGGTTTGATCGGGTATCCGTTTTTCGTTGAGCCGTATCTGCGTTTGGGAGATCAGTCGTTTTATTGGTCTATTGGGTTCGCAATATTCGCAGTGATGTGCCTTTGGTCGGGTTGGCAATTGTTCTCTGGTTCGGTTGAAGAATCGGGTGACGCCGAGAAACGCTCAGACCGACTTGTTGTCGGAGATTCGGATGCGTCAAGCCAAAGGGATGCGTCAAGCCAAAGGTCTAAGTCCGGTCAGGCGGATGAGTTACCGCTTCCCAATTTGGTCAACAGCGTTGCCTGGTCGCTGTTGGCGTTTGCTGCATCGGCCATGTTGTTGGCGACCACAAACCAAATGTGTCAGGAAGTCGCCTCGGTGCCTTTTCTTTGGGTGCTGCCGCTGGGCCTGTATTTGGTAACGTTCATTATCTGCTTTGAGAATCCGCGCTGGTATCGACGTGGTGTCTTCTTTCCGCTGATGTTTGTTTCGGTTCTATTGGCGATTGGGTTGTTGAAAGAAGGGATTTCGATTCCGTTACCGCTGCAGGTCGCGGGTTACGCTGCGGTTATGTTCGCTTGCTGTATGACCTGTCACGGCGAGTTGGCGCGAGCCAAACCGGCAGAAGAAAGTTTGACTTTGTTTTACCTGATGGTTTCGGTCGGCGGTGCACTTGGCGGGATTTTTGTAGTGATCTTGGCTCCGAGGATCTTCAATGCTTATTTTGAGTTTCAGGTCTCGCTGATTTTTTCGATTGCTTTTTCGGTAATCGCGATGTTGATGTACCCAGGGCCAAAGAAGGTCCGCTCTGGCGATGTCAATGAAAAATCGGGAATGCGGAGTGTTGGGTTTTCCCAAATTTGCTCTTGGTTTGCGGTGCCGTTGGCGATCGTGGGAATTGTTGCAGCAATTTACAACATGTTTGAGGAAGGTAGCGAGCTGGGCGAAGCCGACGTTCTATATCGCTTCCGAAATTCTTACGGGACGCTTCATGTTCGCTCGTATCGAGATGAAGATGGAACGGAGTATTCAAGAAGCCTCATCAATGGCCGCATCAAGCATGGGGCTCAGTTCGATTATGGCGACGAATTGGTCCCTGTTCCCATTCCGTCTTCGTACTACAGCCCGACCAGTGGAATCGGCGTGGCAGTCGACCTCTTAGGCGAAATCAATGGCGACGACTCGCTGAAGTTTGGTGTTGTGGGGCTTGGTACCGGTTCGATGGCGTCGTGGGGAATTGAGGGAGATTCGTTCAAGTTTTACGAGATCAATCCAGCTTGCGAAACGGTTGCCCGAGAGTACTTTTCATATTTGAGTAACACCGAAGCGTTCGAGCAGGTCGAAGTCGTCATCGGCGACGCCAGGATTCAGATGGAGAACTATTTTGCCAGGCATGGTAGTGAGGAGTTCGATCTTCTGGTGGTTGACGCGTTTAGCAGTGACGCGATTCCAATGCACTTGTTGACTAGTGAGTGTTTCAAGCTCTACTGCGACAATCTTTCAAAGCGAGGGATTTTGGCGGTTCATGTTTCCAATCGTTACCTTGATCTAGGGACAATCGTTTTCAATTTGGCCAAGGAAGTTCGTTACGAGTCGTTTCTCGTCGAAACCTATGAGGATAGTGGCATTGAGGAGATGGTGGAAGATTTTGACAACGGTGCTGATGAATCGAGCTGGGTTTTAGTCGTGAAAGATCCTGAGCTAACCGAGCTGATCAAATACGGTGCCAACTGGACGCCTTGGCCAAACCCAATGCCGAACACGGTCTGGACCGATGATTTTGGTTCGCTGACAGATGTCATTGATTGGTCGGACACTTCGAGCTTCGCAGCCAATAAATGGGAAGAACTGTTGTCGTTTTTTTTTCCCGAAGTCGAGTAGGTTCGTTGCTTGTGGTAACCCGAAACGTTAGTGATTCCTCATGGGCGCTCGCGCTTCGAGGCTGTGATTATTTCAACAGCTTGGAACAAGACGAGCAAAGGGAAACCCGATGCGTAAGCGAGGACGACGCGGCAGTTGACATTGTCCTCGCTCACGCTTCGGGTTTCCAGACAGCGTGAAATGTTAGTGAGAGAGTGATTCCTCATGGGCGCTCGCGCTTCGAGGCTGTGATTATTTCAACAGC